>NZ_JBPXMQ020000059.1:0-30256 GCF_053470405.2 Azospirillum mesophilum
ATCCCCGCCTTCGCGGGGATGACGGGATGGAAGGGTGGTTGCACGTTGCAGGGCGCACCAAACGCCTAAAGTCAGCGCCTATGCGCCTTCGCGGGGATGACGGCCAGTGGTTGTGCCTCGTGAAATACCGGTGGAGGGAATTTTTAGTCGACAGTTCCCCGATACTTCGCGATCAGGTCGTCCGCGAAGCTGTCCAGGTTGTTGTCGGCGGGCAGGGTCTTCACGTAGTCGCAGCCTCGGCAGGCGGGGATCTCGTCGCGGTGGCCTTCCAGGTGCTTCAGGCGGAAGTCGCGCAGGCGTTCGCCGTTCCAGATGTCGATCAGCGCTTCCTCGGCGACGTTGCCGACGATGGTGCCCATGCTCCAGTCGGCGCAGCAGACCGACACCTCGCCGTTGAAGTTGATGGCGAGCTTCAGGAAGGGCTCCGAGCAGACCTTGCGCTCCGTGTCGGGCGCGGCGGCGAAGGCGCTTTCCTCCGCCAGCGCTTCGCCGTGGACCGGGTGCACGAAGATGCTGTCGCTGATGGGGGAGAAGGTGTCGATGAAGGTCTGCCGCTCCTCCGCCGTCAGCTCCACGTTGATGATCTTGCAGTGCAGGTGGAAGGGGCGGCCCAGCTCCGTCTTGCGGCGGTACAGGTAGCCGACGTTGTCGACGATGGTCTGGAAGCTGTCGAAGCGGCGCGTCACCCGCTTGTACATGGCGTTGCTGGCGCCGTAGACCGACACGCGCAGCCCGTCCAACCCGGCGGCCAGCAGGGCGTCCGCCCGCTCCTGCGTCAGCAGCGAGCCGTTGCTGGTCATCTCCACATGCCGGGCCAGCCCACGCGCCTTCAGCAGATGGACCATGTGGTCCACGCGGGGGTTCACCAGCGGTTCGCCGTCCTTGTAGAGGTGGACGGACTTCAGCGGCGCGTCGAAGGCGGCGATGTCGTCCACGATCTTGCGGAACAGATCGAACTTCATGGAGCCGCGCGGGCGCTCCACCTCCTTCAGCAACTCCGGCGCGCCGGTGGCGCAGAACACGCAGCGGAAGTTGCAGCCGTTCGACGGGTCGATCAACAGCGAGAAGGGCGTGGTCAGCGGCAACACCTGCGACAGGTCGTTGCGGTCGCGGTGACGGCCATAGGGAATGTTCGCGGTCGTCGATTCGGTCATGGCCGCCTTCTGTTCTGAAGCCGTCTGTTCTGAAGAGGTATGGGCGTGTGACTATCAGGGGACCACGGCCACCGTAAAGGAATCCTTCACTCGCCGGGCGGGACAACGGACGGTGGGTGGCGCCCGGACGGACCGGGCGCGCGGCAGCGAATCAGGGTCATGCTCGACATTCTCTCGCATCGGGTCGTCTTCAGCGACCGGCGCTTCTATTCGGCGTTCCCCTCGGCGGCGACGCTGGCGGACGGTACGGTGCTGGTCGCCTTCCGGCGCGCCCGCGACCACCGCTGGCTGCATGGGGAGCCGGCCGAGGGCAACGGCGACTTCGACAGCGTGGACCATGTGGACTCCCGCTCCCACCTCGTGATCCAGCGCTTCTCGCCGGATTTCGAGCCGCTGGGCGAGCCGCAGCCGCTTCCCGCCGATCCGGAGGCCGGGGACCAGGACGCCAACCTGCTGGTTCTGCGATCCGGACGCATCGTGATGGGCAGCTTCTCCTGGTACCCGATGTCCGCCCGCCACGGCGCGCGGCTGCGCGAGAAGGGCGTCCACATGCTCGGCAGCGCGGAGACGAGCGGGACCATCTTCCTCTTCTGGGGCGGCAGCACCCGCTTCAGCGACGACGGCGGCCGCCACTGGTCGCCGCACCGCTATCTGCCGGAACTGCCCGACCAGGGGCCGATCATCCCCGGCGTGCGCCCCATGCTGGGCGGGGCGGTGCGCGGGCGGGCTGTGGAGGCGCCGGACGGCACGCTGCTGATGGCGACCTACACCGGCGGCCCCTACACCAGCTATCTCTTCGCCTCCCGCGACCAGGGCGAGACGTGGGAGCTGCGCAGCACCATCGCGCGCGACCCGGCGGGCAAGGCCGGCTTCTGCGAGACGGCGCTGCACCTGACGGAGGACGGGCGCCTGATCGCCTTCCACCGCACCACGGGGCTGAGCGACCATCTGGTCACCTCCGTCTCCCGCGACCTGGGGGAGAGCTGGGGGCTCTGGACGGAGACGAGCGTCACCGGCCACCCCTACGACGCCGTTCCGCTGCCCGACGGGCGCCTGCTGGTCGTCTACGGCTACCGCCACAAGCCCTACGGCATCCGCGCCCGCGTCTGGGACCCGTACAAGCAGACGCTGGACGAGGCGCCGGAGTTCATCATCCGCGACGACGCGCCGTCGCCGGACCTGGGCTATCCCTGGGCGACGGTGCTGGCCGACGGGCGCGTGGCCGTCTGCTACTACATCTGCGACGGGACCGGCATCCGCCACATCGAGGCGACCCTGTTGCGCGTGCGGGGATAATTGACGCGCCCCGGATCCGCGCCTATCGTCCGGCCTCTCATTTCAGTCCCACCCCTTGGGGAGTAGTGCGTCCATGAAGCCCGCCCGCCGGCCGTCGAACCCGCTGTTTTGCTCCGGCCCCTGCGCCAAGCGGCCCGGCTGGTCCCTGGACGCGCTGGACGGCGCGCTGCTCGGCCGCTCCCACCGCTCCAAGCCCGGCAAGGCGAAGCTGAAGGAGGTCATCGACCTGACCCGGGCGGTGCTCGCCATCCCCGGCGATTACCGCATCGGCATCGTCCCGGCGTCCGACACCGGGGCCGTGGAGATGGCGCTGTGGAACCTGCTGGGCGCCCGCGGCGTCGACATGCTGGCCTGGGAGAGCTTCGGCAAGGAGTGGGTGACGGATGTCACCAAGCAGCTGAAGCTGCCCGACGTGCGCCTGCTCCAGGCCGGCTACGGCGACCTGCCGGACCTGTCGCAGGTCGATTTCAGCCGCGACGTGGTCTTCACCTGGAACGGCACGACCTCCGGCGTGCGGGTGCCGAACGGCGACTGGATCCCGGACGACCGCCAGGGCCTGTCGATCTGCGACGCGACCTCCGCCGCCTTCGCCATGGACATCCCCTGGTCGAAGATCGACGTCGCGACCTGGTCCTGGCAGAAGGTGCTGGGCGGCGAGGCCGCGCACGGCATGCTGGTGCTGAGCCCCCGCGCCGTGGAGCGGCTGGAGAGCTTCCAACCCGACCGCCCGCTGCCCAAAATTTTCCGCCTTACCAAGCCTGAAAAGAATGGGGGCGGCAAGCTGATCGAGGGCATCTTCGTCGGCGACACCATCAACACCCCCTCCATGCTCTGCGTGGAAGACGCCATCGACGGGCTGCGCTGGTCGCTGTCGCTCGGCGGCCTGACCCACCTGATCCGCCGGTCGGAGCAGAACCTGCGCATTGTCGCGGAGTGGGCGGAGAAGAGCGATTGGGCCGGCTTCCTGGCCACCGACCCGGCCACCCGGTCCTGCACGGCGATCTGCCTGCGCTTCACCGACCCGGACGTGAACGCCCTGCCGCCCGACGCCCAGGCCGACTTCGCCAAGAAGATGGCGGCGCTGCTGGAGAAGGAGGAGGCCGCCTTCGACGCCGGCTCCTACCGCGACGCCCCTCCGGGGCTGCGCCTGTGGGGCGGGGCGACGGTGGAGAACGACAACATGGAAGCGGTGCTGCCCTGGCTCGACTGGGCCTTCGCCACCGTGAAGGCCGAGGTCTTCAAGCGCTGAGGTGATCGAAGGCGCCGCCGCTGTGGCGCTTTCCTGATGACGGCCCTAATGGCGGCTGGATACATCCTGCCCGCGATGGTGTTGACCATCGCGGGATTCTTTGCCGGCCTCGCGGCCGTGCCTTCTCTAGTTCCGGTACCCGTGCGATGAGTGAAACCAAAGCCGCCAGCGTCGAAACCCGCACCGTGACCGCGGACGAGGCCGACGTCCGCCTCGACCGCTGGTTCAAGCGCCATTTCCCCGACGTCGGGCACGGCTATCTGCAAAAGCTTCTGCGCACGGGCCAGATCCGCGTGGACGGCAAGCGGGCGGAGACCTCGACCCGCCTTGCGGCCGGGCAGGCGATCCGCATTCCGCCGCTGGCCGACTGGGCCAAGCCGGACGGTGCCGCCGCGGCCCCCGCGCCGAAGAAGCCGGCCATCTCGGACAAGGACGCCGCCGCGCTCCAGGCGCTGGTGCTCTACAAGGACGCCGACGTGATCGCGCTGAACAAGCCGGCCGGGCTGGCGGTGCAGGGTGGCACCAACACTTCCAAGCATCTGGACGCCATGCTCGACGCCCTGCGCTTCGACGCGAAGGAGCGGCCGAAGCTGGTCCACCGGCTGGACAAGGACACCTCGGGCGTGCTGCTGCTGGCCCGCAACACCTTCGCCGCGTCGAAGCTGACGGAGCTGTTCCGGGGCCGCGACGTGCGCAAGATCTACTGGGCGGCGACGGTCGGCGTGCCGAAGCCCTACCAGGGCAAGATCGATCTGGCGCTCGCCAAGGAAGGCGGTCCGCGCGGGGAGCGCGTGGCCGGCGACGACGACGACGGCAAGCGCGCCATCACCTACTACACGGTGCTGGAAAACGCCGGCAAGCAGGCGGCCTTCGTGGCGATGTGGCCGCGCACCGGCCGCACCCACCAGTTGCGCGTCCATATGAACGCCGTCGGCACGCCGATTCTGGGCGACGGCAAGTATGGCGGGCCGGGCGCCTCGCTGCCGGGGGCGGAGGTGGCGAAGAAGCTGCACCTGCACGCCCGCCGACTGATCCTGCCGCACCCGCGCGGCAACAAGACCATCGACGTGACCGCACCCCTGCCGGAGCATATGGCGAAGACCTGGAAATACCTGGGCTTCAGCCCCAGCCTGAAGGGCGATCCGTTCGAAGATCTGGAGTGACCGACTGATCAGGCCGCCGCGTCTGCCTCCGCTTCCGCCCGCAGCCGCCGGATCGCCTCGGCGAAGGTGGTGACGGCGGCGCGCAGGGGCTCGGCGAGCGCCGGGTCGGCGGCGATGCCGGCCGCGTCGATGGGGCGGCCGAGCAGGGGCAGGGTGACGCAGGCCTCGTCCACGAAACGGGCGGCGATGGTCGTCAGTATCACCCGAAGCTGGTCCGGCACATACTCCGCCCGTTGCGAGGCGTTGATCAGCGCCGCCGGCTTGCCCGGAAACTCGAATCCGCCGACCAGCCAATCCAGCGCGTTCTTGAAGCTGCCGGGCAGGCAACGCGCGTATTCCGGGCAGGCGATCAGCACGCCGTCATGCTCCCCCACCACCGCGCGCAGGCGCCGCACCGACTCGGGCGGCGTGTCCTCCAGGTCGGGATTGAAGTGCGGCAGCGTGTCGAGACCGTCGTGCACGGTGATCTCGACGCCTTCGGGGGCGAGCAGCCGCGCCGCCTCCAGCGCCGCCCTGTGGGCCGAGACCGCGCGCAGGCTGCCGCACAGGGCCAGAATGCGCAAAGGGGCTGGTCCTGCACGAAAATCCTTGTTCACCGTCGTCGCTCCGTCATCGTAACCGGCGTGGAGGTTACCCCGCCGACGCCGCATTCGTAAGGCCGGGACACGTCTGGATCCGGGGAAAAACGTCCCGGCAATTATGATGGGTGCAGAACGGATGGCGGCGGCGGACCGGAAACCGCGACCATTTTCCATTTCGAAGTCGCGCATAAGCCGTTGCGCATTCTGGATTGTCTGCTTAGGCTTTTTTGAGGGTTGAATACAGAACAGGTAAACACAATGACTGATGTCGCGGTCGGCGCCAGCGTGATTAGCACTGGCATGATTTTTTGCAGCACCTGTGGCGAAAAAATTGCGGCGAGTGCGGTTGCTTGCCCGAAGTGTGGTGCGCCGAATGTGTTGAGTCAGGGTGCCGTTTCGAAGAAGAGCTGGGTTTCGACTCTGCTCCTTTGCTTCTTTTTCGGAATTTTAGGATTGCATCGGTTCTATACAGGAAAGGTACTCACGGGCATCCTTCAGCTCATCACGCTGGGTGGGTTGGGCATCTGGACCACGATTGACTTCATCCTGATCATCGTGGGCAGCTTCAAGGACTCCAACGGCCTTCCCCTGAAGCGCTGATGCCGGGGTGATGGTCCCGCTTTTTCCAGCGCGGATCGGCCATGCTGCGGCGCGCCCTGCGCGGGCGCGCCGCCGTTTCCACCGTCACAGGCAATCGACGATCAGCCGGCCCGCCGCATAGCGCATCCGCACGCTCAAACGGTCCCCTTCAGCCACCGTTACTGGGCGTTCCAGGAATTGGACGGCTTGCAGCCAGTGGCGGCATTCGCCGTCCGGGCCGGTAGAGACGGTGATCTCCTCGTCCAGGTGCAGGTCGTACCAGAAGGCTATCGCCTGGACGGTGCCGGCAACGGTCGTTTGGAAGGTCCCGGCGCCGACCGGTCCCGGAGGCGGCGGGTTGGCGAGGTCCACGCGCCCGACCATGACCGGCTCGGCGAGGCGCCGGTGGGGCAGGTCGTTCAGCGACAGGGCTTGATAGGCCGGGTTGCGGTAGGCTTCCAGCCGTGACAGGTCGAAGCCGCAGACCTCGCGGATGGGGTGGGTGGCGGCCATGTCCGGCGACTCGATGGGCACGGCCCACAGGGTCGCGGCGGCGGGGATGACCCGTGCCCCCGGCTTCACCAGCTCCGCCACCGCATGCCGGACGCTGGGGGCGTGCCCCTCGCCGAGCAGGCCGGCGTCCAGGATTTCCGACACCAGCAGATCCGCCCGGCCCGGCAATTCCACCCCGACGCGCAGCTCGTTGGAGCGCTTGTGGTGCACGGTGATACGGTCGGCGTAGCCGTTGTCCGCCACCACCCCACGCGCCACGGCGGCCAGCGCGCCGGACAGCTCGCAGCTGTGCACCTCGGCAGCCCCGGCGCGGGCGGCGATCAGGGCCAGCAGCCCGGCGCCGGTCCCAATCTCCAGCACCCGGCAGCCGGGCGTCACCGCCTTTTCGATGGCACGGCGGTAGGCTTCGTTGCGGGCGCGGTCGGCCAGCATGGTGAAATGCCAGGACGGCACCTCGTGGCTCATCAGGAAGCGCAGGTCGAGCCGCGCCTCCTCGAAGCCCGGATTCGCCGCCAGCGCCCGCCGGCAGCGCGCCAGGGCGGAGCCGAGCCGCTGCGCCTCCTTGTCCAGCGTGGCGAGCGCGTGCCACGCCCCGGCGTCGGCGGGCTCCAGCGCCAGGACAGCGCGGAAGCCGGCAGCGGCCTCGGCCATCCGGCCCTGCGCCTGCCGAAGGGCGGCGAGGTTGTGGTGCGCGGCGGCGAAGTCCGGGGCCTCCGCGATCAGGTCGCCCAGGATGCGCTCGGCCGTCCCGGGGTCGCCCATCCGGGCGCGCAACCCTGCCTCGGCAAGGCGCGAGGCCCGTAGCGACGGCGCCAGCCGGACGGCGCGGGCGTGCGCGTCCAGGGCGGCGCGGGGATCGCCGAGATCCTCATGCAGCAGGCCGAGCGTGTGCAGCGTCCGCCCGTCCGCCGGGTCGAGGCGGTGGGCCGTTTCCAGCGCCCGGCGGGCCTCGGCGGCGTGGCCCGCCCGGCGGCAGGCGTGGCCCAGATCGCTCCAGCGCGCAACCTCCAGCGGCTCCAGCCGGGCGGCGCGGTGCAGCGCCCTCGCGGCCTCCGCCACATGGCCGGCGGCGGTGAGGGCGGAGGCCAGGTTCGCATACTGCCCGGCGACACCCGCCGTCACGGCGAGCGCCTGGCGGATTAGCGCCGCCCCGCGCTCCGCCTCGCCGCGCTGCGCGGCCAGCACGCCCAGCAGGTGCAGCGCGTCGGGCTGGCCGGGGACGGCGTCCAGGATGCGGCCGTACAGGGTCTCGGCCTCGGCCAGCCGGCCGGCGGTGTGGTGGTCCACCGCCGCCCGCAGCGCCTCGTCCAGCGTAGCCATGACCGTCTAACTCCCCTCCGTCGGGCGTTGCGCTTTGTCGTTGCGGATAGCATAAGACGCTGTCGGCCCGACCGATATCCCGTTTCTCCGGAGGCGCCTTGTGACCGGTCCCCTGCGTCTTGCCCTGTTCGACTGCGACGGCACGCTGGTGGACAGCCAGTTCGCCATCATCGACGCGATGACCAGCGCCTGGGCCGCCCACGGTCTGGGCGAACCCGACCCGCTGGAGGTTCGGCGCATGGTCGGCCTGCCGCTGGTGCAGGCGGTGGCGCTGCTGCTGCCAGACCTCGACCCGGAGCGACACGCCGCTGTGGCCGAGAGCTACAAGGACGCCTTCGCGGCGCTCCGCCGCCAGGGCGACCTGCACGAGCCGCTGTTCCCCGGCATCCGCGACACGCTCGACGCGCTGGAAGCGCAGGGCGTGCTGCTGGGCGTGGCGACGGGCAAGTCGCGCCGGGGGCTGGACGCGGTGCTGGCCCATCACGGGCTGACACGCCGCTTCGTCACCCTGCAGACCAGCGACATCGGCCCCGGCAAGCCACACCCCGACATGGTGCACCGCGCGCTCGCCGAGACGGGGGTGGCGCCGGCGGACACGGTTGTGATCGGCGACACGACCTACGACATTCACATGGCCCGCAACGCGCGGGTGGCGTCCGTCGGCGTTTCCTGGGGCTACCACGCGGTGCCCGAGCTGGAGGCCGCCGGTGCCGACCGCATCGTCCATCGCGGGCGCGCGGTGGCGGACGCGGTGCTGGCGCTGTTGGACAAGACGAACTCAGCCGAAGGACAGTGATGAAGCGTTTCTACAAGACCACCTCCGTCGAGGCCGTCCCCGGCGGATTCCCCAGCGGCTTCGAAGTGCGCCTCGACAACCGCCCGATCCGCAGCCCGGCCAAGGCGCCCCTGGTCTTTGCGAGTGAGCCGCTGGCCCAGGCCGTCGCCGCGGAGTGGGAGGCCCAGACCGACGAGATCAAGCCCGACAGCATGCCGCTGATGCAACTGGCCAGCACGGCGGTGGACCTGATCGGCAAGGGCCGCGACGCCATCGTGGAAGGCGTGGCCGCCTACGCCGAGACCGACCTGCTCTGCTACCGCGCCGAACACCCGAAGGCGTTGGTGGAGCGGCAGGCGGAGTTGTGGCAGCCCCTTCTGGACTGGGCGACTCTGCGCTACGACGCGCCGCTGCACGTCAACGCCGGCCTGATGCCCAAGCCGCAGCCGCCCGATGCACTCCGCGCCCTGCGCCACGCGGTGGAGGCCTTCGACGACTGGACCCTGTCGGCCCTGCAGACCGCCACGGGCGCCTGCGGCTCGCTGATCGTGGCGCTGGCCCTGGTGGAAGGCCGGATCGACGCGGAGGAGGCCTTCGCCGTCTCCCAGCTCGACGAGACTTTCCAGATCGAGGCCTGGGGCGAGGATCCGGAGGCCACCAAGCGCCGCGCCGCCCTGCGCACCGACATCCACGCCTGCCGCCGCTTCGTGGACCTGCTGCGGGCGTAGGTGGAGTGATGTGATGGAATAATCCGCGACGGCGGGCGTCCTTATCGGCAGGGGCCGGGCACGAGCCCGGCCTGCACGATCGGGAGGAAACCGCCATGCATCGCATCACCCGCATCACGGCTGTCGCGTTTGCCTTTGGACTCGGCGTTGCGGCCTCGGCCGCCGTCGCACAGACCGCCATGCCGGCCAAGACGGGGCAGACCCCCGCCGGCCCGGTGCTGACCGACAGCAAGGGCATGACCCTTTACGTCTTTGATCGGGACTCCGGCGGCAAGTCGGCCTGCAACGGTCAATGCGCGACCAATTGGCCGCCGCTGGCGGCCTCGGCCGACGCCAAGCCGTCGGGCGACTATTCCGTCGTCACGCGCGACGACGGCACCCGCCAGTGGGCCTACAAGGGCAAGCCGCTCTACACCTGGTCCAAGGACAGCAAGGTCGGCGACACGACCGGCGAGGGCGTCAACAACGTCTGGCACGTCGCGCGGCCGTAGTGGGCGCTGTGCCCCCTCCCTCCCACTTCGTGGGTCCCTCCCTCCCCCGCTTTCAGCGGTGGAGGGCAAGGAAGCTCCCTCCACCGCGGAGCGGGGGAGGGTTGGGGAGGGGGCAACGCGCGTTACTGCCCCGACTTGTCGCCCGACGGGGTGCCGGTGGTGCCTGACGGCGCGGTCGGGGTGTTGGCCGTGCCGGTGGAGGAGCGGCTGGCGGCGTCGTTGGTCGTGCTGCCGGCCTTGTCCTTGTTGCGGTTCAGCGAGGTCGTGGTGTCGGAGTACTGGAACTCCGGCATGTTCTTCACGTCGTCGCGGGTCATGCCGGACAGCTGGATGCGGTTCTGGTTCTGGTCCCAGTTGGCCTGGTTGACGTCCACGGCGATTTTCCGCTCGCCGATGCCGAGGAACCCGCCCGAGGAGATCACGAGCTGCTTGGCCTGACCGTTGCTGTCGAGGATGATGTCATCCACCTCGCCGAGCTTCTCGTTGTCCTTGCCGTAGACGTTCTTGCCCATCATGTGCTCGGCGCTCGCCATCTGCCCGCCGGTCAGGCTGGACGCGCCCGTCGTGGCTGTCTGGTTCGCTGGAGTCTGGGTGGCCGCTGTGCTGCCGGCCTTGTTCATGTCGGCCTGGCTCTTGCCCGTCTGGTTCTTCTCGGTCGCGGTCGGGCCGCCGGCGGCGGGGTTGCCCGTTCCGGGGGCGGTGCTCTGGGCCATCGCCACGCCGGTCATCAGCGCCAGGACGGACGCAGCCGCAATGATTTCCCTCCGCATGACTCGCTCCTTTCAAGCTCTTCCGCGTCTGGTGTGTTTGCCAAGTCGCCTTTTAAGGGCAGCCGAACAACAGACGCGGGAGGGCTTGGTCACGCGGGTTGCGCAAAAATCGTGGGGCGTTTCCTTATCAGTCCTGAATCCAGAGTAGCGGAAGAAATCAGAAGCTGGCCCAGGCCGGTTTGCGGGGCGTCAGGGTGCTGTCTCCGGCCTTGAGGGGCATGCCTTCTTGCTCCGCGCGCGTTACGTCTTCCAGACGCAGAAGCGCGAGCGCGGTGCCGCCGTGCCCGCTGCGCAGCTCGCCGACCTCGCGGCCGTCCAGCGTCACGGGCGTGCCGGGGGCGGGCAGGGGGCCGTCCACGGCGACCGTGAACAGCTTCTTCTTGATGAGCGCGCGATACTTGGTGCGGGCCGTCAGCTCCTGCCCCATGTAGCAGCCCTTGTCCCAGGAGATGGCGTTCAGGTCGTCCAGGTCGTTTTCCAGCGGGATCGACTTCTCCGGGATCAGGTCGAGGCTGCCGTCCGGCACGCCGAGCCCGATGCGCAGCGCGTCATAATCCGCAGCCTCACGGCGCACGAAGCCCGCCGTAGCCAGCGCCGCTTCCGCCTCGGCCCTCGGCAGGAAGGCGCGGGCCCCCAGGGCCGGCAGGCGCGGGTCGGTGAAGGCGACGCCGCCGGCGAAGGGAACGGTGGCGCCCGCTTCCTCCGGCAGGCCGAGCCGCGCCAGCGCGTCGCCACCGAACAGCGCGACCGCCACCATCGCCGCCGCCCGGTCCTCCAGCGTGACCTTGGAGCGCAGCTTGTACATCTTCAGCCGGCGCAGGAACTCCTCCCGCCGCGCCGTCTCCGGGTCCAGCAGCAGGGCGCCGCCGCACTCGGCGATGCGGAAGTCGTGCAGGAACTTGCCCTGCGGGGTCAGGAACAGCGCGTAGGCCGCCTGCGCCTCGCTGACGCGCAGAACGTCGTTGGACACCAGCCCTTGCAGGAAGGCGGCGCGGTCCTCGCCCCCGACCGCGATCACGCCCCGGTCCTCCAGGACCGCATAGCCCGCCTGTTCCACCGCCATCGCCGCTTCTCCCGAACCTCGCTCGCTGCCCCGATAGTTGGGGAAACAGCGCGGGCGTGGCAAGACCGGAGGTGGCATGCTTTCTGTTCTTTCCAAAGGGTTGGCCCAAGGCGTTGGCGCCGAAATCGTCACCTGCCCAAGGGCTGGGCACCTGTTCCGCTGTTGACGGCTGGCGCACGGCGCGGGCAAGTGTGTTAAGAGGTGGCATGGCATTGGCATTGCCGGCCACCATTCACCCCAATTTGGATCCGCGTCCTTGGATTCCGTAATCTTGTCCACCCCTCGGCAGTCCGACCTGCCGCACCGCCTCGAACTGCGCGGCATCACCAAGCGCTTTCCCGGCTGCCTGGCGAACGACGCGGTCGACCTCGTCCTGCGGCCCGGGGAAATCCACGCGCTGCTGGGCGAAAACGGCGCCGGCAAGTCGACGCTGGTGAAGATCATCTACGGCGTGCTGCACGCCGACGAGGGCCGCATCCTCTGGCAGGGGGAGGAGGTCACCATCCCCGACCCGGCCGGCGCGCGCCGGCTCGGCATCGGCATGGTGTTCCAGCACTTCTCGCTGTTCGACACGCTGACGGTGGCGGAGAACATCTCGCTCGGCCTGGAGAATCCCGGCCCGATGGACGCGCTGTCGCAGCGCATCGCGGAGGTGTCGGAACGTTACGGCTTGGCGCTCGACCCGCGCCGGCACGTCCATGACCTGTCGGTGGGCGAGCGGCAGCGCGTGGAGATCGTGCGCTGCCTGCTGCAGGACCCCAAGCTGCTGATCATGGACGAGCCGACCTCCGTCCTGACCCCGCAGGAGGCGAACCGCCTGTTCGAGACGCTGCGCGTGCTGGCGGCGGAGGGCTGCACGATCCTCTACATCAGCCACAAGCTGGAGGAGATCCGCGCGCTCTGCGACACCGCGACGGTGCTGCGCGGCGGCCGGGTGGTCGGCAGCTGCGACCCGAGGCGCGAGACCGCGCGCAGCCTCGCCGAGATGATGATCGGGACGGAGCTGTCCACGCCGGAGCGCCTGCCGCAGGGCACGGCGGGGGCGCCGAAGCTCCAGGTCCGGCACCTGTCGACGACCTCCGACAACCCCTTCGCGACCAACCTGAAGGACGTGTCCTTCGAGGTGCGCGCGGGCGAAATCCTCGGCATCGCCGGCGTGGCCGGCAACGGTCAGGCCGAGCTGATGGCCGCGCTGAGCGGCGAGGAGCTGGTGCCCGAGCCCGGCTCGGTCACCATCGAGGGGCGGCCCGTGGGCCATCTCGGCCCGCGCGAGCGGCGCGAACTCGGCCTCGCCTTCGTGCCGGAGGAGCGGCTCGGCCGCGGCGCCGTGCCGGAGCTGAGCCTGTCGGAGAACGCGCTGCTGTCCGGCTACGCCCGCGAACCGCTGGTGCGCAGCGGCCTCGTCCATTTCGGCCGCGCCCGCTCCTACGCGGAGCGCATCATCGGCGCCTTCAACGTGGTCACCCACGGGCACCGGGCGGAGGCGCGGTCGCTGTCCGGCGGCAACCTCCAGAAATTCATCATCGGCCGCGAGATCCTGCAGAAGCCGCGCCTGCTGGTGGTCGGCCAGCCGACCTGGGGCGTGGACGCGGGCGCGGCGGCGGCCATCCACCGCGCGCTGATCGACCTTGCGCGCGCGGGCGCCGCCGTGCTGGTCATCAGCCAGGATCTGGACGAGCTGTTCGTGCTGAGCGACCGCATCGCCGTGCTGTTCCACGGCCACCTGTCGGAAAGCCGCCCGACCCACAACACCAGCGTGGAGGAGATCGGCCTGCTGATGGGCGGCCTGTTCAACCACCCGCCCGACGAGGACGAGGAGATGGGCCGTGCGGTGTGAGGATGTGATGAAAGCCCCTTACCCCCTCCCTAACCCTCCCCCGCTGTCGCGGGAGAGGGGATTTGAGCGTTGCGACACCCACTCCCTCTCCCGCCAAGGGCGGGGGAGGGTTGGGGAGGGGGCCAGGAAATGACCCTCCTCCGTCTCGAACCCCGTGGCGAGGCGTCGCGGGCCATGGTCTATCTGACGCCCGTCCTGGCCGTCGCGCTGACGCTGGTCAGCGGCTTCGTGCTGTTCTGGGCCATGGGCTTCGATCCCGTGAAGGCGCTGCACGCCTTCTTCATCGAGCCGGTCTCGTCCGTGCGCGGCGTGGGCGAGCTGGCCGTGAAGGCGACGCCGCTGGTGCTCTGCGCCATCGGGCTGGCCATCGGTTTCCGCGCCAACGTCTGGAACATCGGCGCGGAGGGGCAGCTGACACTCGGCGCCATCGTCGGCGGCGGGCTGGCGCTGGCCTTCTACGGCGAGGGCGGCTGGTGGCTGCTGCCGCTGATGATCCTCGGCGGCATGGCGGGCGGGGCGGCCTGGGCGGCGATCCCGGCCTTTTTGCGCATCCGCTTCAACGCCAGCGAGATCCTGACCAGCCTGATGCTGAACTACGTCGCCATGCATCTGCTGAGCTATCTGATGCACGGCCCCTACCGCGACCCGGAGGGCTTCGCCTTCCCGGAGTCCCGTCTGTTCGAGGCGGACGCGGTGATGCCGATCCTGGTCGCGGGCACGCGCGTGCATCTGGGCTCGCTCTTCGCGCTGCTGGCGGTGGCGGGGGGCTGGCTTCTGATGGCGCGCACCTTCATCGGCTTCCAGATCAAGGTCATCGGCCTGACCCCGACGGCGGCGGGCTACGCCGGCTTCAACCAGAAGAAGATCATCTGGCTGACCCTGCTGCTGTCCGGCGCGCTGGCCGGGCTGGCCGGGCTGGGCGAGGTCGCGGGGCCGATCGGGCAGCTGAACCCGACCATCTCCCCCGGCTACGGCTACACCGCCATCATCGTCGCCTTCCTGGGGCGGCTGCACCCGGTCGGCATCCTGCTGGCGGGCTTCCTGATGGCGCTGTCCTTCATCGGCGGCGAGGCCGCGCAGATCGCGCTGGGCCTGCCCAAGGCGATCACGGGCGTGTTCCAGGGCATGCTGCTGTTCTTCCTGCTGGCGACCGACGTGCTGATCCGCTACCGCCTGCGCTTCGGCGCCCAGAAGACCGCGAAACGGGTTGCCAAGGGAGCCGTGGCATGAACGCCGACCTGTCCCTTCTCGGTCCCGTCCTGGCGGCCATGCTCACCGCCGCCACACCGCTGCTGTTCGCGGCGCTGGGCGAGCTGGTGGTGGAGAAGTCCGGCGTCCTGAATCTGGGCGTGGAGGGAATGATGCTGGTGGGCGCGGTTTGCGGCTTCGCCGTGACCGCCCAGACCGGCAGCTCGACCGCCGGCTTCGCGGTGGCGGCGCTGGCGGGCGCCGGTACGGCGGCGCTGTTCGGCGTGCTGACGCTGCTGCTGCTCGCCAACCAGGTGGCGACGGGCCTCGCGCTGACGCTGTTCGGCGTCGGCCTCTCGGCGCTGATCGGGCAGGGCTTCGTCGGCATCCCCATCCCGGACGTGCCGGAGCTGTCCATCCCCGGCCTGACCGACCTGCCGATCATCGGCAAGGCGCTGTTCGGGCAGGACGTGCTGGTCTATCTGGGCCTCGCCATGGTGCCGGCGGTGCACTGGTTCCTCTACGGCACGCGTAAGGGCCTGATCCTGCGCGCGGTGGGGGAGAACCACGCGGCGGCCCACGCGCTGGGCTACAAGGTCGTGCGCATCCGCTTCCTGGCCGTGCTGTTCGGCGGCGCCATGAGCGGCGTCGCGGGCGCCTACCTGTCGCTGGACTACACGCCCATGTGGGCGGAGGGCATCACCGCCGGGCGCGGCTGGATCGCGCTGGCGCTGGTCGTCTTCGCGACGTGGAAGCCGGGGCGTGTCCTGCTCGGCGCGTGGCTGTTCGGCGGCGTGACCATCGCGCAGCTGCACGTCCAGGGGCTGGGCATCGACATTCCGTCGCAGCTCTTGTCGATGCTGCCGTATCTGGCTACCGTCATCGTCCTGGTGCTGATTTCGCGCGACGTCACCCGCATCCGCCTCAACGCGCCGGCGAGCCTCGGGAAGGTCTTCCATCCCGACGCCTGAACGCGTATGCGGGGCGCCGCATGACACCCATGTTCATGCTCAACCATACGAATCAGGGAGCACTCACGTGAACAGAAGGACCATGGGCAAGACCCTGGCGGGTCTGGCCGCCGGCGCCGCCGTTCTGGCGCTCGGTGTGGGCGCGGCGGACGCGCAGGAGAAGCTGAAGGTCGGCTTCGTCTACGTCGGCCCGGTCAGCGACCACGGCTACAGCTACCAGCACGACCAGGGCCGTCTCGCGGTCGAGAAGGAGCTGGGCGACAAGGTCACCACCACCTTCGTCGAGAACGTTCCGGAGGGCGCCGACGCCGAGCGCGTGATCGAGCAGCTCGCCACCTCCGGGCACAAGCTGATCTTCACGACCTCCTTCGGCTTCATGAACCCGACGCTGAAGGTCGCCCAGCGCCACCCCGACGTGAAGTTCGAGCACGCCACCGGCTACAAGCGCGCGGCGAACGTCGCCACCTATTCGGCGCGCTTCTACGAGGGCCGCACGGTCATCGGCCAGATCGCCGGCAAGATGACCAAGTCGAACATCATCGGCTACATCGGCTCCTTCCCGATTCCGGAGGTCGTCAGCGGCATCAACGCCTTCACGCTCGCGCTCCGCGAAGTGAACCCGAAGGCCGAGGTCCGCGTCGTCTGGGTGAACAGCTGGTACGACCCCGGCAAGGAGGCCGAGGCGGCCAAGGCCCTGATCGACCAGGGTGCCGACGTCCTCTCGCTGCACACCGACAGCCCGGCGGCCATCCAGGTCGCGCAGGAGCGCGGCCTGTACGTGTTCGGCCAGTCCTCCGACATGACCCGCTTCGGCCCGAAGGCGCACCTGACCGCCATCGTGGACGACTGGCGCAGCTATTATGTCGGGCGCGTCAAGGCGGCCCTGGACGGCACCTGGAAGAGCCAGGACACCTGGGGCGGCTTCAAGGACCACATGCTGTACCTCGCCCCCTACAACCCGGTAATCCCGCAGGACATCGTGGCGGCGGCGGAGAAGACCCGCACCGACATCATGGAAGGCAAGCGTCATCCGTTCCAAGGCCCGGTGAAGGACCAGTCCGGCAAGGTGGTCATCCCCGAAGGCAAGTCCGCGACCGACGAGCAGATCCTGAAGATGGACTGGTACGTCGAAGGCGTGCAGGGCAAGGTTCCGAAGTAAGCCCGAAGCATCCGTAGGTTGGGTTGAGGCGCCAACCGAAACCCAACACCGTCCGTTCGGCGGCGTGTGTTGGGTTTCACCTTCGGCTCAACCCAACCTACGGTCTTTTTATTGAGGCGTCCGTCCGACTGCCGCCCAGCCGGAGGGGGTCAGGCGCATCACCTCCGGCCCGGTGCCGGTGGGGTTGGCCTCCAGCGTCACCAACTCGCGGTTCTCGAACCATACCCAGCGCGGCACCTCGGCGGTGGTCGGCACCCAGCCGTCGGCCATGCGTTCGAGCACGTCCAGATCGGCCGAGGCGATGGGGAACTTCGGCTTGGCCGGGGCGGCGGGCTTGGCTGCATTCTTCGCCGGGGCGGCGAGGGGAGGGGCGTCGGCCCCGGCGCGGGCGCGGATCCACTCCGTCTGATAAGCGCGCAGGGACTGCTCCAGTTCGGCGCGCGCCGGTTCGGTCGGGCAGCGCAGGTAGCTGTCCAGCAGGGCGCGCAGGGCGTCGGTGGCGGGCGTCGTGGTCACGGGACATCTCCTTACAGCCATCTTGATCGCGGCCATCCAGGGCGCGTGAGTCGGCTGTACAGCGTTATGCACAGGGCCGCGCCCACCGCAAGCGCGACGAAGCGTCCTGGCCCCTGTTGGATCGGGCGGGAGCAGCAACGCTCCGGCTGGACGAAGGGGACGACGATGCGACGGATGGTGAAGGCCGGCGCTTTGGCGCTGGCGGTGCTGGGCGTGGCGGGTTGCTCGGACACGAGCAACTGGTTCGGCCCCGAGACGGACACGCGGGCGGGAACGGCGTCGGCTGTGCCGCCGGGAACCACGGGGTCCACCGTGAACGAGCCCGACGCCAACGCCACGGGCACGAGCATGGTGCCCTCGACCTCCGGCACCAGCGCGACGAAGCGCGGCACGCGCGGGGCCGGCACGGCGGGCAATTCCGGCGAGCGCGACCGTGCCTTCTACCCCGGCACCTTGTCGGGCGAGGGGATGTGGCGCAACGAAACCGACGCGCCCGGCGCGAACTGATCCCAGACTTCCAAAAAGAAGCGGCTTTCCAAAAGAAAAAGGCTCCGTCGCCTTGCGAGAAAGCGGCGGAGCCAATCGAGAGGCACAATCCCCTGTGCTGCCTCTTTAACAACAGAACAGACAAGCGTTTGTTCCCGGAGTGATTTTCCCGGATGGGCGTCCCCAATGGGCACCCACCGAAGCCGTCGGCGGCGCGATGGGGTGACCGTCCTTCTCTTTCGGCCATGGCCGGGACGGGGCTGGACCCGGCGGACCCGCTCCGGCGCCCGGATCGCGGGCATGGGGCCGGCGAAGCTCCCGCTTCCGAACGGCTTATCCCCGGTTGGCGGGGCGGGTTCCCCGCTGTGCCGGCCGTCCCAACATTGCTGGAAGGAGCCTGTCGCAATCCTCCCGGAGCCCGCGCCCATGTTCGAACCCAACGAGATCGGCCGCATCACAGCCGACGAGCAGGCCGACGCCCTGCGCACCCTGATCGCCGTGTTCGCCACCTCGGTGGTGCGGCCGGGGGAAAAGCGGCCCCGCAACGCGGTCAGCGCGGAGATCATCGACATCCTGGACGAGGTTCCGAAGGAGCAGGCGGAGGCGGTCGCCCAGCTCTTCACCATGATGGCGCTGCGCCTGCGCCGGAAGGGGCGCCCGCGCCGCACGACCTTCCGCCTGACTTTGGAAACGGCCCTGCTCGCCCGCTCCTACGTGGGGGAGCCGGCGCCTTCCAACGAAACCACCTACCTGTCCGCCGACCGGCCCGGCCTGGGGACCATCGACCTTGCCTGTTCCGACCTGCTGGAGCGCATGGCCGGCGTTCCGGACGCGGAGCAGCGCGCCTGGCTGACCGCGCAGGTCATCGCCACCGGCCTGATCGACGCCGACCGCCGCCACACGCTGGGCGGCGCCGACCGCGACCTGGGGGACATGGCGGTGGCGGAGTTCCTGCTGCGCTCCGCCGCGCAGTACCTTGCGGCCACGGCCGTCCGCTCCCCGCCGCCGGAGAAGAAGGAGTAATGCCATGTTCAAAAGGCTCTGACTTTTTGAACATGGCATCGGTCGCGACGGCGACCGCGGCCCGTGAAGGCCGGAGCCTGCGTGGCGTATGAACGCAGCGGTCCGAATTCTTCGGACCGCGTATGGAAGCCGTCAGTCCTCGACGACGACCCGGTTGCGCCCGGTCTCCTTGGCGCGGTAGAGCGCGCCATCGGCGCCCTTCAGCGCGGCCTCGATGCCGCGCCCGTCGGCGGCGTCCATGACCGGCACGTCCACGGCGGCCACGCCGAAGCTGGCGGTCATGCTGAAGCGCACGCCGTCATGCTCCAGTTCCAGGGCGGCGATGCGGGCGCGCAGCCGTTCGGCGACCAGCGGGGCATCGTCGATGGCCGTTTCGGGCAGCAGCACCACGAACTCCTCCCCGCCGTAGCGGCCGACCACGTCGCACGGCCGCAGGTCGTCGCGCAGCGTCTGGGCGAAGCGCTTCAGCGCCGTGTCCCCGGCGGCGTGGCCGTAGGTGTCGTTGATGCGCTTGAAATGGTCGATGTCCGCCATCAGCAGCGACAGCGGATGGCCGTAGCGGCGCGACCGCGCGATCTCCTCCCGCGTGCGCTCCAGAAAGGCGCGGCGGTTGGCGAGGCCGGTCAGCGGGTCGGTGCGGGCCTGCTCCAGAAGCTGGCGGTGCATCTCGGTGATCCGGCCGCCGGCCTTCAGCCGCGCCTTCAGGTGGGCGCTGTTGATCGGCTTGTGGATGAAGTCGTCCGCCCCGGCGTCGAGCGCCTTGAACTCGTACAGCGCGTCGTCGTGGGCGGTCATCAGGATCAGGTACTTGTAGGCGGTGCGCGGGTCGGCGCGCAGGTGCCAGCACACCTCCAGCCCGCACAGCCTGGGCATTTCCCAATCGATGATGGCGGCGTCGAAGGGCTCGCTCCAGGCGCGGTCCAGCGCCTCCTGCCCGTCCTTGGCCAGGATCACCTCATGCCCGTATGACGCCACCTGCTCCGACAGCATGGCGCGCATCAGGACGGTGTCGTCGGCGATGAGAACGCGCATGGATGGCAGCCTGCGCCTGTCTTTCGCACACGGTCAAGGGGGCGTATGCGCGCAGGCATCTCGTCGCACCGCCCTATGGCTTTCACGCGGACGTTGCGCCGAACGTCGTGGTCGCCGTAAAGGTGCCGCTGCGCCATAATCGGGCAGCATCGCCGGGCATGCGCGCATGTCCGGCAACCACCAGACGGGGGACAGCATGGCCCGCAAAACGGGCGTTGATGAGGGCGTCGGTCGGGGCGCCTACAGCGGCGTCTACGGATTTCCGGAATCGGCCGAGGGCGCCCGGCGCCTGGCCGAGGCCTTGGGCGTGCCCTGCCACATCGCCGAGCTGCACCGCTTCCCAGACGGCGAAAGCCTCGTCCGGCTGCCCCAGGCTGCCGAGTGGGCGGCCGAACGCCCCGTCGGCCGGGCCGTCGTCTACCGCTCGCTCGACCGGCCGAACGACAAGCTGGTGGAACTGACGCTGGCCGCCTCCGTCCTGCGTCGCCATGGCGCGACGGAGCTGTGCCTGGTCGCCCCCTACATGGCCTACATGCGCCAGGACGCCATCTTCCGCCCGGGCGAGCCGGTCAGCCAGAGCGTGGTCGGCGACTGGCTGGGCCGGCTGTTCGACCGCTTCGTCTGCGTCGAGCCGCATCTGCACCGCACCCACACGCTGGACGAGGTGTTCGTGGGACGCCCCTCCGTCGCGCTGACCGGCGCCGGTCCCATCGCCGACCACCTGCGCGCGTCCGGCGTTCCGTCCGACACGGTGATCATCGGTCCGGACGAGGAGTCGGCCCCGCTGGTCGAGGCGGTGGCCCGCCCGCTCGGCCTCACGCCGCTGGTCGGCCGCAAGGAGCGGCGCGGCGACCGCGACGTCACGGTGGCGCTGCCGGCGGACGCGCCGCTGGCCGGGCAGCCGGTGGTGATCGTGGACGACGTCATCAGCTCCGGCGAGACGATCTTTTCCTGCGCCCGTGCTGCACGCGCGGCGGGGGCTTCGTCCGTCCGCGTGTTCGGCGTGCACGCCCTGTTCGGCCCCGACGTGACCGCCCGTTTCGAGGCGGACGGGCTGGGCGTGCCCCTGTCCTGTGACGGAGTCCCGCACCCGACGAACGCGCTGCCGCTCGCCGGCCTGATCGCCGAAGCCCTGTCCAGGGCGTGAGCGGGCATTCTGGGATCAGGAGGGCGGGGTTGGGGGGAACTGTCGCAGGTGTATGATATTACAGCGGCCTCCACAACCTGGGGGCATATGGTGTAGCATCCGGCGGCAGCGCCCTTTTGGTGGAGAGGTCGATGAGTAAGCTGGCGAACATCGTGCTCCAGATGGCGCGCAAGCTGACGGAGGACAACGCCCGACTCGGCCGTGTCCGCGACGCCGGCAAGCCCAAGACCTTTCCCCGGTTCCGCGAGATCCGGAACGCCTACCTGGACATCCAGGGCCTGATCTTCTCCATCCAGGAACGGCTGGACGCGGCCGGCAAGGAACTGCCGCCGAACTTTCCGCAATGGGTGATCCGGCAGAAACTGACGGCCATCGCCCATTTCACCGACATCAGCTTCGCCTTCGTCAGCGATCCGCCGCTGGCGCTGACCAGCTCGCTCGGCGCCTTCGACGTGCTGAAGGCCGAGCAGAAGGCCTTCAGCGAGACCCTGAACGCCTTCGACATGATGCTGATGGAAGCCGGCATCGACGACAAGACCGCCGACGAGCTGGACGCCACCCGCACGAAGATCGAGCGGATCCTCGACATGATCGCGACCCTCCTCCAGAACAGTCCGAAGGTTCTGGAAGAATTTTAGGATCCCGACAGGGCGCACACGCAGTGGGCGAATTGTCTCGAATTTAGACGCTTTGCGCGGCGCGCCAATGTGGTTAAGGTTTATCGGTGCGTGATGCTGTGCTCCGGTCCTGGCCGAGCGGGGCGTTCCGCCGATGTCCCTCGACGCGCAAGGCCGCCCCGCTAGATCATGCTCAGGTCATTCAGACCCGAACCGAACGAGTCCGAACCGGGCGCCGCCGAACCCGAACTGCCGCGGGGGCTCGACCGGCGCATTCCCGCCCTCGTGCTGGTGGCGTCGCTCCTGCTGACCCTGGTCGCTTGGCGGGACACGGCGACAACCGTCGCCGAGGATGCCGAAAGCCGCTTCGCCTTGCGCGTCGAGGAACTGCACCAGCGGTTCGAGAATCAGCTCCAGGTCTATGTGCAGGTGGCCCGTTCCGCCGCCGCCCTGTACGCCGCCTTTCCGGAGGTGAAGCGGACGGAATGGAACCGGTTCGCCGACGGGTTCCACCTTGCGGAGCGCTATCCGGGCATCCAGAGCGTCGCCTTCGCCCGCGCCGTCACCTCCGAGATGGCGGGGGAATTGACGGCGGTGGCGCGCGCCGATGGGATTCGCGGCTATCGCATCTGGCCGGACGCCGGCGGGCCGGAGCGTGTGGTCAACCTCTACGCGGCCCCGGTCAACGATCTGAACCTGCGCGCGCTCGGCTACGACCTGATGTCCGAGCCGATCCGCCGCGCCGCCGTCGAGCAGGCGCGCGATTCGGGCGAGACCACCATCACGCGCGCCATCCCCCTGAAGGTCGACGAGGGCGGGGCGCCGCTGCCGGCCTTCATCGTCTATCAGGCGGTCTATCGCGGCGGCCTGTCGCCGCGCAGCCTGGAGGAGCGGCGCGCCGCCTTCGCCGGGGTCGTCCTGACTCCGGTGCGGATCGCCCCGCTCGCCACCGCCGTTTTCGACGCGAGCGCCGGCGAGGTGGCCGTCACGCTGTTCGAGGGCCGGGTGGCCGACGCCGATTTCCCGCTGTACCGCAGCCGGGGCGGCGCGCCCGACAAGGCGTCCCTGAGCGCCGAGCGCGAAGTTGCCGTCGGCAGCCGTGTCTGGACCGTCCGCTACGAGGCCAAGCCGGCTTTCGACGCCGACGCGCAGGGGTGGAAGCCGGCGCTGGTGCTGGTGGGCGGGATCGTGCTGAGCGTTTCCCTCTCCACGCTGCTGTGGGCGCTGACCGCCACGCGCCGCCGCGCGCTGGAGATCGCCGGCCGGATCACCGGGTCCCTGCGCCGGCGCGAGGCGGAACTGCACCAGCTCTTCAACCAGGCGCCGCTGGGCATCGCGCTGATCGGGGGCGACGCCAAGATCATCGACTGCAACGCCGCCTTCGCCCGCGCCGTCGGCGCACCGCGCGAGGGGATCGTCGGGCTCGACACCCGGCTGCGCGCGCAGGACCCGGCGCTGGTGTCGGCCATCGACGCCGCCCTCGGCGGCGAGAGCGCGCGGCTGGAGGTGGACCGGCTGCTGCTGGCCGATGGACGGGCGGGCCGCTTCGCCGTGCATCTGCAGCCCGTCGCCACCGGCGATGATCCGCCCTTCGTCATGGCCTTCGTGGAGGACATCGGCGACAAGCGCCGGGCGGAGCAGCACATCCACTACCTCGCCCATTACGACCCGCTGACCGGCCTGCCGAACCGCGTCCTGCTGTTCGACCGCATCGGGCAGGTGACCCGGCAGGCGCGGCGCGACGGCACCAAGGTGGCGGTGCTGTTCATCGACCTGGACCGCTTCAAGGTCATCAACGACAGCCTCGGTCATTCCTTCGGCGACGAGGTGCTGCGCTCCGTCGCGCGGCGGCTGCACGCCGGCCTGCGCGCGTCCGACACGGTGGGGCGCCTGGGCGGCGACGAGTTCCTGATCGTCGCACCACTGGTGGAGTCGGTGTCCGACGCCGCCGCCGTGGCGGAGAAGGTGCTGCTTCAGCTCGCCAGCCCCTTCGCGGTCGGCGGGCAGAGCTTCGTGGTGTCGCCCAGCATCGGCATCAGCCTGTTCCCCGACGACGCGGAGGATGCCGAAGGGCTGATCCGCTGCGCCGACATCGCGATGTACAACGCTAAGGACGGCGGGCGGAACGCCTACCGTTTCGTGACCCGCGAGATGGGCGCCCGTTCCCGCGAGCGGCTGGACCTGGAGGCGGCGCTGCGCCGCGCGCTCCAGAACGAGGAGCTGTTCATCGTCTACCAGCCGCAGGTCCGCATTTCCGACGACCAGGTGGTGGGGGTGGAGGCGCTGCTGCGCTGGCGCCATCCGGAGGCGGGGCTGATCATGCCCAACCGCTTCCTGCCCATCGCGGAGGAGACGGGCCTCGTCCAGTCCATCGGCGATTGGGTGCTGAACGAGGTGTGCGGGCAGGTTCGCCGCTGGAAGGACCACATCGGCCTGTCCATCCCCGTGGCGGTCAACGTCTCCGGCCAGCAGTTCCGCGACGGGCAGTTGCCGGCCAAGGTGGCGGCGGCGCTGGACACCTATGGCCTGAACGGGCGGGAGCTGGAGATCGAGGTGACCGAGGGCACCCTGATCGACGACATCCCCGCTGCCGTCTCCACCCTGCGTGCGCTGAAGGAGCGGGGGTGCCTGATCGCGCTGGACGATTTCGGCACCGGCTATTCCTCGCTCAGCTATCTGCACCGCTTCCCGATCGACAAGCTGAAGATCGACCGCTCCTTCATCCACGACCTGGAGCAGGCGGGAGTGGGCGATTCCATCCCGCGCGCCATCGTCGGCCTCGGCCGCAGCCTGGGCCTGTCGGTCGTCGCGGAGGGCGTGGAGACGGAGGCGCAGCTCCAGCTCCTGCGCAGCCTGAAGTGCGAGAGCTTCCAGGGCTACCTGTTCAGCCGTCCTCTCCCGGCGGACGAGCTGGAACCCGTCCTCGCCGTCCGCGCCGCCCGCGAGCCAACCCGCGATCTGATTTCCGCCGTGATGGAAGCGACCGCGGGGTAAGTCGGACACCACTTCGGGTGGGGAGCGTTCCCCTCGCCCATCTCCGATGGGAGAGGGGGAAATCTCTACCGGGGGAAAGTGACCTCGCTCTCTTCCGCCGCCTGCCAGGCGGGCTTGGCGTTGTGGCCCAATTCGCGCCGGCCGCCGGTCTCGGTGAAGCGCTCCCGCTCCTGCCCCAGGTCGCCCCGATGTTCCCCGCCCCGGTGCTCGCCGCGATGCAGCCGCCGGCTGGTCTTCTCGTCGGGGCTGTACCAGAACCGGCCGCCGCGCACCCAGCCGCGCGACAGGGCGGCTCCGGCCAGGACTCCGGCCCCGGCGAGCAGGGCGACGGTCATCCACGGGTGCATTTGCGCCTCGGTGTAGAGGCTGGTTTCGCGCACGTAGCTGTGCCGGCCGGCCCGCTCGCGGCCGTCGTCGCCGTGCGAATGCAGCGCGTCGTTCCGCGCGCGCCGCGGCCCGCCGCTGCGGGTGGCGCGGGTGATGGTCCGCTCCATCAGGTAATCGGTGACGCGCGGCGCGAAGGTCTCCGCCAGCGAGAAAAGCTTGGCCCCGCCGCCGACATACATGTCGCGCATCGGGTGCTGGGCGGCGTGCAGGATGGCCTTGGCGACCAGTTCCGGCGCGTAGACGGGCGGCGGGTTGCTGGGCTCCACGTCCATCAGGTTCTTGGCGTGCTCCTCGTAGAGCGTGTCGACGGCCGCCGGCTTGATGAGCGTCACGGAAATGGGCGCGCCGTCCGCCTCCAGCTCCATCCGCAACGCATCGGTGAAGCCCTTCACCGCGTGCTTGGTGGCGGAATAGGCGCCCTGCAATGGCACCGCGCGGTCGGACACCACGCTGCCGAGGTTGATCAGCGCCCCGCCGTCGCGGCGGAGATGCGGGATGGCGGCCAGCGAGCCGTTGACCACGCCGAAATAGTTGGTCTCGAACAGGCGGTGGTGGTCCTCCATCGAGGTGTCCACGATCTTGCCATAGATCGACACGCCGGCGTTGTTCACCCAGCTGTCGATGCGGCCGTAGGTGCGTAGCGCCGCGTCGGCGACCTGCCGCAGCTCGTCGGGATTGGCCATGTCGGCCACGCAGTGGATGGCGTCGCCGCCGTCGGCGCGGATGTCCTCCGCCACCTGGGCCAAGCCTTCGCGGTCGCGCGCGGCCAGGACGACCTTCGCCCCCTGCTGCGCGGCCATGCGGGCGGTGACCAGCCCGATGCCGCTGGACGCGCCGGTGATGACGATGACCTGTTCGTCGATGGGCTTCAATTGAAGGCGCATGGAAGACCCCTCCTTTCGATTGGCCCCGGAACCATGAGGCGATTGGGGAGTGAACAGCCGGGGCGCCATCCCGTCACCCATCATCCGGTCACCCATGGGGAACGGCCTTTGGAACACCCGCCGGGGCGCGGGGTTGTCCTGTCGAGACACCTCAACAACGGGAACGGGACACGAGCGATGAGCATCTTCGACCGGATCAAGCAGGACCACGACACCGTCCGCCGCCTGCTCGATGAGGCCGAAAAGGCAGGCGAAAAGGACGGCGCCAAGGCCCGGCGCGTCTACGAGGACCTGCAACGCGAGCTGTGGGCGCATGGCAAGGTCGAGGAGGCGGTCTTCTACCAGGCGCTGTCCAAGGCCAAGAACACCAAGGAAGAGACGGTCGAGGGCCTGAACGAGCACCACATCATCAACGGCTTGCTCGACGAGCTGAACGCCATGCCCGCCGATGGCACGGCCTGGAAGGCGAAGCTCCAGGTGCTCGGCGAGATCGTCCGCCACCACCTGGACGAGGAGGAAGAGGAGCTGTTCGAGGAGGCCAAGGAGGCGCTGAACGACAAGCGCGCCGACGAGCTGGGCCACCTCTTCGCCGAACGCAAGGAACAGATGCTCGCCGCCCTGGCGCCCTTGCCGAAGAGCGCATAAGCGTCCGCACTCCGAGCGTCAGGCGTTCCCGCCTGACGCTTCCCCTTGCGCGGAGCTTTTCCGGCGTGACAGGGTAAGGCTTCCCGCCAGCAAACCCTTCGTCGACATGCCTCCCGCTCCCAAAGCCACCACAAAATCCGCCGCCGGTTCGCTCGCTTCCTTCTGCCCGTGGGCGAGCGACGGCGATGTCCGCGTCTATCTGCGCCCGGTCGGGCTGCTGCCCATCGTGGCCTGGGCGAAAGGGGCGGCGGTGCCGCTGGCCGGCGGGCGCTTCGCTTTCGCCACGGCGGAACTCATCGTCCGCGACAAGGACCGCCAAGGGCCGCGCATCGAGCGGGCCTTCGCGCCGCTGTCCGAGATCATGGCCTGGGGGTGGGAGCGGAGCCGGGGCGTGGCCGAACAGCTCGACCGGCGGCTCGGCGCGCTGACGCGCGCCCGCGCGGCCTTCGGCGGGCTGGACCTCGGCCGGCCGCGGATCATGGGGATCGTCAACGTCACGCCGGACAGCTTTTCCGACGGTGGGGACTTCTTCGACGCGAACGCCGCCATCGCCCATGGCGAGACGATGCTGGAGGCGGGGGCCGACCTGCTGGACATCGGCGGCGAGTCCACCCGGCCCGGTTCGGCCGCCGTCGCGGCGGAAGAGGAGGAGGCGCGCGTCCTGCCCGTCATCCGCCATTTCGCGGCCAAGGGGGTGGTCGTTTCCGTGGACACGCGGCACGCGCGGGTGATGCGGGCGGCGCTCGACGCCGGGGCGCGCATCATCAACGACATCGGTGCGCTGGGCGACCCTGGCGCGCTGCCGCTCGTCGTGGAGAAGGCCGCTCCCGTCGTGCTGATGCACATGCAGGGCGAGCCCGGCACCATGCAGCAGAACCCGACCTACGAGGACGCCGCGCTGGACGTCTTCGACTGGCTGGAGGCGCGCGTGGAGACCTGCGTCCAGGCCGGCGTGCCGCTGGAGCGCATCGCCGTGGACCCCGGCATCGGCTTCGGCAAGTCGGTCGAGCACAACCTGGACATCCTGCGCCACACCGCGCTCTACCACGGGCTGGGCTGCGCGGTGCTGATCGGTCTGTCGCGCAAGGCCTTCATCGGCAAGCTGTCCCGCAACGAGCCGCCGAAGGAGCGTCTGGCCGGCTCCCTGGCCGCCGGGCTGGAGACGCTCAACCAGGGTGCGCAAATCCTGCGCGTGCACGACCTCGCCCAAACGGCGCAGGCGCGCGCCGTTTGGGAGGGGCTGCATCCGGCGAATTAGGGCGGCGAATTAGGGGCGCGACCGATCACCGCCCGTAACCCTTTGGCGCATGCGCGGAAGGGTGCTTGACCGGTGGCCCCGGGCCAAGCGATGAAGATTTCACCACCTCCGCGTTTGCGGTACAGTGACTGGCATTTCCCGAGGCTTCTCCATGACGCGACACCTGTTCGGCACCGACGGCATCCGCGGCACCGCCAACATCGAGCCGATGACGGCTGAAACCGCGCTGCGCGTGGCCATGGCGTCGGCCTTGCAGTTCCGCCGGGGCGATCACCGCCACCGCGTGGTCATCGGCAAGGACACACGGCTGTCCGGCTATCTGCTGGAGCCGGCGCTGACCGCGGGTTTCATCTCCATGGGGATGGATGTGGTGCTGCTCGGCCCGCTTCCCACCCCGGCGGTGGCGATGCTGACGCGGTCCTTGCGCGCCGACCTCGGGGTGATGATCTCCGCCTCGCACAACCCGTTCCAGGACAACGGCATCAAGCTGTTCGGGCCGGACGGCTACAAGCTGTCGGACGCGGTGGAGACGACCATCGAGTCCCGCATGGGCCAGCCCTTCGCGCCCGACCTCGCCGGCCCGGCCGACCTCGGCCGCGCCTCGCGCATGGAAGACGCGACCGGCCGCTACATCGAGTATGTGAAGAACACCTTCCCGCGCGGCCTGCGGCTGGACGGGCTGAAGATCGTGGCGGACTGCGCCAACGGCGCCGCCTATCGCGTGGCGCCCAAGGTGCTTTACGAACTGGGCGCCGACGTCATTCCCGTGGGCGTCAGCCCGGACGGCACCAACATCAACAAGGGCTGCGGCGCCACCGCCACCCAGACCCTTCAGGAACAGGTGGTCGCCCACGGCGCCCATCTGGGCATCGCGCTGGACGGCGACGCCGACCGGCTGATCATGGTGGACGAGGCCGGCCGCGTCGTGGACGGCGATCAGGTGATGGCGCTGATCGCTTCCTCCTGGGCGCGGGAACAGACGCTGAAGGGCGGCGGCGTGGTCGCCACGGTCATGTCCAACCTGGGCATGGAGCGGCAGTTGAAGGGCCTTGGCCTGCAACTGGTCCGCACGCCGGTGGGCGACCGCTATGTGGTCGAGCACATGCGCGAGCACGGCTACAACGTCGGCGGCGAGCAGTCGGGCCATGTGGTGCTGTCGGACTATTCCACCACCGGCGACGGGCTGATCGCGGCGCTCCAGGTGCTCGCCGTGCTGATCCAGGCTGGTGGCCGCGCGGCGAGCGAGGTCTGCCGCGTCTTCGATCCGGTTCCGCAGAAGCTGACCAACGTGCGCTTCGCCGCCGGCTCCAAGCCGCTGGAGATGGCCTCGGTGCAGGACGCGATCCGCGACGGCGAGGCGCGCCTCAACGGTGCCGGCCGCCTGCTGATCCGCAAGTCGGGGACCGAGCCGGTGATCCGCGTGATGGCCGAAGGCGACGACGAAGGGCTGGTCCTCCAGGTGGTGGGCGACATCGCCGCCGCCATCCAGGAGGCCGCCCGCCCCGTGGAGGCGATCTGATGAAGCCGGCCGCGAAGACTTCTGGCTCCATCAAGGGGCGTGTGCTGATCGTCGCCGGGTCGGATTCCGGCGGCGGTGCCGGCATCCAGGCCGACATCAAGGCGGTCAGCGCGCTGAACGCCTACGCCATGACGGCCATCGCGGCGCTGACGGCGCAGAACACGACGGGCGTCTACGGGGTCGTACCCGTCGATCCGGCCTTTGTCGCGCTTCAGATGAAGGTGGTGCTGGAGGACATCGGGGCCGACGCCATCAAGATCGGCATGCTCGCCAACGCCGCGGTGATCGAGGCCGTGGCCGGCGAGTATGAGGAACGGGCGGTCAACGTGCCGCTCGTCGTCGATCCGGTGATGGTCGCCAAGAGCGGCCATTTCCTGCTGGAGCCGGAGGCGGTGCTGACCCTCCGCAAGCGCCTGCTGCCGCTGGCTGAGGTGGTGACTCCCAACCTGCCGGAGGCCGAGGCGCTGACCGACATCCCGGTGCGCACCCTGGATGACATGCGACGCGCCGCCGAGATGATCCGCACCTTCGGCCCCAAAGCCGTGCTGCTGAAGGGCGGCCATCTGGAGGACGAGCAGGTCAGCGATCTGCTGCTGACCGAAGACGGCGAAGAGGTGTTTGAGAGCCGCCGCGTCCACACCCCGCACACGCACGGCACGGGCTGCACCCTGTCCTCGGCCATCGCCGCCGGCATCGCCCAGGGCCTGTCGGTGCGCGACGCGGTCGCCCGCGCGCGGGCCTATGTGGAAACGGCCATCCTGACCGCCCCCGGTTTCGGCCATGGCCACGGCCCGCTGAACCACCTGCACACGGTGAAGCCGTTCCCGTAAGGGGCGAGCGTGCCATGTTGGGTTTCGCTGCGCTCAACCCAACCTACAAGAGGGCGCATTCGTCGGTTGGGTTGAGCGCAG
>NZ_JBPXMQ020000060.1:0-30213 GCF_053470405.2 Azospirillum mesophilum
CAAGTGAGCATGCCGCGGGGAAGCCTGATCTCGACTGCGAGCAAACTATTTTGTCCATGTGCAGACTTTCTTGTCGATGTGCAAACATTTTTGAACGATCACACAAAGAACGCGAGACGAGGCCGGGCGCCCCGCTCAAGTTCATCAACTCGGCGTGCCAGCGGCTAACCGACCAGCTCGCCTCCGGCTTTCAACTCGCTCTCCGCCGGCGAAGCGTGATCGGCGGCGGTCTCCTTAGTGTCCGCGCCAATCATCTTGGCACCCGCGACATCCACCGCTGTTGCTCCGGCCCGGAACGGGACGCGTGCTGATGGCACGTGTTGTGCCGCCGGGGCCGCGTGCGCGTCCTGATCGTCGATGAAGATGTGTGGTTTCAACACTTGGAGGAACGGCGCCTTCGGCAGTCCGCCCAGCAGGAACATCTGGTCCACGCGGATGTCCCAGGCGTCGAGGGTGTGCAGCACCCTTTCGTGCGCCGGCGCGTTCCGTGCGGTGACGATGGCGATGCGTACAGGCGAATCCTTGGCGTCGAAAACCGCCTGCAAGCTCGACAGGGTCTTCAGCAGACGGCCAAAAGGCCCGGCCTTCATCGGGTTTCGGGCGTTCTCCTTTTCGTGCGCCACGAAGGCCTCCAGCCCCTGAGCCGCATAGATGCCTTCGCTTTCGCCGCTGAAGATGACCGCATCGCCGTCGAAGGCGAAGGTGATGGCGTCTGCCAAGTCGTAGGTCGCTGCTGCCGGATACACGACGCCCGCCGCGATGCCGGCGTCGACCGCTTGTTCAACGGACTCGCTCTCGCGCGACAGGAACAGATCAATCTGGTACGCCTTCAGGTATTCCCCAACCGGCTCGCCACTGGTGAACGCCCACCGCTTGATGTCCAGGCCATAATGGGATGCTGCCCGCGTCAGGCGGTGCCCGAGGTCCGGGCTGTTTTTTGACATAAGCGTGACCGTCACCACCTCGCGGTTCAGGCGTTCATTCAGGGTGAGCAGGCCCTTGACCAGCGGGAAAGCCGCGCCCGGGGCCGGGGGCGTGTCAAAGCGCTCCTTCTGGTAGGCCCGGTAGGCGTCCTCCCCGTTGGCCAGGAAGAATTGATGGTCGTCTTCGAGATCGAACAGCGCGCGGGCCGAAACCCCAATGGAGAGGATGTGGGACAGATCGGCGGGCATGGGCGTCTCCCTGCAATCGCGCGCCCAATGGTTCGCCGCAACTATTAACAAAAGGTTGGTGGACAGCGGGGCAGCTCGGCGGCCACCCCGCTTCCGGCTCGGTCAGCCGGCTAAACTCAGGCGGCCTTCCCGTTGATCGCGTCCTTCAGGGCCTTGCCCGCCGAGAACTTCGGCAGCTTGGAGGCCGCGATCGTGATTTCCGCGCCAGTTTGCGGGTTGCGCCCGGTGCGTTCGCCGCGCTCAGCGATCTCGAACTGGCCGAAGCCGGGCAGCTTGACCGCTTCCCCCTTGGTCAGCGCGTCTTGGAGGCTGCCCAGCACGGCGTCGAGTGCCTTCCCAGCGTCGGCCTTGCTGCCGCCGAGTTTGGCCGCAATGGCGTCGATCAGATCGGATTTCGTCATCTTCTGTCCCCCGTTCGTGGCGGAACCCCAGCGCACCCCAGGATTCCTAGCATTGGGGAGCTAACCTGCTGACGCGGCGGCGCGCAAGTGCAACGCGCGTCCGGCCTCTGCAGAGGGCGCACACCGACCTCCACCCGCACCCCGCGCCTTGCGGTTGCTGGAGGAAGCATCGCCACGGCCGCTTTGCGACAAAGCGTCGCTTCATACACCAGCATGTTGCGGCGCGATCGTAGTTTGCGCACCAATCTTTCCGATACGTTTCATTCCGCCAGGGTCGGTCCTCCCTGGTCGGGTCACCACGCTGAGGAACCGACGATGGAGCAGGCGCGCATGGGCTCGCGGGCTTTTCGGCTCGACTACAAGACCATAAAAGTGATCGCTTATCTGCTCCCGGATGGTGGCTTCCTGGTTCCGCATGGCGCTCGTGCGTGGCCCGAGGAAGGGGGCAGTCTCTACAGCGCCTACCGAAAGCGGCGCGCTGACCTCCGCGCCGAGGGCATCTTGGTCGAGCACGGGAGCGGCTTGGTGTTCACGGCCGACGTGATCCTCCGTTGCGCAAGCGAAGCCAGCGGGGTGGTGACCGGGCAAAACATCAACGGCGTGCGGGCCTGGAAGCCCCTCGACGGTGCGGGCCCGGCTCCGCGCGCCCTGCGGCCCAAAACATTCGAGGCGCGCCGGCCGGCGCTGCGCCGGGCCTTGCAGCGGCTGGCCGACGAGTTGGCCGATCTGGGTGAAGTGGAGGCGATGCAGCTCCGCGACAACCTGTGCCGGCTGGCGCAGAGCGTCGGCAGTCCTGGCTGACGGCAACCGCGGCCACGACGAACACGGGAGGCGGCGATGACTTTTGCATTCACGATCTCGAGGCAGGATGACCGTGTGACCCTCACCCTATCGGGGTCCCTCACTTACATCGCGTGCTCCGCGATGCCGGAGATGATTCGGCGGGTCCAGGAGATCGCGGCCAGGACGGTGGTCGTCGACGTGAGCGCCCTGTCGTTCCTCGACACCGAGGGCGAGGGGGCGTTGCTCATCACCATCGAAGCGGTGCGGCGGGCGCACAGATCAATCGAGATTCGCGGCGGCACGGGTGAGGTGGAACGCCTGCTGACGCGGACCGGCGTCCAGTCCGGCATCCTGCTTGACGCGTATTGAATTCCATCCGCGATGTGCACGGCCTTTCGGCGGCCGACCGCTCCGCGGGAACCGCAAAACGCCGGCTTCGCACCGGCGCTCTACGCAACGAATTCGGTTGCCTTACCCAGCCGGTGCCACGTCACCAGCCGTCGCGACATCGCCGCACCCCACCGCCTCCTCGAGCCTCACGAGGTACTCAATTAGCCGCTCCAGCGTGCCGGTCGGCAGGCCGACCGATGGCACGTCGTTGCTGCGAGCAGCCGTGAGTGCGGTCCGAATCAACGCGCGCTCATGCGCGCTAAGGCCCGCTCGCTCGAGTACACTTTGGGACCCCAGCATCGCCTCCCCCTTATTCACATGCAGCGGAAAATTACCGTCCATCTTGGATGAGCGATATCAATTTTTGGACGCGTAGGGGGCGCCGATTGTCGCCCCCGGGCGGCATTAGGACGCGATGGCCGCCGGTGCCGGTGCCCGGCGGCTCCTCGTTGCCGCCGGCATGATCCCCGACTTGCGCGACGTCTCAGTGGCCGGCAGCGGCTTTCCTTGCGGTTGGACCGCGTGCCGCTCCACCCATTCGCGGGCGAGGTCGATGGCGACCTGCGCGGCGATCAGGTCCTCCTTCTCGCTCCAGTCGGCCTTGCCACCCCACAAGGCACGGATTTGCGACGCGACCCGGAACAGATCGCTGTCCGAGCGGGTGAGTTGGCTGATGGCCACCGCGCGCTCCTTGGTCATGAGCGCGGCCATCTGCCGCCTGAGGCGCCGGCGGATCACGGTCAGCTGATCGCGCGGGACCCGCTTCGGCGTGAGCGCTTTCACCAGCGCCTGCTCCACCTCGTGCAGCGCCGCCGCGTAGAGAGCGTTCGCGGTCGCGAGCGGATCACGCGCTCGCGCCAGGAAATAGCCGGCAACGAAGACCCGGACCGCGCTGGTCATCCCGACCGGGCCGCGGCATCCGTCAATTCGCGTCGCCACGGCATCGCGCTTCAGGGACAGTTCGGCGCTGATGTCGTTGAGGCCTTCCCAGTAGATGCATTCCAAACGCAGCGATGTCCGTTTCCCCGCAACGACCACGTTGCGACAGACCAGCCCCGGATTGGGTTCACGACAGTATCCGTTGTTCATACGGCTCTCCGGAATGACCAGCGCGACAACCCGCCCCGATGCGACCCGTCCCTCGCCACGGCGGCCGTTGTAGGCCCGAGTGCCGGTGAGGACGGTGGAGCTGTCCGACGAGGTTCAGCGCACGATGAATGACGTCGGCGTTTTCGATCTGCCGGACGCCACGCCGGCGATGAGCGGTGTCAGTGCATATGCTGCAGTGTCGGAGGGGGGTCGCCAACGATCACCAGCAGGTCCTGGAGCGCCTGCCCGGCCAGCACGTCGGAGCGGGAATCCCACGGTGCCAACGGTCCCCATAGCGAACGCGCCGCCGCGGCGAACTGGGTGGGATCGACGTGCTGCTGCGCGAGCTTGGCGACAATCTTGATGCGGCGCGGGGTCATTTCGGGGGCCAGCTTGTCGCGCATCCGAAGCACCGCCGTCTGGACTGGGCTGCTGGACTTCGGCGAGATGGCTGACAGCGCCTTTTCGAGCGCCGCGTCCGCGCCGTTGTCGTCGGCCGCCGCGCGCCAGTACTCCACCAGCACCAGCCGGATGGCGTTGGTCAGCCCAAGCCCGGCACGGTCCCGGCGCGCCTCGATGCGGCTGGCGAGCGCGTGGCGGGTGCAGTTCAGCGCCCGGCACACCGCGTCATAGGCATCCCACAGGCCCGCTTCCAGGCGCACCGACGTTATCCGGCCCGGCACGCGCAGCTTCTTGCTGCGTAAGGCGCTGTCCTCCAGGTCGAGGCTCATGCTGCCCTCCGCATAATCGGGGTCTCCATGAGGCGGGATTCGGGCTGCAGCAGCAGCGCTTCGTACTGGGGGTGGCCGGGGCCGGCGGCCAGCGTCGGGTGGGCGGCCGGGGCGAGGTTGATGCGGATCGGGACCAGGGCCTCCTCGTGGTACGGCACCGGCTCACCGACCGGGACCGCCCCGCGCCGCGTCCAGAAGCGCAGCGCGCGCTCACGCGTCAGGCCCGAGGCATGGGAGTAGCCCTTGCTCGCGATCAGGCGCATGGCGAAGTCGATCAGGCGGCGGAGCATGGTCAGGCTGCGGTACTCTTCGCGGATCGCCAGACGCTCGAAGCGCGCTTCGCCGGCGAGCCACCGCAGGCGCAGCGTGCCAACCGGCTCGTCGCCGACCCACGCAAGGAGGTGGGTGCACGAAAAGTCGTTCTCGCCGAACTGCTCGTTGTAGCTGGAGCCGGGCGCGCTCAGGAAGACGATCGCGCGGATGGCGACGCAGCGCTGCATGTCGTCAGCGCCTGAAGCGATGGAGATCCGGATGGAATTGTCGTGCCGAGAGGCGGTGCGCGCGGGGCGCGTGTTTTCCGTTTCCGGCAGAGCAAACGAACCGTCAGGCATGATCCGCACCCTTTTTCGAATAATTTCTGGACACGGTTGTATGCCGCGGTAGCATACGCGCATACCCCCACTGGGGGTGGTGCGATTCTGCGCGACGGGGGGTGCGGTGACGACTGACTTGACGACGGTCCGGCTCCTGTTGGCGATCGCCGCGACGGGATCCATCAATCGCGCCGCCTCGCTTGTTGGGATCAAGGATTCCAACGTCAGCCGCCGAATGGCCGCCCTCGAGAGCGCGGCCGGCGTGCCCCTATTCCTGAAGCGAACGACCGGAACCGAGCTGACCGAGGCGGGGCGGAAACTGGTTGCCTCCGCTGAGACCGTCATGGACAGCCTTGCGGGATTCGAGACCGTCCTGGGCCGCTTGGCCAGTTCGGCGCAGCGTCCCATCACGATCAGCGCGCCGGAGGGCCTGACCTCCTACATCCTTGCCCCGCTCGCGAGTGGCTTCGCCCCAGCCACCACGCCGATCCGGTTCGCGGCCGAGATGCCACTGCTGGCGTTCCTTCCTCTTGGCGCGGAGGCGGACATTGAGCTGCTGCTGGTGCAGCCCGGGGCTCCGCTCCAGCGCTCAAGCGCGCATGTGGTCCGGAAGCTTGGGCTGATGCGGTTTCGTCCGGCCGCCGCGCGGAGCTACCTTGAGCAAAACGGGGCTCCGCAGACCATGGCCGAATTGGCGAAGCGGCCGATCCTGCACCATGCTGGCTACAGCCAGCTCCAGGCCTTCTCGGCGTGGGCGGATATCGCCGCGGCGAGCGCGGCCGGGCCGCTGGTGACGGTGAGCACCAGTTCCGCGCTGCACCGCGTGACGCTGTCCGGCAGCGGCATTTCGTTGCTGCCGACGTTTTCCGAGTTGCTGGACCCGACCGTCGTTGTTCTGCCAGTTGGCGAGCCTCTGGGGATCGAAGTCTGGTCGGCGGCCCTGCCGGAAACGCTGCGCCTGCCGACGGCGCGGCGGGCCTGGGATGTGTTGGCCGCCGGTTTCCACACGTCGGTCTGGTTCAACGCCAACTGAACGCTTTCGGCGCGAGACGCCCTGACCCGCTTGGCCGGCGCCCGGCGCCCACGAACGATTCCCGATCACGTTACCCTGGCCAGCCGAAGGGCGCCCCGGCGATGGTCGTGCAACTCGCTGCCGGTTCCAGTGATCCATGTCCCGAATGGACCAGAACCACCCGATGCTTTCTGTCCGTCTATTATTGTTTCTGTCCAGTTGTGAGAAATGTTGCGCGCGCGATTTGTTTTTTGCCGGGGTCCGCTTGACTTGCCGCCACTTCCGGGGCGACGATCAGTGCATCGTCTTTTCCTGCCACGTTGCCCCCTGGCGCGCTCAATGGCGCGCCGGATGCCGGTGGCAGCCCGCCCCAATCTCTGGAGAGCCCCATGCCCACTTCCGCCCACCCCCACCCCGCCCAGCGCCCGGCCAGGAAGCGCACGGGCTCTCTGCCGCGCCTCTGCTTCGGTCGCCCGGCGGCCCATTCCGCACCCGATACGGACATGCTGCGGCTGATTGAGGAGGCCGTCGCGCGCGGCGAGGTCAAGAAGTTTGAGGCGGTCGGAACGGCCCCTCCGTCCAACTTGGTCTGGACGCACGACGCGCTGCTGGGTTGACCCGGCCGGCGTGCCGGTATAGTTGCGGTCGGCGTTACGCCCGGCGTGGCCCGCGATAGCCACGGAGCCCGAAACCCCATGTTCAGTGCCAACGGTCCAACGCGCGGCGGAAACGTCGCCGCGACCCTCGAAGACGCGCTGCTGCGGCATGACCGCGGCGGTGCGCCGGCCCGCTGTTTGGTGCGTCTCAGCGGCGATCCAGACGGCATCCACGCCGATGGCGGCGCCCTTGGCGTTCGGCGCGTGATTTCGGCGTCGCGCGACAGCGTGCGGGTCGAGGCCTGCGCCCAGCGCTTCGTCGCCGACGCCAGCGGCGCGCAGCGGCCCGACGCCGAGCCCGTCTGGATGGTCGAGCGCACACCCGGCGGCTGGCTCGCCACCGTCCTGCGGCAGATCGATGTGCCGTGGGCTCTCGACGCGGAGGGGGCCGAGGACCTGCCGGCCACCGCGCAGGCGGTCATCGACCAGCTCCTCCGGCTCGGGGACGAATGGTCCGCCGCCTGGCGCGCGACCGGCGGCACCTGATCCATCCCGGACGCAGACCGGAACGAGTCCGGCGAGGACTGCGCGTTCACGGCGCCACCTCTTCGGTGTCCTTAATGGATGCAAAACGCCAACATCGTGTCTAGAGATTAAACGCGCTTCGTTCCATACAGAACCGTCGCTTTCATTGTGGCAACGCCTTACGTTACTTGCAGATTTCATCGCGCTGCAAGGAGACGTGCCATGGCGTTTCGAAAGGTGAACAAGGATGCTTATGCACCGCGCCGCTGGGCGGTGAAGGGCCGACCCGGCTGCGGCAAGTCGCACTTCATCGCGGCCATGCGCCAGCCGGCGCTGATCATCGACGCCGACGGGCGGCGCCAGGAGATCAAGGGCGGCGATCTTTATGAACTGTCCGACACCCCGTCCGACAACCGCTCCCCCGAGCGCATCCAGGACCTCCTGGAGTCCAACATGCCGGGCAGCGGCATCGCCACGATCGCGGTTGACTCCGTTACGGCGCTCATCGGCGCCTCCGTCGCCCGCGCCATGCTCGACAACGCGGCCGGGCGCAACCGCAATAAGAGTTCCGCGTTCGTCGACAAGGCCGAGAAGATGCGGCTGCTGCAAGACACCGTATCGGCATATGGTACCGACGTCTTGTACATCTGGCACGTCGAGGACGGGGTGTTTGAGGGTCGCGCCACGACGCGCGAGACGCTGCCCTCAACCGAGCGTGAGCGCCTTCTGCGGTCGCTCAACATGGTGCTAGAGGTGGTCGAGGAGAACGGCCGCCGGGGCATCCGCGTGGAGTGGGCGCGGGCCGGGCGCAGCGGCATGGTCATCTGGGACACCGAAGGCTTTTGGAAGGGCGTGCCGGAGCAGATCGAAGCCGCCGTCTACGCGCCGAGCACCCTGTCCTTCCGCTCGCCGGCGGACGCCGTGGGGTGGGCCGTGCAGCAGGGCGCCTTCGCCACGCCCGAAGAGGCCCAGGCCGCCTACGACCAGCTCCGCGAGACCCGGAAGCCGGGCAACGCGCGGGAGATGTTCGACGCCTGGATCGCGGAGGTGAACAGTCTGACCGAGCAGCGGCTGATCGCCTGATCGTCGCCTGACCGGCGCGCCGGCCCTGTGCCGGCGCGCGCCCTCCCCTTGCCGGTTCGCCCNNCTGGTTCTTCTCCGCCTTGTCCCCCTTCCCTGGCCCATCCCCGCGCCCTCCCCTTGCCGGTTCGCCCATGACTCTCGCTCTGGCCCAGCCACGACGCGCCCCCTTCGAGCTTCGCCCGTATCAGGCCGATGGGCGTGCGGAAATCCTGACGCACATCGAGGCCCGGCGGAACATCCTCTACTGCCTGCCGACCGGCGGTGGAAAGACGCCCGTGGTGGCGAGCGTCGCCGACGAGATCGCCGGCTGCGGCGGGCGCGTCGGCATCTTCACCCACCGAGAGGAGCTGCTGCGGCAAGCCTCACGCGCGCTGCGCAAGCTCGACCTCGAACACGGCCTGGTTCGTCCGGGCCGCCTGCTGTTCCGTGACCGCATCGCGGTCTGCTCCATCAACACGCTGGTCGCCCGCGAGAAGCCCTACCGCCCCTGGCTGGACAGCCTCGATCTCGCCATCGTCGATGAGGCCCAGCATTCGCTGGCCCCGACGTGGAGCGGCCTGTTCAACCGGCTGCGCGCCACGCTGTTCGGCGTGTCCGCAACGCCCTGGCTGCGCGACGGCACCGGCCTCGGGCGGCATTTCTCGGTCGCGGTCCACGGGCCGTCCTACGCCGAACTGGTGGCGGCTGGCTACCTGTCGCCGCTGGAGGTGTTCTGCCCGCCGCTCCACGTCGACCTCGACGCCCTATCGGTCACGGCAGGTGACTACAACGTCGAGGAACTCGCGCGCGTCATGGACGTGCCGGAGGTGACCAACGCCGCCGTCCACCTTTACGCCGCCATGACCGCGTCCGAGCCGTGTCTCGTGTTCTGCGTGTCGGTGGCCCACGCCGAGGCGGTCGCCCGGCAGTTCACGCTCGCCGGCTACGCCGCCAAGGCGGTCGACGGCACCATGAGCGACGCCGCCCGCGACCGCGCGCTGACGGCGCTCGCCGACGGCCGTCTCCAGGTCGTGGTGAGCTGTGACCTTTTGAATGAAGGCGTCGACTGCCCCGGCGCCAAGGTCGGGATCATGCTCCGCCCGACCCGCAGCAGCGCGCTCTATCTCCAGCAGGCCGGGCGGCTCACGCGGCTGTTCGAAGGGAAGACGCACGGCACCCTGATCGACATGGCGGGCAACGTCGCGCGCCACGGCCTGCCGGACGAGCCACGGGAATGGTCGCTGGCCGGCTGCCCGGCGACGGCGCGACGGCCCGGTGGCCCGCTGCGGCGCTGCCGTTCCTGTTCGCGCGTGGTGCGCCCCACCGACTTCCCCGAGGCCTGCCCGTCCTGTGGCACGGTCTGGCCGTCGCGCGCCCAAAACGCCGCCCACGGTGATGAGCCCAGCTCCACGGCGCCACGCTGGTCGCGCTCCATCGGCGGCATGCCGGACGAGCACATCCGGCACGCCCGGTACATCACGCTGATGCGCGCCGTCCGGTCACAGGCCGATGTGGAGCGGATCGCGGCCGTACGGGGATATCGCGATGCCTGGGTGCGCCGGCAGGTCCGGAACCTGAACCTGTCGCAGACCTAAGATCCTGCCAAAGCGGCGGAGAAGCGCTCAACCGATCCGCAGTGCCGCCTTGCTGGCGAGCACTCCATCGAACAGGGGGTAGAAGCAGCGCCCTGTTTTCCCGGCGCCCGGTCACGCCAGCGGTCACCTGGGTGCCGGGATTTTCACGCCGCCGTCGTGGGATCATCGCGCCCGACCATCACCGGGGGCTGCGATGAACCTGTTTCCGCTTTTGCTCAATGTGTTTCTGAAAAACCCGCTGGGTGCCGCAGCTCTGGGGGCCATTGGCGGCATGTACTGGGAGGCGACCCACCCCGGCACCGCCGCCGTGGTGCTCGGCTACGTTTACGCCGGCGTCGGATCGCTGCTGCCCAGCCAGATCAGCGCCCTGCTGGCCGGCGGCTGAACCGGGACGCTGGGGCGTGCTGATCCCAGCCAGAACGGCCGGGAGCCGGAAACCTGATGGCTTCCGGCTCCCTTCAGGCTGACGGGCGTTCGACGGTCGGGCCGCGGCTCAGCCCTTCTCCCCCTCCCCTTCCGGGCTGCTCGGGGACGCGCCACGGCGCAGCCACAGGGTCATCCAGCGCGCCACCCACTCGTCAGCGCGCGAGAGGAACGGCCGTAGGTCCTCCGCCGTGCAGTTCCCCACATAGTCCGGGGTGGCGGCCGCGCAGACGGTCACGGCGGGCAGACCGTACTGGTCGCCGGTGACGTTGACGATCCAGCTCCCGTTGGTCGCCCAAGCGCAGGGCCGGTAAATGCCGTCCGCGCGCACGCCGCCGCGGCCGTCCTCGACCCACACGGGGCTGCCGCCCTCCACGCGCCAGGTCGTGTCGGTGGCCTCGTTGAGAAGGTCCGCCAGGAACCGCGCGGCGAAGATATGCATCTCCGTGCTGGGCGGCGCGTCCTCCGCCACCATGTAGATGGCCTTGGTAACACGGCAGATCGTGCGCTGCGTCGCGTGGTACTCCTGCCAGAGGGGAACGAGGAACGCCCGCACCTCCTCGGCGAGGGCCTGCAGGGACGCCTGGTCGCCCGCGACGCGGTCAACGGTGGCGAGACGCGGCCGACGACGGCCTCGGGCCGGAACGGCGAAAGCGACGGCGGTGGGGGCGGCGGTGGGGGCGGCGGTCGCCATGATGGAATCTCCTCCGAAGAAAGCGCGGCGAAACGAACACCTGCAGAGCGACCCGGCGATAATGATCGTCGGGATTTCCGCACGCGTGGGCGTGTTTTCGTCCGGTCTGTATCCGATTGTCCGGGTGAAACGAGCAGAAGCGCAGCATGAGACCGAACTCCAGCTGTCCTTGACTTCCCCCAGTTTGCATGGAGGCGGCCGGACAACAATGCAGTTTCGGAGTCCTTCTGTCGTTTAATTAGAGGACGGGTTTCGCTTTCCGTCCGTAACGGATGGGGATTTAAAAGGTCTGCGCCTGGCGTCTGGTCAGAACTCGACCGCCTCGCCGTAACGCATGGTCACGGCCTCCAGCGATCCGAGCGGCTCGATGACCCAGCGCTCCCCCCGCAGGCTGCCCAGCAGCCGCACCTGCCAGTAACGGTCGTTGCCGTCGGCGTAGACGCCAAGGATCATCGGCTCACCCTCGATGGTCTCCGCCCAGCGGCTGTCGTCGGTGACGTCCACCAGCTTCAGGATGGCCAGCTCCGCCGTCGCCAGAGGACGCCGGAACCGCGCCCAGTTCTGGCGGTCGAACGCCGCTTCCGCGCTGCGGTTCTGCGCAAGCGCGCGCCGGACGGCGAGCAGGTGGAAGGGGATCACGTCCATGGTCTGCGGGCCGTTCATTCGATGATTGGGGTGTTCTGGATCGTCGGGATGTCGGAGAAGCTCGTGTGCTTGAAGAAGAACACCTTCACCTTGTTCAGCGGGGTGCGGCGGCCCGCCCCCTTCCGGGCCGGCTCAGTGCCGTTCAGCACGACGAGCGAATAGTCCGGGAGCGGGGTCTTGCGCTCTGACAAATCCACTAGGTCGGCCTTGAACTTCCGCAGGTCGCGCTCACTGCCGATCCGCTGCCGCAGTTTCTCCAAGCCGATGCGGAACCCGTGGACCTGTTCGCCGCAGTGGGCGCGGGCGATTTCGTACAGCCGCCGTTCGATGGGCGACGTCAGCTCGAAATACCGCTTGTTGTAGGTCAAAATGATCCCGCGCTTGATGGCATCGAGCACCGTCTTGCTCAGCTCCACCCGGATCGCCGACAGGACCTTTTCCTTGCCATCGCTCTTGGTGTTGCGCCACGTATACCGGAACTTGTAATCGTCGATCCACGAAAAGCTGTGCTTCTCCCCCGACGAGCCGTCCTCATCCGGAAACTGGTTGGTGGTGATGGTCGTTCCCTTGAGCCGCTTCAGCGCGTCTACGATGGAGCTGTAGGCCGACCCTCCGCCATACGCTCCGGTGACCGCAAGAAAGTCGTTGGCCTTGAAGTTGATCTCCCGCTGGGGCTCCTCGCCGCGGTTGATCTTCTCTTGGATCAGGCTGGCGCAGTAGAGCAGCAACTCCTTATCCCAGATGGTCGCGACCCCGTCCTCGTTGGACTTGATCTCGATCGTCACGCGCCCGTCGTTGAAGGGGGGCATTTTCGTCACCCGCTCCCGGCTGAGTGAGAAGAAGTTGTGGGTCATGAGGGTCCGCTCCCCCTTGACTGACCCGGTCAACGGCGAGTCGAGCAGCGGAAGCGTAAGCTGCCGATCCGTTTCAAGCGTCACCAGCTGTGTGGAGCCCCTCGCCATCGCCACGACCCTCTCGTGTATGATTCCCTGTTCTGCCTCACCCCATTCGAAATATCCACGCCGTTCGCCCCGATGTCCGCGTCGCGCCATTAATTTCCAGCTGGGACACGGTCTATGTCCGCGTCGCGCCACCACGCCACCAGTGCTGGTGGAGCGAATGTCCGCGTCACGCCACTGATCTGGTCGCGTTGGCGAGTATGATGATGGGGGGAAATCCACCCCTTTGACGGCCGATTTACCATTTTGCAACAACGCGCTGCTGGCATATTCGGTTATGTGCTCCGGCGGTTGCTCCGTATGCATTTTAGAAAAATGCCAGAGTATGATTCGCGGCCGAGTCACCCCTGGCCTCTTCGGCTCTAGTGGCGCGACGCGGACATAGGAAGCGGAGCCGGTGGCGTGACGCGGACATAGCTCCCCGAACGATGGCGTGACGCGGACATAGGAGCGCCAATTCACTGGCGTGACGCGGACGTTCAGGTCGATTTTGTGGCGTGACGCGGACATAGGCGTGTTGCGGCCACTTACCCACAGGGTTATCCACGGGCGTCACGCGGACATGAATTCATTCCTCTGGCGCGGCGCGGACATACAGCTGGCGCGACGCGGACATGGCGGTGGCGTGACCCGGACATAGATCTGGCGTGACGCGGACAAAACGCCCTGCAATCCCTTGTTCAGCAACGTGGATTCGCGCCTATAACTCTATAACACTCTATAACTTTGTAACAGTAAGAGGCCCTTGCCCTGTCGCCTAAGACCATTGTCCGGTCCCTGTGCGGTCCAGGGGCGCCCCTTTGCCGAGTTGAACCGCATCGCACCCTCTGGACAGAATTGGCTCAACTTACTACGATCGGTTTCGCCAGATTCAACCGGAGCCCAGCATGCAGCCTCATGAACGGGTCCGCGCGTTACGCGCCACGCTCAACATCAACCAGGCCGACTTCGCCTCCTGGCTCAACGAGGCCATGAACCGCCGCTACGACCGGGCGCAGATCAGCCGCTGGGAAAGCGGCAGCCAGCGCGTGCCCCGCGACGTAGTCGAAGTGATCGACGACGCCATCGCCTCCCGGCGGGCGCGCCACGCTATGACCATCGCTGTCGCCAACCAGAAGGGTGGCGTCGGCAAGACCAGCGTTGCGGTCAACCTCGCCTACGCTCTGCGGCTGGGCGGTTACAGGGTGCTCGTGATCGACGCCGACCCGCAGGGCAACGCCTCGCGCCACCTCGGCCTGTCCATGAAGGATCTCATCAACGTCGAGGAACGCCGGCGCACCACCTACCAGCTGCTCACCACCGACCTGCCCATCAAGGACGCCGCACTGCAGACGAAGTGGCCGCGGTTGGACCTCGTGCCGACCTACCTGACGCTCGCGGGCGCCGAGACCGACATCGGCCGCGACCCGCTGTCGATCTCCCAGCTGCGCGAGAAGATCGATACGGCCCGGGCCGACTACGACTTCGTGGTGATCGACTGCGCGCCGTCGCTGGGCAACGTCACGGTGTCGGCGCTGACCGCCGCCGAACTGGTGCTGGTGCCCGTGCAGACCGAGGCCTTTGCGCTGTGGGCCGTGGCCGACCTCATGAACACCGTCGACAAGACCCGCCGCCGCATGAACCCCAAGCTCAACATCCTGGGGTTGGTGCCGACGATGTACAGCCAACGTCTCGCGCAGGATCAGGCCACGCTCGACGAGATGCGCACCAACTACGCCGGCTTCACCGTGTTCGAGCCGATCCCGCGCTCGACCGCCTACGGGCAGAGCGCCGCCGCGGGCGAAGTCACCATCGACGGCATGCCGACGGTGCCCGGCCGCGAAACCTTCGACGCCATCGCCGCGGCCCTCCACAGCCGCTATGCCGGCCAGGAGACCGCCGATGCCGCCTAAGAAGTTTGCGCGCCGCTCCGCCGCCGAAGAGACGGTCGTGCGCGGCGACCGGCCAGGGCCGACGGGGGTGTTCGGCCTCAGCAACAACTTCCCGCGCGTGGTCGAGATCGACACCGACAGGATCAGCCCGAACCCGTCCCAGCCGCGCCGCCACTTTGACGAGGAGGCTCTTGCCTCCCTCGCCAACTCCATCGAGCGCGATGGCCTGCTGCAGCCCATCACCGTCCAGGCAGCACCGGAGAAGCCGGGCCACTATATCCTGGTCGCGGGCGAACGGCGGTGGCGCGCGCATCAGCTGCTTGAGCGGCCCACCATTTTCGCCATCGTGACCGAGGGCAACGCTCACGAGATCGCGCTGATCGAGAACGTCCAGCGTGTCGACCTCGATGGGTTGGAACTCGCTCACGGTTACGCGAAGCTGATGAGCAATCACGGCTACTCGGTGGAGGAAGTTGGCCAAGTCGTGGGGCTCGACGAGGGACGTGTCCGGCGCACGCTCAGCATCCTCGGTCTGCCGCAATCCATTTTGGACGAGTATGCAGTCGGGTATCGACACAGCGTTTCGCGGTCCGTTTTGGAAGAGATTGCGGCGGTCAGCGACCCTTCCCTGCAAGCCAAGCTCTGGGAGCAGGCGAAGGCCGGCGGCGGCCTGACCGTCCGCGGTGTCCGCGAGGCCAAGCGGAACGCCGACGAAACCGAAGATTGGAAGCGTCGCCGCTCGCTCGAAACCTCGATCGGGAAGGTGGCGAAGACGATCACCCTAATCCGCGAAGCGCGCGATACGCTGGACGACGGCCAGCGGCAGCGGCTGCGCAGCCTGCGTGACCAGATCGACGAACTTCTGACGTGAGCATTGCCGCCGTATAGGGGGCAAAGCACAAGACGGTTCGCCTTTGGCCGGACGAGACCGGGGCCAGCTCCGATCGGGGCTGGCCCCGGTCTGTTCAGGCCCGTTACAAGCAGCTCCGGAGTTCTGCCCCGGCCTGCGCCCGTCCCTACTCTCGCCGCCGTTCCAGCACAGCATCGAGAGCGCCGGCTGCCCGCTTGCGGCTGGTTTTCTCACGCTTTTTGCGCAACGCCCGTTGAGCCATTGCGCTTTTTGTGCGACTCTACCGGCGCGCGATGGGTCGCCCTTGCATTCTCCTTGTCCGACGCAGAAAGTGCGTTGGTGCAAGCGTGGTTGGCCGCGGAGCGCGTCATGCAGCGCGATCCGGCGATAGCGAGTTGGCCCGCATGCCCTGTCGGAGCATCCTCAAAGCGGAGAAAGTTCGAATGGTCCTGCGGCGTAACATACTGGCAGCGGTGGTCTCCCTGCTCGCCTTATCCGGTTGCGGCGATGACGGTAAGGACGCCTTGACCCGCGCCTGCGTGCATCTCGGGAGCGTGTCGGCATTTGCCGTTAACTTCGATCGGCCTTTGCCGGTCGAGGAGTCGTCGTACCGTTACGACAAGGACACCGGTGCGGGACCGTCCGTGGTTGTCCGGCTCTCTCCCCCGGGATTGCTCGCGTCGGCACAATATGGGCACCGTGTTCCCAGCAGTTCGTTCACCGTCAATTGCCAGTTCGCCGATATCCCGAGAGACGAGCGCGTGCCTCCGTTGACTTTCTTCAGCAGCTGGGACGGCGCTCATCAGCAGGATAAGCTTGCGACGCTCAACCAAATTCTCGGAAATCAGTACCGCATTGACGGTGGAAAGTTGATGCCTCTGAGGCACTGATCGGGGCAAGCCACCTCCGACGTGCAGATTTCGCCGGCCAACGCCAGCTCGCCGGCGTAGCGGGCCAAGGCTTGCGCGATCTGCATGCCGCCCGCTCACGCGCCGCGAGGGTCCAACGGGGAAACGCGATACAATGTCCAGGATCAATGGAAGGGGCATCCATGCACACGATCAGCATCTACGGTACGCCGCCTACCGCGAAGGAGATCTCGGACCTTCGCGCCACGGTGGCTCGGGAAATGTCTCTGGGATTGAAGGTCATGTGCTACTGCACGATCCCCATCGTCGACCTGGTGGCCGGCGCCGCGGTTGAAGCCATCGACTACACGATCAATGGAGACCGAGCGGCCCCCCTCGAAGACGATCGGGCCGCAACGACGCGCGACTGGTCCGCAACGACCACCACGAGGGAGTATGTTGATCACGTGCGTGCACAGGGCCGTCCGCTCATCCGGGCTGAGGTCGAGGCGCTGGAGCGTCACGTCCAGTTGGTCGGTATCGCCAAGGACGCCGCCATGGGGGTCGGCGGCTTGCTGGTCGACGGCATCAAGGGCACGTTCTCCGAGGTCTTCAACCGTTCCTGAGAACGAACTATCCGACTATGGAGCGGAACAGTGATCCCTGTTGATCCAGATGAATGCTTCTGCGGCGCTCCTGACGAGGGCGCTGCGCTCGGCCTGCTCGGCATCATGACGGGCATCAGCGAAAATTTGTGGTGCGCCGGCTGGCTCACCGGGCTTGAGCGCATCCTGTGGGAGGCGTGTCAGACGCCGGGCCGGAACAGCGTGACGACGGCACGGCAAAGCACGCTGCTACGCCTGCTGGCCGAAGAGGCCGACGGCTGGTGGCACTGGCCGGAAGCAGCCGACAAGCCGCAATTCATTCGTCTGGCCGACTGGAAGTCAATGCAGCCGACCTCATAAATGGAGGATTCGATCATGTCCATACGCTCCGCTGGCGCTCTCGCCCTCGGCCCTGCCGGGGCTTCCGCAGTCTTTCTGACGATGCTTGCTTTGGCCGAGACACACCCGGTCACGATCCTGGGTGGCGCCCTCGCGACGATGGCCTTCGGTTGCTGGCTGTTTCGTCGGCTGAACTGGCTGTAACGCGATCTCAAAAGAGATCATCGTCCCAACCTGGAGAAAGACGACGAAAAACAGCGTCTTTCTCGGGCGCGGAAGTTGGGCGTGCGCTGGTACCTTGCACGGCATCAAATCAGCGTTCGGATGCCGTGGCGCCGACCGCTCGACACGCATATTGCGGATTTCGCCGAGAAAGGTGACCGCAGAGCGCATCTGGACGGCGAGATTCCGGTGATGACGCTTTGCCATAGTCGGAGTGCCGCCCCACCCGCCCCTTACCCGCCCGGCCCGGCAGGTGGGGCTCGACGGCGTAGGGGGCCGGTGCGTGCGCGAGCTGCAAGCCACCCGCTCGCGCACCGCGAGTGTCCAGCCGGAAAACGCGGCAGGATGCCCAGGATCAAAGGAGCATAGGAACGATGGCCATCCCCTTACGATGCGATCCGGCCCCACCCAAGTCGAACGCTCACCGTCGCCCCAGCATCTCGGAGTGGCTGTTCGGCGCTCCCATGGGCTTCATCGTAGCTTCGGGCCTCGCCTCCGTGCCCGTGGGCACCGTGTTCTGCCTGCTCGGCGACATCCTGGCCTACCTCCAGGCGCACGCCGCTGAGCGAAGGGGGCACTGGTCCTCGCGGATCGAGGATATGCGCATCGCCTTCCGCATTCTGCTGGCCGGCCCGCTCCTTGTGATCGCGGCGATGTTCGGCGGACCATACGTCGAGACCGCCATCCACGCCGTGCCCGCTGCCCTCGGCATCATCGGAAGCTGATCCCGAGAGGGAGCATGTGCAATGGCACAAACACGATGGAGGATGACTAATATGAAAGCGCTCGTTTCCACGAACGCGCTCGTTGTCGGCAGCGTTTTCGCGGCTGCTGCCGCCGTATTCGTCCTTAGTGCCCCACCCGACCGGCGCAACGAGGACCGGTTAGCCAATGCGGTTGTATACTCCCTGAACGTCGAACCGACGCTGAAGATGCTCACGAAGGCAGCCGTTCTCAAAGCCGCAATGACGGACGATGCTTACCGCCAAGTCAAGCCGTCTCTTGTAAATAGCTACATCGACTCACTGAAGAGGAATGTCCGGACGCTATGCGCTGAAGACGGACCTCGCACGAGGAGCGGACGATCCGTAACTCTGGACCTGCTCTGTGTATCGGTGAGTCCTGTGGCCGGCGCCCCCTATAAGTTGTCGGTAACGATGTATATGACGAACGACGGCTCGAAGCTCGGCGGACTCCATATCCACCGCCTTACCGAAAACTTATAACGTCCCGGACGTGAGGAAATAAGCCATAAGCTTGTTGCTTCTGCTCGGCGCCGGCATCGTGTTTCTTGCCATCATTCGGCATGGACCCCAGAAGCGCACGGAACAGCATATCGGAGTGCTTTCCTTTGCAGGGCGGCTCATGATCGAGCCGGAGGCCTTCATGCCGCTTTTCTTTCACCAGCTCGTGGACAACTGATTTTCTCGAATTGGAGCCGAAGGAGGGCGCCGCCGTGCAACATCCGATCGACAGACACATTCAGAGGGCGGGTGGCGAGACGCGCAATCCGCGGCTGGACCAGCAGGGCAAGATCAAGATGACGACCGCGGCGACCATCGCCGTCGGCCTGCTCGGCACGAAGGCTGCGCTGACCATTCCGTCCTGGGGGCCGTCGGTCGCCGACGCCCTGCACATCGCTCCAGACGCCCGCGCTGCGAGCGCGGTGGGCACCGCAGTAGGCATGCTCCTGCTGACCGCTTTGGCGATGGAAGAACTGGTCCGCCGGATGCTGTTCTCGCGCCGCCCGCCGAACTGTCTGGAACGCGCCCTGACCCCGCTGTCGGAGCCGGTGTTCATCGGGTCGTTGTTGGTGATGGCGTTCGCCATCATCCTGGCAGCAGCATGAACCATTTTGGACATGGAGGGATAGAGCGATGAGGGCCGATGAGATGGATGAATTGGCCTTGCGCATCCGGGCGGGGATGAATCGCGCAACCGTGGGAAGCATTGCCCACTTTGTCGCGGCCAAGGCCATCATCGATCTGCAGGATGCTCGATCCATCATCGACGAGGCTCAGCGCTGCGCGCGGCGTGGCCGGTCCCGCAAGGCTGAGAGCATGCGGCTGGCCGCCACGCAGAGGATTAGGCGGGCGCGGGAAGCCCTCCGACAACTTACCGCGGCAACCGCACCCACGGGCGCATAGAGGAGCGAGCTTGAGCATGGCTGAGAAGGCTGATGGATCACGCAAGGTCCAGTGCCCGTACTGCGGCGGGGCTGGAGAGACCCAGGGGCACGATGGCGAACACGACGAGTGCCCCGAATGCAATGCGACCGGCGTCATGACTGAGGCCCAGGTGCATGCGGCCAACGCCTTCTTCGGCGCCTACTGCGCGCACGGTCACGATGACGCCGAGTGGAAGCGCCTGCTGGCGCAGCCCATCGACGCCTGGATCAAGGAACTACCCGACGCGAAGGCGTCTCACTGACGAGGGATCAACACCATGAGCGTGCTTGATGAAATTGCGGCCGAGCGCCGCCGGCAAGACGAGAAGTGGGGCGGAGCCCGCCATGATGACGGCCATGCTGTCGGGGCGCTCGTCATCGCTGGTGTCGTCTACGCGCTCGACGCGGTGCAGGGCTACTACAGCCCCGATGTGACGGTGGTCGAGTTGTCGTCCGACATGCTCCGCAAGCATTCTCCTTGCGGCCACAACAGGACCGATGGCGCCCGCCAGCGTCTGGTCAAGGCAGGCGCGCTGATCGTCGCCGAGCTGGAGCGCCTCGACCGGGCGGAGACCGCCGCCGCGCGCGAGGAGTGGATCGGCGAGGTCGTCGCCTACGTGCAGGGCCTGTCGGCCGACTGGACCGACGATAAGGCTCGCCCCTACGCCGAAAGCCTCTTCCACCACGCCTGCACCGGCCACCAAAACACATGGCCGGACGCGGTCGAGGTGGTCGAGGAGGATCGCGAGGACTGGACCGAGTAACCACCGCCCCGTAGGGGCGCATAGACGAGTGTCTTATGACCCACCGCCAAATGTCGAACACTGAGTTGGTCGAAGCGCTCGCCGTCCTCAACCGGCCGCGCACCTACTTCGACCGTCTGTGTGCCGAGATCGAGGATAGCGGCGAGAGTTTCGACAACGCCGAAACGCTGACCCGCACGACCGTCGAATTCTTCCTGTTGCCCGCCCGCATGGCCGTAACCCCGATCACAGCGCTTTTCCGGCGGTGACCGTCTGACTTTCTGGAAATGGAGCCGTCATGAAGCGCATTTGGGCCAAAGGCCGTAGAACAATGCCAATTGGCGTGGTGGCCATGGCATCGCTTTTGCCGTTAACGACGGCCGTTCGTGCCGAAGGCGCGGGGCCGACACCGCGGACGTGGACCAGCCAGGAGCAACCTTCCGCTGGATACGAGAAGGTCATGCTCATCACCGATCCGGAAACGGGATGCCAATACCTCTTCTACCGTCTCGGCTATGAGAACAGCAAAGCCGGGACCACAGGAGGCTTGACGCCTCGTCTCGACAAGGATGGGCGTCCGATGTGCGGCACGAATGATGCTGAGTTGAAGCATCTCCAGTAAGGGAGTGTATCAGCAATGGACCAGATCACTTTAGGCGGCCATTCCTTTGATGCCTTCAAGGTGCTGATTGTCACCGGAGGGTTTGGCCCGATCCTGTTGGCGCTCGGCGCCATCTTTTGGCCGCGTCATCGAGACAAGCCGTGCGGCACCGCGCCCGATCCGAACACGACCGACGACGGCGCGGGCATCTGAGTCTGCGACTTTCTGGCAATGGAGGGCTTGACCGTGGCTGTTCCTTTGCCCGACTTCCTCAAGCGCGAAGCCAAGCGCATCAAGCGCGCTGTAGGATGCACGCACACGGAAGCCCTCGACCACTTGGCCCAGGAGCGCGGCTATTCGTCATGGGCCGATATGGCACCCCACCTTTACGAGCTTGAGCCGTTGCGGCGGCAACGCGCCGAACTGTTCGAGTTCATCGACCGATAATCAGCTTCCGGAATTGGAGGGAGTATCATTCATGCAGGGCCACCTTGTTCCTCAAAGATGCATCCTCTCGCGCTCCGACCTTGCCGCCCTGCTTGATCGGGCGAAGGCTCTGGCAACAGAGCAGCCATCAGGCTGGGTGACGGGGATGTGGGAGATCCGTGACCAGCTGTGCGATGCGCTCCCTGGCAGCAATGTTCCCGGCCGCGACGACGATGACGTTGCCGAACGCCTCGGGGACATTGACCGTCTGTTCGTCGGGACATCCGAGGGGAACCCCGCGTCCCTGCCGTCCATCGTTGACGAGCTTTACGCTTTGCTCACCCGCCCGATCACGTCGCCCGTCGGCGAAGATCAATAATGAACCCGGTTACGCCCCGACCGCTTTGCCGCTCCCTCGCCAGACTTGCGCTGTCCAGCCAGGGATCGGCTTGCGGCGGGGGCTTGGCGATTTCCGCTGGCCGCAGAATGGCCGCCACCGCCTCACCCGACCCTGCCCGGCGACGCCGCATGTAAGCAATGCGTGTGTAATGCGGCCCGCCCTACAGCTTTAACGTACATGCGACGTCGCCGGGGGTGCCCTTCTCTCTCCCGGAGCGTCGGTCGGTGATGAGCACGCCGGGCGGTGCCGCTGCCCCCCCTTGCCCCACCCCTCCCCGGCGGATTACGCGGCCTTTGGGACCGCGCTGTCGCCGTCACATACCGGGTGCTCGGCCAGCAACGCGGCCAGCACGTCGGGCTTGCCGGTCGGGATGAAAACGCGGGTCCGGAAGTTGTGCATCTCCACGACGAGCCCCAGCTGTTCCAGCGCGCGGAGCTTGGTCACCGGCCAGCCCGTCAGTTCGACCCGCCACGTTCCAGCAAGGCGCAGCCTGCCGATCCGCCAGCCGTTGGCGAGCGTGACCGTGTCGCCAGCAATCGCCGCGTCGATCACTTCCGCCGGGCTCCATTGTGCGTCCACCGCCGCGCCGAGCCGTGCCAAGGTGGAGCGCACCTTGCCGGGGTGCATCAGCCGGCCCAGGTAGGATTGGCTGTCCGACGGCTTGACCCGCACCACCCGGCCGCTGCCGCCGATGCGATCCCACAGGGGCAGGATCAGGCCGGTGAGAAGGTGCAACTCGTCGATCCACCATTCATCCGCCGTGGCGCATTCGGCAGCCCACAGATGCGCGGCCGTGGCTTCGTCAATCCAGTCATAGGTGGCGTCCACGGAGGGGCGGTCGGCGAACTCTTCGGAGAACGGCCCTACCATCCGGTATTGCCCGACCACGTCGCCGTTTTCCTTGGTCCGCGAGCGCGCCGCCGCGACGGCCCGCGCCTTCCCTGCCCCGTCCGCCACGAAGCCGACGATCCGGCGCTCGCACCCGTCCACCCAGCCCCGCGCGACGCTGTCGAAGCGCCTCCCGCTGCGGCGGTGCCACGCGCGCAGATGGACGTACTGCGTCGCGGCCCCAGTTGCCGCATCGGTGTAGACCGTGCGCGGAGCGGCAATGACCTCGATTCGGTCGGCGCTGTAGTCCTCCATGCCGCGGTTGAGCGTCCCGGCTTTCTTCGCCGCTTCGATGTTGTCCTGCATGCGGTCGGCGAAGTCGGCGAAGAGCGTGTTCTGGACCTTGATCGGGCACGCGAGAAGGCGGTTCAGGAACAGCTTCACGGGCGGGATCTTCGCTTTCAGCAAGCCCCCGGTGTCGTCGCGCAGGCGCAGCGCCAGAGCGTCCTCCAGGTCGGTGAGCGTGAACCCCGCCACGTCGCCGCCGTTGAACAGGTCCACGACCATCTGATACAGCGCGTCCTGCCCATACTGGTTTTCCAGATCATCGGCCTCGCTGAAAATGCCGGCGTTGCCGGTGTCTTTCTGGCCGCGAGTCAGCGCGCCGAGCGCCCCCAAACGCTGGCAGATGGTCGAAATGAAGCGAAGTTGCGCCTTGATGTTGGTCGACACCAGCACGTATTCGGGGGGCTGTTCCTGGTCGGAGCGGTGCGTGCGGTACATGGCCTGCGCCGCTTCCTTTGCTTGCCATCCAGCCTGTATCACGTAATGGCGCCGCAAACGGCGGTTCGTGAAGCCGCGCCCGGCGTGCATGTCCAAGCCGGTATTCGCGGCATTGGAGAACACGATTGTGCGTTTCTTATCATCGTGGAAGGCCTGCAACTCCGCGAGGCGTTGCGCTTCCGTGCGGTTTTCAACCGTGCGGGTCGGAGTTCCATCCGGACCGGGCCGCACCACCACGCGCCGTGACCGGCCCGTCAGTTCGGCCACTTGATCGGGGCCTAAGGTATCCAGGAGCATGTCCAGCGGCCCTTGCGGAACCTGGATGGCGCCCAGCTCCATAAGTAGATCGTCGCGCATCTTGACGGCCTCTGCGCTCAGAACCGGCTCGCCTTTGCTGTTGGTCACCGGGACGACGCTTTCCTTTCCGTCGAGGCCCACCACCGTCTGGAACTGGGCGACCGGGAAGCTCTGGCGCACGAGTTCGATCAGCACGTCCCGAGGGGTGAGGTCCAAATCCTCCAAGTTTTCCATGGCCCCCTCTTGGGCCAGCTGCCGGTTCAGGGCTGCCTCCAGCGTGTTCACCAGCTGCGCCACCGCCGCGTGCCCCGCCTCCAGGTCGCGCTTGATGGACGCGATCACGGTCGGCATCTGGAAGCTCATAAGCACCTGGTTGAAGAACCGCTGTAACGCGCTCCAGAAGGCCGACTTCGCCGCGCCGCGCGCGAGCGGCGACTTCGCTGCCTCTGTCTTCTCCATGGCGTCCTCGAAGTGCGACAGCACCAGCCGCCACGCCGCGCTGAGGCGGTCGTAAATGGCCTCCTGCTCCGGGCTCAGCGTGTGGACCACCCGCTCATACTTGACCCCCGCGAAGGAGAGCGAGCGCGAGGTGTACCTGCCCAAAGCTTTCAGGTCGCGCGCCACGACCTCCATCCCGGCGATGCCCGACTCTTCCAGTGATGCCACGAAGTCCACAGCGTCCACGAAGGGCGTGCCCGGACCCCACAGGCCGAGGCGCGTGCAGTAGGACAGGTTCTTGGGCTTGTCGGCACCCGTCGCCGAGGTATAGAGCACACGGGCCGTAGGCAGCCGTTCCTGCAACTCCACGCCGGTCATGCCGGTGAGCGATCCCTTGGTCTTGCCGAACTCGCTGTTGCCGGTGAGCGCTTCCGACATTTTATGGCTTTCGTCAAACGCCAACACGCCGGCAAAGTCCTTGCCGCACCACTCGATGATCTGATCGACGCGCCGCCGGCCGCCGTTGCGGCCGGAACCGGAGCGCAGCGTCCCGTACGACACCAGCATGATCCCGCGCTTGACCGGCACCGGCTCGTTCGGGCGGTAGCGGTTGAGCGTGAACACGTCCTTCGGATCGCCGCCGAGCGCTTGCCAGTCGCGGCGAGCGGCTTGTAGCAAGAGCCCGGCGTCCTTCGTCAGCCATACCGCCCGGGTCTGGCCCTGCGCGAAGCTGTCGAGGATCACGCCGGCCACTTGGCGGCCCTTGCCGACCCCGCCGGCATCGCCAAGAAAGTAGCCCAACCGCCACGGGATCCCGTCCGTGGTCTGCCGCAACGATTGCTGGAACGCCTGGCCCGCCATCACGACGGTTTCGTATTGGGCCAGAGACAGCTTGCCGCTGGTCACCACATCGGAGGGCAGGGCGGGGCGGTACCACGCGGCCGGGGGCGCCACCGCGGCCATGGCGAGGCTTTCGACGAGCGGGGTGGGGTGGGGGCGGGCGCCGGGAAGCTGGACGGTCCGGACCTCATAGGGCGCGTACCGCGAATCCTCCCCAAGGGTGGCGGCCGTTGTTTCGGCGCTGCCCAGGCCCATGTCGGCGACCGTGGCAACGGCGGGGCCGGCGGCTGCGTCGTTGGCCGGGACCGGCGCGGCGATGCTCGGCCGGGTGCCCCGCACCGCTTCCAGCACAGCGTACAGTTCGTCCAGCGTGCGGGCCGCGCCGACGACCGGGAGTGCATCGACGGGCGCGGCCTTGTCGATCACCAGGACGCGCGTTTCGACGCCCGTCCCGTGCGCGGCGAACAGCGCGCCGGACACCAGTACGTTCGCCCGGACCGCGAAGCGCTTGCCGACGTCTGCCAGCCAGGGCGAGGTCGCGACGCCGAGGCGGTTCGGCAGCACTGCGACCAGCCGGCCGCCGGGGGCGAGCAGGGTGAGGGCGGCGTTGACGTGCCGGGCGGCGGTCGCCGGGTCGGCGCGGTCGCCTTTCTGGATTGAGCGCGAGTAGGGCGGGTTCATCAGGATCACCGTCGGCGGGGTGATCTTGCCGGCGAGGATGTTGTGCAGCTGGCCGCCATCCTCCGCGAGCGGGGCGTAGCCGAGCCCGCGCAGCAGCGCCGACCGGCGGGGGCTGATTTCGTTGACGGTGACGGAGGCCCCGGCGGCGGTGGCGAACACACAGAGCGAGCCCGTGCCGGCGGAGGGTTCGACCATGTGCTCGCCGGCCCGCAGATCGGCCGCCCAGGCGCAGGCGTGGGCGTAAGGTTGGGGCGTGCTGAATTGCTGCAGCCGGACGGTTTCCGTGTCGCGGCGCGTGTGCGTCGGCAGGCGGCCCAGCAGGGCGGCCAGCTCGGCGCCGACGGCCGCCGCGTGTGTGCGGTCGCCGGTCGGGGCGAAGCGCGCCGGTTCGGCCAGGATCAGGCGATTCACCGCCGCCTCCGACGCCTCGTAGGCGTCCTTCGCCGACCACGCGCCCGCCGCCAGCGAGCCCCCGAACGCCTCGTCCGCGAGGGCGAACAGCGCCTTCCAGTCCAGCGCGGCGCCCGCCCCCAGCCGTTCGGCGATCAGATCGACCAGCCGGGCCATGCCGCCGGCAGCACCGCCGGCCGCGGGCATTTGCGACACAGCCGCCGGGGCCGCTTCGGCGGTGATGTCCACGGTCCGGTGCACCCAGCGATCGGGGAGGGTGATCGTGTCGCCGAGCGCCAGCAGCAGGCGCTGCACGCGCTCCCCGGCATCGGTCAGCGTGCGGGCACCGCTTGTGGTGCGCACGACGAGCGGGACGGGGCTGTCGGTGACGACCACCGCGACCGTGGCGAACAGGCCGTCGCCGCTGCCGGTGACCGTCACGTCAATAGCCGGCAGGCGACCGTCGGCGATGGCATCGGCGATGGCGCGGCGGTAGCGCCCTTCCAGGGCCAGGGCGTCGGCGGCGAGGTCGGCGAGCATGAAGGACATGGCGGGGCTCTTGGCGTGTCGAGGTTGCGGATGCCCCCAACGCTACCGCCGCGCCCCGCCGAGCCACAGTAAAAAAGCGTGTGTTTTCGCCATGGTTTGCTGTTTGTAGAATGGAAATTGCCTCCTGTGCGCACGCCGTATATTTTCAAAGCTGGACATGAATGGGAGCAGGGAGACGAAATCTTGCCAGCGTCCATATTGGATTATGTCTGTCCGTTGAGGTGCGCCTGTCACAGCTGGACGGTATTGGGATTGGCTGACAAGTGATTGACGTTACTCTAGAGCGGCCGCATCATGGGGCGCACCACAACGCGGTCTTCCTCCATGTCTGACAGCACCCATCCCACGCCGACCGGTGAGCAGCGCGCGATCCTGGATGCGTGGCGGTCCAATCCGAACGAACACCTTGCCATCGTCGCCTACGCGGGAGCTGGGAAGTCGTCCACGCTGAAGATGTTGGCCCGCGCGGACACCCGGCCGAACCTGTACATCTGCTTCAACAAGAACATCCAGACGAGCGCGGAGAAGAGCTTCCCGCCGTCAACGCGCTGCCGCACCAGCCACGGCCTGGCTTACCGCGCCATGGGGATGCAGGAGCACAGGGAGCGGCTGAACGGTCGCCTGTTCGGCTCGGACGTGGCCGACCTCCTGTCCATCGTGGACGACGGGCGGCTGCGCCGGAGCCTGCTGGGGACGTGGGTGCTCGACACCGTCCGGCGCTGGTGCAACAGTGCGGACCCGACCATCGACGTCCAGCACGTCGAGGGCGTGCGGCCGACCGATCCGATGGCCGGTCAGATCGCCGAGTGGGCGCGCAGCCTGTGGCGTCAGATCACCGCGCGCGGGTCGCAGCTGCCCCTCGAACACGATTTTTATCTCAAAAGCTGGGTATTAACAGGGCCGAAGCTCAGCTTCGCCTACGGCCTCTTCGACGAGGCCCAGGACGCGAACCCGCTTCTGCTGCAACTCCTTGGGATGCAGGACTTCCCGATCATCCGCGTCGGCGACCCGTTCCAGTCCATCTATCAGTTTCGCGACGCGGTCAATGCCATGGACCAGCCGAGCCCGCGCACCCTGCACCTGTCGGAGTCGTTCCGCTTCGGGCCGCGCGTGGCCGCCATCGCCCGCTGCATCCTGGCGAACCATTCGCGCGCGCCGAAGGTGCCGCTGCGCGGAAACCCGGCGATCGACAGCGACGTGGTCGGGCTGCCGGAGGTGCACGCCGTCCTGTGCCGTACCAACATGCAGCTCTTCGACGAAGCGGTCATGAGCAGCGGCCCGCTGCACGTCATCGGCGGCGCCGAGCCCTTGCTGAAGCTCATCATGGGCGGCTGGGCGCTCTACTGCGGCGACCGGCCCAAAGGCGTGCCGGCGCTCGCGCGCTTCGCGTCCTACGGGGAGTTGAAAGACCATGTCGATGAAACCGGCGACCGTGAACTGGAGCTGCTGACCAAGATCATCGCCCGGTACGGCGGGGCCATTCCCGACCTGTGCGAAAGCATCGACCGCCGGCACGTTCCGGAGCGGACGCGGGCCACGCTTATTCTCAGCACGGCGCATAAAGGGAAAGGCGACGAGTTCCCGGCCGTGCGGCTGGCCGAGGACTTCCCCACGCTCCAAGACCTCGAGGCCTTCGGCCGCGACGGGTTGCCCCGCTACACACCGGCCGAACGGGATGCGGAACTCAACCTGCTCTACGTCGCGGCGACGCGCGGTCAGCTGCATCTCCAGGCCAACGAAGCGGTGCGCTCCTGCGTGGCGCGGGTGCAAGCCTTCCGGCAGCGGAAGCAGAGCGAGGCCGTCCGCGCGGCCGCGGCGGGCTAGGGCTTGTGCCGGCCCTCACCCGCGAGACCGCTGTCGGCGAGCCATCGCAGCTGCGCGGTGTCGATCTGCACGCCGTCCACGCTGTGCCGGCCGCCCGCCGCATAGACCCGATGGCCGGAGCGGCGCAGGCGCAGCACCAGCTCGTACAGGTCGTCGGGCAGGCGCCGCGCCCCCGGGGCGCCAGCGGTCGTGCCGGTCAGTTCCAGGCTGAGTTGTTTTTGCGCGGCCAGGGTCTGCCCCGGCGCGCGGGCCGGAACGGCGGCGGGAACGGGGGGACTGTGGCTCGCCGGGAGGCGTCGTGGCCGAGGGGAAGGGGAGGGCGGTGCCCAGGGTCAGCGCCGCGGCGGTGGCCGCCGCGTGCACGCGCAGGGACAGCACGCCGATGACGTAGGTTTCCTGCGCCATCGTGAGCTGCATCCCGTCACGGGCTCTGCGGGCGATGTCGAGCATGTCGTCCGTGCACTCGACGAACACGGGGCCGTCGCCGCTCTCGTGCTGTTCCGCCAGGTGGAGCAGGATCGCCCGGATCCTCGCGCCGCTCTGGCAGTTCAAGGTGGACTTCAGCCACCGGCTCTGGCCGCTCACAGTGTCCTCCTTGGAGGCTGGTCGGGGCGATTCTCACCGATCGCGAGCATCCCTGCAACGTCCGTTTCGCCGCGTGCGAGGGGAGAGGTAACATGTTCACAGTAAGCGCCGACGACGAGGCCGCGATCCGCGCCGCCTACACGCGCGGTGGCTTCGGGCCGGCTGTCGCCGAGTTCCGCAGCCGGTTTCGTGGCCTCACCAACGAGCACGCCGCCGGCTGCGTGCGCCGCATCCTGTCCTGGCCGGATGCCGATCATCCGGGCGGGGGAACCTTCCCGCGCTGAGCGTCGGCAACTTATTGGCGGCGTCGTGTGCATGATCCGCACGCATCGCGTACATGCGGCGTCGCCGGGAAAACACGCCTCCCCTCCTTTCCAATTCCATACCGAAACCGAGATCGCCCCACGGAGACTTGCCTATGAACCAGCGCCTTCCGCTTGCCACGACCGCCGCGATCGGCCTGACCGCGGCCCCGATCCTCACCAGCGCCGGGCTCGTTGATCCCGTAGCGGCATGGCAGGCCTTGTCCCCGACCGTGCGTGACCAGATCGGCGCCGCCGCCATCGCCCATGCCCTCGGGATCATCGGTTCCTACCAGGGGCTGGCCCCGGAGCCTGGCTGGCACGCAGCCGATGCGGAAAGCCTGTCGCTGATGGAAGAGCTGCTGCGCGACCATCTGCCGGCGGCGTTCAGCGCGGAGGATGTGCCGGTGCGTCCGGACTTGGGCCGGCTCGGCATTGCTACGTGCCGGGAGTGCGGCTGCACGGACCGCTGCGGGTGCCCGGAAGGCTGCCACTGGGCGGAGCCCGATCTATGCAGCGTCTGCGCGGAGAGGCGTGGGGAATAAAGCTTCGAGCGGGGCGCGGTCGATTTGGTCATCGCACGCGCCGACCGCCTTTGGGTGAGCACGAGGATAGTTTTTTTGGCTCTCCGGAAAAGCGGGTTGATCCGGGGTCAAATTGCATCCGCCTCGATCAGCCGCGTCAAGGTTGATAGGTCGATGCCGAGGTGGACATCGGGCGGTGGCGGAGGGGCCATCTCGCGGAAGCGCGTGACGAGCCCAACCATGTTCGGCTCTGGCCCGCGCCGCCGGTACGCCGGCACATCAAGGTCGGCATGCCAGTCGCGCAGCAGCTTGCCCTTCGGCGCCGGGGCGATCTTGCCGGCGCCGTGGGCCAGCAGCACCTTGGCGCGCAGCACATCCACGCTGTAGCCCCGCCCCAGCCGGTTCAGCACCTTCACCAGACCGTTCAGCG
>NZ_JBPXMQ020000061.1:0-28399 GCF_053470405.2 Azospirillum mesophilum
TCCTCCCGCCGAGGCCGAAGCGCGCTATTATGTCCAAACCGAGGGCGTCGCCATGGCGGCGTGACTCAACCAAATCGGCCTCCGGGAAACCCGGCGCGGTTCAGTCGGGATCGCTGGTGAGGCCATCGCGCCCATGGCCGTCTCACGCCGCAGCCGGCTCGGCCGCCGCGCCGGGCCGCCGGTATTCCTCGCCGCGGGTCATCACGACCCAGGCGATGCGGGCCAGCTTGTTGGCCAGGGCCACCACCGCGACGTTGAAGGGCCGGCGACTCAGCAGCCCGGCCAGCCAGGGCGCGCTCTTGCCCTGCCAGCGCATCACCGTCCGGGCGCCATTCACCAGCATCCGGCGCAGGTAGCCGTCGCCCGCCTTCGAGATGCCGCCCAGGCGCTCCTTGCCGCCGCTCGAGTGCTGGCGCGGCACCAAGCCGAGCCACGCCGCCAGATGGCGGCCCGATGCGAAGACGGTCACGTCGCCGATCGTCGCCGCCAGCGCCGTCGCGGTGACCGGCCCGATGCCTGGGACCGTCATCAACCCCCGGCACACCTCATCCTCCTTGGCCCGCTCGGCCAGCCGAGCGTCCAGTTCGCCGACCCGCCGTTCCGTGTCGCGCAGTTGGTCGACCAAGCCCTGAAGGACTTCCCGGGCCAGGGTGGGAACCCGCGTGTCCTCCGGGTCGGCCAGCACGGCGGTCAATGCCGTGACCTTGCCGGCGCCCTGCGGCGCGACGATGCCGAACTCCGCCAGATGCCCGCGCAGCGCGTTGATCAACTGCGTCTTCTGGGCGACCAGCAGCTCGCGCACCCGGTGGACCGCCAGGGTGCCCTGCTGCTGCTCGGTCTTGACCGGCACGAAGCGCATGCTCGGCCGCTGCACCGCCTCGCAGATCGCCTCGGCGTCGGCCCGGTCGGTCTTGTGGCGCTTCACGTAGGGCTTGACGTACTGCGGCGCCATCAGCCGCACCGTGTGACCGAGCCGGGCAATCTCCCGTGCCCAAAAGTGCGACCCGGCACAGGCCTCCATCCCGACCACGCACGGCGCCAGGGTGGCGAAGAACACCAGCATCGCATCCCGGCGCAGCCGCTTGGTCACCACCACCTTGCCGTGCGCGTCGACGCCGTGGACCTGGAACACCGACTTCGCCAGATCGAGACCGATAAACACCGCAGTCATGGCACAACCCCCGTGATGAGATGAACCTGTCCGTTATCTGGCACTGCCGTGCCGAAAACGGGGGGACGTCCATCTCATCAAAGCAGGAAGCGCACCAAAGCGAACTTTACTTGATTAAAGTTGACTTTACCCAAATCCGATGGTCAGATCGCCGCAGCCGGGAATGGCCACGGATGCGGATGCAGATCGGCTGGCGGGCCGAGAATGGTATCGCCCGTCCCTTGCCGGAGCGTGAGTGACCGGAGATCGCCTATGCCCGCCTACAAAGCGCCCATTGATGATATGACCTATCTGCTCGGCGAGCTTTTCGATGTCGAAAGCGCGCTGACGCCGCTGTATGGCGAGAATGCCTCGCTCGACCTCCTGACCGCGGTTCTGGCCGAAGCCGCCCGCTTCTGCGAAGAGGTCGTCCAGCCGCTGAACCGTCCGGGAGATGAGGAAGGCTGCCGGTTCGATGGCGGTGCGGTCTCCACGCCGAAAGGCGTGCGCGAGGCGTTCGCAGCGTTCGTCGACAATGGCTGGGTTGCTCTTGCAGGTTCCCCGGACTATGGCGGCCAGGGCATGCCGCGCGTCGCGCAGCTTCTGCTCAACGAAATGCTGTCCTCGGCCAATCTCGCCTTCGGCTTGTTCTCCGGACTGACGCACGGCGCGACGGAGGCCATCGAACACCATGCCAGTGCGGCGCTGAAGGCCCGTTTCCTGCCGAACATGGTGGCCGGGCGCTGGACCGGCGCCATGGACCTGACCGAAGCCCACGCCGGCACCGACCTCGGCTTGCTGCGCACGCGGGCGGAGCCGGCGGGCGATGACAGCTACCGCATCACCGGCAGCAAGATCTTCATCACGGCGGGCGAGCATGACCTTGCCGAGAACATCGTGCATCTGGTGCTGGCGCGCCTGCCGGACGCGCCCGCCGGGACCCAGGGCATCAGCCTGTTCCTGGTGCCGAAGTTCATCCCCGACGCCGACGGCCGCCCGGTGGTCCGCAACGCCTTTTCCGCCGGAGCCATCGAGCACAAGATGGGCATCAAGGCGTCGCCCACCTGCGTGATGAACTTCGACGGCGCCACCGGCTGGCTGGTCGGTGAGCCGAACAAGGGGCTGGCCACCATGTTCACCATGATGAACAACGAGCGGCTGTTCGTCGGCATCCAGGGGCTGGGCGTGGCCGAGGCCGCCTATCAGGGGGCGGCCGCCTACGCCAAGGAACGGATGCAAGGCCGCGCGCCGGCCGGCGGGTCCGGGACAAAGCCGGGGCCGCAGCCCATCATCGTCCATCCCGACGTGCGCAGGAACCTCCTGACCATCCGCTCCTTCACCGAGGCCGGCCGCGCTCTGGCGGTGTGGACGGCGCTTGAAATGGAAAAGGCGGACCGCCATCCGGACCCGACCGTTCGGACCGCGGCCAACGACCTCGTCGCGCTCATGACTCCGGTCATCAAGGCCGCCTTCAGCGACCTCGGCTTCGAGGGGGCGGTTCTCGGCCAGCAGGTGTTCGGCGGACATGGCTACATCCGCGAGCACGGGATGGAGCAATTCGTCCGCGACGCCCGCATCACGCAAATCTACGAAGGCACCAACGGCGTGCAGGCGATGGATCTCGTCGGGCGCAAGCTGACCATGGGCGGCGGGCGGCTTCCGGAGCGGTTTTTCACCCTTGTCGCCGCCTTCCTTGAGGAGCAGAGCGCGCTGCCCGGTGCCGAACCGCTTCTCACCCCGTTGGCCGGTGCGCTGGACCGGCTGCGGACGGCCACGGCGCGGCTGGTCGAGCGGTCCGCCGCCGATCCGGCGGAGGCGGGCGCCGCCGCCACCGATTACCTGCGCCTGTTCGCGCTGACCGCGCTGGCCTGGATGTGGGCGCGCATGGCCGTCCACGCGTTGGCGCTGGGCGACGCGGCCAAGCCCGCGCACCGGGCCAAGGTCGAGGTCGCCCGCTTCTTCATGGCCCGCATCCTGCCGCAGACGGTGGCGCTGGATCTGGCGTTGCGCGCCGGGGCGGGCAGCCTGATGGCCCTCGACGTGGACGCCTTCTGATCTTCAAGCAATCATCAAGCGCGGCAAGAAGCATAAGATAAAGGAGGAAACCAACAATGCCCGGAATGATGCCCGGAACAATGGCCGGGATGATGATGGATACGCCGCTGCTCGTGCCGTCGGTCCTCCGGCACGCGGCGGATTATCATGGCGACACCGAAATCGTTTCCCGCACGGTGGAAGGGCCGATTCACCGCTACACCTATGCCGAGGCGTGGCGGCGGTCGCAACGGCTCGCCAACGCTCTGTCGGCGCTCGGCGTCGCGCCGGGCGACCGGGTGGGCACCCTGGCCTGGAACGGCTACCGCCACCTGGAGCTTTATTACGCCGTGTCGGGGTCGGGGATGGTCTGCCACACCATCAACCCGCGCCTGTTTCCCGAACAGATCGCCTACATCGTCAACCACGCCGGGGACACGGTCCTTTTCACCGAACTGTCCTTTGTCAGCCTGCTCGAAGGCATCGCCGACCGGCTGACCGGCCTGAAGGCCATCGTCGTGATGACCGACGAGGCCCATATGCCGGCCTCCACGCTCCTGCCCGGCCTGCTGTGCTACGAGACGCTGCTGGCCGCCCAGCCGGACCGCTTCGACTGGCCGGAGTTCGACGAGAACACCGCCGCCTCCATGTGCTACACCTCGGGCACCACCGGCGATCCCAAGGGCGTGCTGTACAGCCACCGTTCCTGCCTGCTGCACGCCATGGCGGTCTGCCTTCCCGACGCCCTGAACCTGTCGGCGCTGGAAGTCGTCATGCCGGTGGTGCCGATGTTCCACGTCAACGCCTGGGGGCTGCCGTACGCCGTTCCGATGACGGGCGCGAAGCTGGTGTTCCCCGGCCCGAGGATGGACGGCGCCAGCCTGCACGAGCTGATCACGGCCGAGGGCGTCACCCACACCGCCGGCGTGCCGACCGTCTGGATGGGGCTGCTGAACTGGGCGGAGGCCAACCACCGCACCCTTGAGCCGCTGCGCCGGGTGATCGTCGGCGGCTCGGCCTGCCCGCCGGTGATGTTCGAGCGGTTCCGGCGGTTTGGTGCGGAGGCCGTTCACGCCTGGGGCATGACGGAAACCAGCCCGGTCGGCCTCGTCAACACGCCCAAGCGCAAGCATCGGACCGAAACCGGGGCGGAGTGCGCCGTTCGCACCGCCAAGCAAGGTCGCCCGCTGTTCGGCATGGCCTTCCGCATCGTCGACGACAACGGCGATGAGGTGGCGCACGACGGCACCGTCTATGGCCGGATGCTGGTGCGCGGGCCGTGGGTCGCCGCCGGCTATTACGGCGTCCCGGACAGCCCGGCCCACGCGACGCCGGGCTGGTTCGAAACCGGCGACGTCGTGACGATGGACGGTGACGGCTATGTTCAGATCGTCGACCGCACCAAGGACCTGATCAAGTCGGGCGGCGAGTGGATCAGCTCCATCGACCTGGAGAACATCGCGGTCGCCCACCCGGCGGTGCGCGAGGCCGCCGTGGTGGCGCGTCCCGACGCGCGCTGGGGCGAGCGTCCGCTGCTTGCCCTCGTCCTCAAGGACGGCGCCAGCGTCACGCCGGAGGAGATGGCCGCCTTCTACGAAGGCAAAGTCGCCAAATGGTGCATTCCCACCGACGTGGTGGTGATGGACGAACTGCCGCACACCGCCACCGGCAAGCTCCAGAAGGTCCGCCTGCGCGAGATCCTGCTGAGCCGGATGTCGGAGGCGGCGCCGGACTGACGTCAGCGTTTCCCGTCGGCGTTTCCCGTCGGCGTTTCCCGGAACCGGATACGCACACCGCACCGGTCATCCCCCGTGGGTGCGGACCTTGGGCCGGGCATGTCGATTGCCCGGCCACCTTTTCCCGGCCACCTTTTCAATGCCCGGAACCTTGTCCGTTCCGCGCCCCCATCTCCCAACACACCCGGAGCAGCATCCGCATGCAACGCGACATCGTGATCGTCGGCACCGCCCGCACCGCCATCGGAAGTTTCGGCGGCAGCCTGAAGGACGTTCCCCTGAGCACGCTCGCCACCACCGCGGTGCGGGCGGCGGTCCAGCGGTCCGGGGTGGATCCGCAGGCGGTCGGCCATGTCGTGTTGGGCACCGTCATCGCGACCGAGCCGGCTGACTGCTATCTCAGCCGCGTTGCCGCGGTCAATGCCGGCATGCCGAAGGAGACACCCGCCTTCAACGTCAACCGCCTGTGCGGATCGGGCCTTCAGGCCATCGTGTCGGCGGCCCAGGCCATCGCGCTGGGCGACACCGACATCGCGGTCGGCGGCGGCGCCGAATCCATGAGCCGCGGCGCCTACCTGCTGCCCTCCGCCCGCTGGGGGGCGCGCATGGGCGACGGGACGATGATCGACCTGATGACCGGCGCGCTGCACGACCCCTTTCAGAAAATCCACATGGGCGTGACGGCGGAGAATGTGGCGGCGCGCTACGGCATCACCCGCGCCGAACAGGACGCGCTGGCCCTGGAAAGCCAGGCCCGCGCCGCCCGCGCCATCGCCGAAGGCCGCTTCAAGGAGCAGATCGTCCCGGTCGAAATCGCCTCGCGCAAGGGCACCATGACCTTTGCCACCGACGAGCATGTCCGGGGCGACACCACCGCCGAAGGGCTGGCGACGATGAAGCCGGTGTTCCGCAAGGACGGCACGGTGACCGCCGGCAACGCCTCGGGCATCAACGACGCGGCCGCCGCACTGGTGCTGGCGGACGCGGGCCGGGCCGCGGAGCTGGGGCTGAAGCCGCTGGCCCGGCTCGTCGGCTATGCCCACGCCGGCGTCGAGCCGGAGTTGATGGGGCTCGGCCCCATTCCGGCGACCCGCAGGCTGCTGGAGCGCACCGGCCTGTCGGTGGCCGACCTCGACGTCATCGAATCGAACGAGGCCTTCGCCGCCCAGGCGTGCGCGGTGGCGCGCGACCTCGGTTTCGACCCGGCGAAGGTCAACCCGAACGGTTCGGGCATCTCGCTCGGCCATCCGGTCGGGGCCACCGGCGCCATCATCGCCGTCAAGGCGATCGCCGAGTTGCGGCGCACCGGCGGCCGTTACGCGCTGGCAACCATGTGCATCGGCGGCGGTCAGGGCATCGCGGCGATCTTCGAGCGTGTGTGAGGGCTCCCATCCCACCCCATCATCGGGCCCACCCCATCATCGGGAAGGTCAGGATATGAGTGACAACGGCATGATCAATCGCGTGGGCGTCATCGGCGCCGGTACCATGGGCAATGGCATCGCGCAGGTCTGCGCGGCGGCCGGCCTGACCGTGGTGATGACCGACATCTCGCCCGACGCCGTTGCGCGCGGCATGGCGGCCATCGGCGGCAGTTTCGACCGCTTGGTGAAGAAGGAGAAGACGTCCGCCGCCGACCGCGAAGCGGCGCTGGCCCGCATCACCGGCACGACGGACAACCGGGCGCTGGCCGACTGCGATCTGGTGATCGAGGCGGCGACCGAAAGCGAGTCCCTGAAGGTGAAAATCCTGACGGACCTCGCCGCCATCCTGAAGCCGGAGGCGCTGATCGGCAGCAACACCTCCTCCCTCTCCATCACCCGGCTGGCGGCGGCGACCGACCGGCCGGACCGCTTCATCGGCCTGCATTTCTTCAACCCGGTGCCGATGATGGAATTGGTGGAGTTGATCCGCGGCCTTCAGACGTCCGATGCCTCCCTTGAAAAGGCGACGGCTTTCGTCCGCCGGATCGGCAAGTCGCCGATCACGGCGCGGAACAGCCCCGGTTTCGCCGTCAACCGCATCCTCTGCCCGATGATCAACGAGGCGATCTTCGCCTTGCAGGAGGGGCTGGCGACCGCCGAGGACATCGACCGCGGCATGAAGATGGGCTGCAACCATCCCATCGGTCCGCTGGCGCTGGCCGATCTGATCGGCCTCGACACCATGTTGTCGGTCATGACCGTGTTCTATGAGGGGTTCAACGATCCCAAATACCGGCCGGCGCCACTGCTGAAGGAAATGGTCGATGCCGGCCACCTCGGCCGCAAGACGGGACGGGGGTTCTACGACTACGGCGCCTGAAGGTTTCGCTCGCATCACCCTTTCGATCAATGCCTGCGGCATTGATCGGCCGTATCACTCCCCATTGTCCCTGTCGGCGGCGCGCGCCTCGCAATCGCTCAGCCGCCGCAGGGCATCCTCTTCCATATCCTTCAGCTCTCCAATCGCTTCCTCGATTTCGACGCGCATCTGCTCCAGCGCGGCCAATCGCCGCCGGATCTTCTCGATACCGTCGCGGTACTGGTCGGCGTTGGGCGTATCGGGCCGGTAGTGCGACAGATATTCGCCGATTTCCTCCAGAGAAAATCCCAGCCGGCGAAATTTCAATATCATCAGCAACCGCGCGCGGTCGCGGTAATCGAAAACACGCGCGGTACCCGCTCGTTTCGGGCTGAGCAATCCCTTTTCTTCATAAAATCGCAGAGCCTGCGGCGTCAGCGAAAATTCTTTCGCCAGCTCGGACACGCTGTACAATTTCTTAGTGTCGATCACGAATGCCTCCAGACGCCGCGAGAATAGGCGCTCTTCACCGCAGTCGTCAACGAGCCCATCACAAACGAGAGCATGCAGAAGTGTGGGGTGGTGAGACCGTCGCAAACCAGGGGGAGGGTAGTACAGCGCGCTCAGCTGGCAGCGAACCGGGGGCGCGATGACGTGGCGGGTCATGGTGGAGGTGATGGGCGAGGACGGCCCGGTGACGCCGCACGCGATTTCCGAAGGTGAGCGGACCGGGGCCGGTCCGGCGGCAACGCTCGGGCTGAGTCTGTGCGAGGGCAAGGCGACCCTGGCCGGCCTGCAGCGTGTCCTGGTCACCGCCCAGGCCGACGCGCATTGTCGCCTTCGGCGTCGGTGCGGCCACTGCGGAGCGTCGCACCGGCTCAAGGACCACCGCTCCCGCCGGCTGGTGTCGTTGTTCGGCACGGTGGAGGTGCGCACCCCGCTTCGACGCCTGCCGCTGCGGCGTGGCCTGCCGGCGCAGCCTGACCCCGGTCGCCAAGATCATGTCCGACCGCTGCACCCCGGAGTACGAACGCGTCCTGGCCGGCATGAGCAGCGCGCTGCCCTACCGGCGGGCGCGGACATTGCCGGCCAAGTTGCTGCCTGATCGCGCAGTTCTACCAGTGGGCGACGAATTGTCGCGGCGCAGTACAACCGAATCTGTGATGTCGGTCACTTTCGGGTGCTTTTTTCCCGCTATGGTCGTGTGGCTTTCGCCCAGCCGGCGGCAGCGAGCGGATCGACCAACGGAGAACAAGGCATGTCGAGCACCATCACCGGAACCACGGGCGCGGATTACCTGTCGGGCACCTCGGGGTCCGACCTGCTGTCCGGTGGGGCCGGCAACGATACCCTCGTCGGCGGCGCCGGGGCGGACACGCTGCTGGGCGGCGACGGCAACGACAGCCTCTACATCGACGCCGACGACGCGGTGATCGACGGCGGCGCCGGCTTCGACACCGCCTTCGTTCAGGGCAGCGCGGGGGTCAACCTCATGCTCGCCGCCACCGCCATCGAACGTGTCTACGGCGGCAGCGGCGCCGATACCGTCAGCGGCGTGGGCGCGACCGGGACGGTGGAGATCAACGCCGGGGGCGGCGACGACCTGATCACCGGCGGCGCATTCAACGACTCGCTGCGCGGCGACGCCGGCAACGACTGGGTCGAGGGCGGCGACGGCAACGACTGGCTGGAAGGCGGCGCGGGCGCCGACACGCTGCTGGGCGGCGAGGGCAACGACAGCCTGTTCATCGACGCCGACGATGCCGTGATCGACGGCGGCGCCGGCTTCGACACCGCCTATGTGCAGGGTACCGGGGGCGTGGCTCTGAACCTCGCGGCCAAGGCCATCGAGCGCGTCTACGGCGGCGTCGGAGCCGACACGCTGACCGGCGTGGACGCGACGGCGACGGTGGAGATCAACGCCGGGGGAGGCGACGATGTGGTCATCGGCAGCGCCTTCGCGGATTCCGTGCGCGGCGACGCGGGTAACGACTGGGTCGAGGGTGGCGCCGGCAATGACCTGCTGGACGGGGGGACCGGCCGCGACACGCTGTTCGGCGGTGACGGCGACGACCGTCTGTTCATCGACGCCGACGACGCGGTGGTGGACGGCGGGACCGGCTACGACACGGCCTTCGTGCAGGGTGCTGCCGGTGTCCTCCTGAACCTCGCGGCGGCGAACATCGAGCGCGTCTACGGCGGCGCCGGAGCCGACACCTTGACCGGTGTGGACGCGACGGCGACGGTGGAGATCAACGCCGGCGGCGGCGACGACCGGATCACCGGAAGTTCCTACAACGATTCCCTGCGCGGCGACGCCGGCAACGACTGGGTCGAAGGCGGGGCCGGCAACGACTGGCTGGAAGGCGGAACCGGGAGCGATACGCTGCTGGGCGGGGCTGGCAACGACAGCCTGTTCATCGACGCGGCCGACAGCGTGGTGGATGGCGGCACGGGCTACGACACGGCCTACGTCCAAGGGACCGCCGGTGTTCTCCTGAATCTCGCGGCGGCGAACATTGAGCGCGTGTATGGGGGCAGCGGCGCCGACACGCTGACGGCCGCGGCGGCCGGCGCGGGCGTGGAGATCAACGCCGGGGGCGGGGATGATGTGCTCGTCGGCAGCGCCTTCGCCGACTGGCTGCGCGGCGACGCCGGCATCGACACGGTGGACTACGGTTCGTCCTTCGCCGGGGTGACGGTGAGCCTGGCCAGCGGCACCGGCAGCGGCGGCAGCGCGGCGGGCGACCGCCTGTCCGGGGTGGAGAACCTGATCGGCTCGGACTTCGCCGACAGCCTGACCGGCGACGCCGGGGCGAACCGGCTGACCGGCGGCGGCGGCAACGACACGCTGATCGGCGGAGCCGGGATCGACACGGCCGTGTTCGCCGGCAACAGGCGTGATTACGTCGCCACCAGGGCGGGCACCGGCTGGACGGTCCGGGCGACCGGCGGCGGCGAGGGGACCGACACGCTCCAGGAGATGGAATGGGCGCAATTCGCCGACGGGCTGATGCGGCTGGATGCCAACAACGCGCCGCTGGTGCCGGACGACCTGACGGCGGCGACCGACGAGGATGCGGCGCCGCTGACGGTGAACCTTCTCGACGGCGCCTGGGATTTCGAAGGCAGCGCGCTGTCGGTGAGCGGGTTGAGCCAGACCGGTGGGCCGGCGGCAACGGTGGCGGTGAGCAACGGCGTGCTGACGCTGGACCCGGCGCAGTTCAACCGGTTGGCCGCCGGGCAAACCGCGACGCTGACCTTCGCCTATGGCGTGTCGGACGGTACGGACGCGACGGCACGGACGCTGACCATCGGCGTGCAGGGGCGCAACGACGCGCCGGTGCTCGCGGCCCCCGCGGCCCAGACGATCGACGAGGACACCACCCTCGCGGTTGCCGGGGTGTCCATCGCCGACGTGGACGCTGGCGGCAGCAGCCTGCGCCTGAGCCTCGCGGTCGATCACGGCTCGGTGGGGCTTGGCAGCGTCGCCGGCCTGACAGTGGTGGACGGGGCCTTGGGGAGCGGAGCGCTCACCGTGGAGGGCACACTGGCCGACCTGAACGCGGCGCTCGCCACCCTCAGCTACCGCGGCGCAGCCGATTACAACGGGGCGGATGCGTTGCGGGTGCACGCGGACGATCGCGGCGCCGGCGTTCCGGAGGCCGCGCTGAGCGCCGAAGTGGTGACCGCGATCACCGTGCGGGCGGTCAACGACGCGCCGACCCTGGTGGCCGACGTGGTCAGCACCGCCTATCAGACGCCGCTGACGATCACGGCGGCGCGGTTGCTCGCGAACGACCGCGACCGGGACAACGACACGCTGACCCTCGCGTCCGTCGGCCGAGCCCAGAACGGAACAGTAAGCCTGAACGCGAGCGGCGCCGTGGTGTTCACCCCGGCCGCCGGATTCAGCGGCGTGGCGTCGTTCGACTACAGCGCCAATGACGGTCACGGCGGTGCGGCGACGACCACGGTGACGGTCAACGTGGGCGCCCTGACGCAAGGCGGAACGGGGCCGGACACGCTCCACGGATCGCCGGGCGACGATGTTCTCCAGGGTGGCTCGGGCAATGACCTGCTTTACGGCGGCGGCGGCAACGACCGGCTGAGCGGCGACGGCGGAACGACGGACGCGCGCTACCTGTTCGGCACCAGCCGCCTGGCCCACACCGGCTACGGCTATTACGACACCTGGACCAGCCAGAACATCAATCCGCGCCTTGTCGGAGACGTGAACGGCGACGGCCGTGCCGACATCGTCGGCTTCAACAGCAACGGCGTGGAGGTCGCGCTCGGCCAGTCCGACGGCACCTTCGGTCCCTCCAAGGCAGCCCACACCGGCTTTGGCTACTACGACACCTGGACCAGCCAGGACATGGTCCCGCGCCTGCTCGGGGATGTGAACGGCGACGGCCGCGCCGACATCGTCGGGTTCAACAGCTACGGCGTGGAGGTCGCGCTGGGCCAAGCCGACGGCACNTCCCGCGCCTGCTCGGGGATGTGAACGGCGACGGCCGCGCCGACATCGTCGGGTTCAACAGCTACGGCGTGGAGGTCGCGCTGGGCCAAGCCGACGGCACCTTCGGTCCCTCCAAGGCGGCCCACACCAATTACGGCTACTACGACACCTGGACCAGCCAGGACATGGTCCCGCGCCTGCTCGGGGATGTGAACGGCGACGGCCGCGCCGACATCGTCGGGTTCAACAGCTACGGCGTGGAGGTCGCGCTGGGCCAAGCCGACGGCACCTTTGGTCCCTCCAAGGCGGCCCACACCAACTACGGCTACTACGACACCTGGACCAGCCAGAACATCAATCCCCGTCTTCTCGGCGACGTGAACGGCGACGGCCGCGCCGACATCATCGGGTTCAACAGCTACGGCGTGGAAGTTGCGCTCGGGCAGGCCGACGGCACCTTCGGTCCGTCCAAGGCGGCCCACACCAACTATGGCTATTACGACACCTGGACCAGCCAGAACATGGTTCCGCGTCTGGTCGGGGACATGAACGGTGACGGGCGCGCCGACATCGTCGCCTTCAACAGCTACGGCGTGGAGGTCGCGCTGGGACAGGCCGACGGCACCTTCGGTCCCTCGCTGCCCGGCCACAGCGATTACGGCTATTACGACACCTGGACCAGCCAGGATGTTTGCCCGCGCACGCTCGGTGACGTGAACGGCGATGGCCGCGCCGACATCGTCGGGTTCGGCGGCTACAACGTGTTCACCAGCCTCGCCCTCACCTGCGACGACATCCTGTATGGGGAGGACGGCGACGACGTGCTGGACGGAGGCCTGGGGTCCGACACGCTGGTGGGCGGAGCCGGCAACGACATGTTCGTTTTCTCCGGCCCGTCGGACGGCGCCGACACCGTGGTTGACTTTACGCACGGGGAGGACCGGATCGGTATCGTGGGGCAAAACTTCGGTGGGCTGCCCATTGGCCCGCTGGATGCGGCGATTTTTGCGCTGAATGCACCCGCGGATGCCAACGACCGGTTCGTGTTCAACACGGTGACCGGCCTGCTGTCCTATGACAGCGACGGCACCGGATCGCAGGTCGCGGTTCCCATCGTCACGTTCAACACACATACGCTGATGGCGAGCGACATTTGGGTGGTACCATCAATGTAGGCGTCGGTGCAAAGAAAGGTCGTGCCGGTGGCGGTTGGGAGGGCGAGCAGGTATGACGTTGGTGCACAATTCGGTTTACAGGCGAAGCTCACCCCGTCCGGGGTGACGGTCAGGCGATCTTCCGGGAGACGGGCATGCCGAGACCGGTCATCCGGTTGATGACGGCGCAGGCGACCCGGGCCTCGGCCTTCTGAGTGGGCAGAGTCCGGGCGCGCAGGCTGCGTCCGATGAGGACCTTGTACCTGAGCATCGCCACCTCGGCGAGAGAGCGCCGGCCGTAGTGGACGGCCCGCTGCCAGCCCAGCCGACCACGCTCCGCGATCATTTGGATGTGGCGGTCGCGCTGGCTGGGGGCGGTCTTGGCGGTGTCGCTCATCACCGCGGTGACGTGCGGCGGGATGATCACCTCGGCGTTCGGCGCCTGCTCCGCGACCGTCCGGTAAATTGGCTCGCCATTATACGCGCCGTAGGCCACCCAGTTCGCGACACGGTAGCGCGCCTTCGGGATCGTGTGACGGTGGGGCTCGTTGGCCTTGTACGGCATTGGGCTCTCGGCTTCAGCGGGGCCGCCTCCATACACGCGGGCCTTCCCGAACGCCACCGGCCCGTCCTTTTTGCACCAACGTCATACGAGAGCAGCGACATCCCGCGAGCTTACCGTCACGGCCGACAGGCCTCCACCGTTGATGTGACGACGCCACGCATCGGGCTCTTGGTCTTTTCTTCAGACGATCATTAAGCTAAAGTGGTCTATGCATTTGTCGGTGAATGCATAAGTATGAATAATATTTTCCTCGCCGACGCTGAGGGGTCCGGCATGAGAATGAAAACTAAAAGTGCTATATTTTCTTCTGTTTTACTATGTATGACCGCCTTTCCTTGGCTGGCCAGTGCAATTGAAATTCGATTTATTGCAGAAACAAATAATTCAGAGGCGCCGGCAGGTTTTTGCGTTAAAGACAGGAAGCAAAGAATCGTAACTTCTTTTCAAGAAGCTGCGCAAAACGTGGCGAATTTAAGCCTCAAATTGCGCAATCCTGAAGACAAAAGAAAAGTAAGTGATGAAATTCTGCCGTTATATTCTCTGTATTTTGGAGAGTACGATGCTCACCGATTTCAGATCGTGAGCCAGACGATTGATGCGATATTGAATTACCTCACCGACAAGACAAAGGTCGCTAAGGCCGAGTGCTCGGTGGTAACCGATCAGTCCGACTCCTGCACACCGGCGATACGCGCACGCTTCCTGCCTCCGGAAACGAGCGGCCGCGAGAAAATCGACATAAGGGCGCTATTCTGTACCCCCTTCTTCATTGGTTCCGGAACCAAGACTCACACCGAGTGGGGCACCGTGGTGCATGAAATGGTTCATGTGGTGAAGGGCAGTATCGATTGGAAATACGACGATGAAGACGTGCTTGATATGGCAATCCTTAAGCCGGAGATTGCGGTTTTGAATCCGGATAGCTATCGCTACTTCATCGAGGCGTTCGTCAATCCGGGCCGGGGACCGACTCCGGCCGGAACCTCTCCATGATCACCGGCGCGACCGGGGCGAAAGAAGGTGGCCCGATTTTCCGTCGCCCCTCGCCGGAGCGAAGCAACCTTTTCTGGCTGGAGGGCGAGCGGACGACTGCACCACTCGTCTGCATAGTGGGCGTCCTGGCGCGAGAGATCCCGAGTGGGAGGCAAGCCGCTGTCGAAGCGACGTTGGACGACCTACTGCAATGGAATCCGCTTTTCCTCTTCCTCGATCCTCGGGCTTCCGACGCGACGGCTATCGCATGGAAGCTGAACGACGATCCGGAGGTGCGGGAACAGGAGGGCGTCGGCATGGTTTGGCTGAGCGGCTCGCCCGGCCAAACCCGGGGCCTTCGGCTGGAGTTCACGCAACGTTGGAGATGGAAGTTTTTCAATCGCGACAAGCCATTCACATGCGAGTCGATCCTTCCTTTCGGCTCCCATGGGCTGAAGGTGCACGCGAAGGCGAGTATCCAACGGCTCTCCCAGGGGACCGGCAACCCGGCTGCGCTGGAGATCGCCTTGGCCGATGGCGCGGCCTTGTTCGGCCGTTATGACGGGAAGGTGGTTCCAGACCCCGCAGCCTATGGACACAGGCTGACGCTGGCCCTTGACGGCGAGCGGGCCGGCTGCTTCAGCGGTACGTTGAAGGCCAATGCGGCCGTACTGGCCTCCATCGGCGCAGTCAGCCGCTGGCGCCTGGACGGCAATGTGCTGGCGTTTCCCTTGCTGTACCCGGACGGGGACCTTGAGTTCGAGGCGATGATCGATCCGTTGCGACCGCAAGATGCGAGCCGCACGTGGCTGGAACTGAAGCCGGGTGGCCAGATAAGGTCGGGCTTCCGATCGAGAAGGGGCGAGGAAATCGCGCTTGTCCCGATCCCCGGATCGGACGCCTTTCGCGCCGGTCCACGCCTGGTGCTGGACAAAGGCGGTTTAGGCCTGGAAGGCTCGTTCTCGGTCTTGCCCAAAACCGACCGCACAATCCTGTGCGGCTTGAACGGACGCGAATTCCTGTTGCTGAGCCAAGGGGCGGTCTTCACCGTCGTCCGCGATGGCGACGGCACCGGCCGCATCAAGGTGTCGGGTCCGGGGAAAAACCTGCATATCCGGAACGCGGGCACGGATGTGGGCACCGGCGGCGTCCGCACCGAACTGACGGCGGATTCGCCGCCTCTGCCGCTGCTGCCTTGCGGTTTCACCATGGAGGATGCCGGCAGCTGTGCCCGCCTGGACGAGACTGTGCTCGCCCCGGAGAGGCGCCGGCTGCTGGCGCGTCCCGATCCGCCGCCGCCGTCCTACGTCACGGTTGGAGCGCCGCTGCAGCCTGTCGGGTCCGCACCCGGCCTGCAGCGGCCGCGCCGGAAGGGAAAAGCCGATGACGGGTGGACGTTCCTGGACGCGCCCGACGGCACAGCGGCCAACACCGCCCTGTTCGGCGATCCTGGTACTCCTTATCGGATGGCATTGTCCGGCCTCACGAAGAGGGAAATCGGGCAAATCGCGTCGTCCCAAAACTACGATCTCGCCCTCGCCGACGGTGGGGACGTCCAGGGCGGCCTGTGTGAGATCACCATCGGCCCCGATTGCCTGCGCTCGCCGCTCGGCACTTGGTCAGGCGGCCATGGCATGATCATCGTGAAGCGCACGCAGGGCAGGCCGCTGGCCGACATCGACGCTTGGCGGCCGCTGATATGGCGCGTCGGCGACGGCCCGGAAGCGGCCATCGACCCACGGCTGGCCACGGACATCCAGGCGGTCGGCAGGCAGGTTGAGGCGGCGGTCCGGGCGGGCCATCCGGATTTCAGCACGCTGAACGACAAAATCTTCAAGAACCCAAGTTGGACCGGCGTGCTGATGGCCAACGTGCCGCTCGCCGAACTCTCGCTGCCCAAGCCGGTCGCGGGCATGATGAACGGACTGTTGCGGCGCGTTTCCCGCAGGCAGCCGACTTGCCTGTGGTTGGCTTGGTCGTTCGACAAGGATTCGGGGATCCCGGTCGCCACCACGCTGTTGGATTTCCCCTCCCCGGCCCGGCCGGCGCGGACGCCGCTGACGGCGGCCAGCCTTCACCGGATCACGGCAACGCCGCGTCTTCTTGCCGACCCCGGTCAGGGCTGGCAGGCCGAAATCGCCGTGGGCATGGATCGGCTTCTGGGCGAACCGCTGCTTCCGGAAAACGCCCCTCTGCGCATTCAAGTTCACCGCGGCGCCGACGGCGGCGAATCAATGCAACTAGCCACTCCGGCCGTGTTCCGGTCGAAAGATCGGAACAGGAGGGCGGTGGACGCCGTGACCGTGACCGAAGCGGGCATGAAGAGCATCAAGACCCGGGCTGGGGTGGAACTGCGGTTCGATCTGTCGGGCACGCTGCGGCTGAGAACGCTGCCGGCCGACCTGCTGTCGTTCGGGGCGGCCAAAGCCGGGGCCGAAGGTGGGCTGGTCTACTCCCGCCTGGAACTGGTGGTGTTCAAGGGGAATGGACAGGCCGAGATCAGCCTGGAAGATGCGGCCCTGGCGTTCGATGCGACCCGATCGGTCTGCCGGGCCGGCAGCCTTTTCGCTGGATTCCCCCTTGGGCCGCCGCGCCTGATCCGTGACCAGCAGGGAAAGCCGCCCGGCGATCTCGGCTTCATTGCCGTTGCTTGTCCGGCTGCGACGGCACGGGTGGACAAGGGCTGGCTGGGACTGGCCCATCGCCTCGACCTCGGGGGCATGGGATCGGCGGTGGGCGGCGCGGGATTGGCCGCCGAATTGTTGATCGCTTGGCAGCCGGGCAGCGACGGCGTGCAGGTCGGGCTCAAGCTGCCCGGTAGCGGTTCGGACCGTCCGGAAATCGCGGCCGGGGGGGTCGTGCGGCTCGGCTTCGACTCCGTCGCGCTGGCCCCTCCGGGAGACGGCGGGGGGACCGCCTGGACGTTGCGGCTGGAGGCCATCCGGCTGAGCCTGATGGGGATCGGTGGCGTGCCGCCGGGTCGGGCCGATCTGGTTCTCATCGGCGACCCCCAGCGCCGCGAGACGAGCCCGGGTCTGGGCTGGTGCCTGGCCTATGTGGATGACGGAAAATCCAAAGAAGGAAGCGTGAACGGTGGCAAGCGCTCCCGATCGTCTTCCGGCTTGCAAGATTGAGGGAGACAAGCCATGGCCGTTTCCATTTACTTTTTCGATGTGGGGCAGGGTGACTGCACGATGATCATCGACGATCAACCTCCATACTTCCTGGCGTTCGTCGATGCCGGTTCCACAAAGAATGCAGATGCTACATTTGAAGGGGTAACATTGCTAAGTATTAACGAAATTGTAAAAGAATTACTTCCACCGCATGTAAATATTGATATAATTATTCTGACGCATCCTGATCGTGACCACGTAAATTTGATTGTATCTTTACTGAATTGCGAAGCGCTTAAGGGGCGAAAAATAGAAAGATGCCTATTTGGCGGGCGCGAAAAATTATACAAGAAGAAAGTTATGGTGCCAACCATCATGAAGCGCAAAGGCGGAGCAGGCACAAGCAAGAAAACGATCTTTTCCCTTTACAAAGAAGTCGACATAATCGGTTTCATCAAGCAAACGGGAAAATGCACGAATTTTAATGACATAAGGATCGGATCGGTTGAGAGGCGCCCCAATGCACAACAGCCAGACTCAAGGGTGGGATACGAGATCGTCTACAGATACGATGGTGTAAGCAAAAACTTGAACCACTACAGCATCGTTTCATGCTTTTATATTTACGCGGATGCTGAAAGCCAAGATATCAAGGGGCAGGTGATACTAGCTGGTGACGCCGAAAAAGAAATAGAAGAAAAAATTATAAGCTCAAGAAATCCAGGGGGGAATAATCGCGTAACGGCCTTGAGACTTGGCCATCATGGTTCAAAGAATGCGACATCCGAAAGCTGGTTGAAATATACACAGCCTACTCTCGCCTTTGTCAGTTCCGACTTTCGATATGGCCATCCGTCGCAGGATGCGGTTGGGCGCGTCATTAAGCACTTTAACGACCAAAATGCCGCGATACCGATGCAAGAGGCAATCGACTCCAAAGGAGACTCAACGTCGGTCGATGGGATCGGTCAAGGGCATAGCTTGCTATACGCTGAAGGCAGGGCAAGTCAATACATACTCCACAGTACGCTGACCCCCATTTTCTCCAATATGATATTTCATAAGTATGACAGAAGTGATATTGCCGAAATTAAGAAGAAAAGTAATTTTGTGAAAGATAGCGCTGAGACTAATAGTCGGCATTACCCAGCAACGATCTCAGCGCCTAATAAGGCCATCAAAGCTTTCGAGTATTTTTCCGACAAAGTGTACCAAAAAACGCCTGTAAACTGCACTGTTGGAACGTCCTGGGTATTAGTTTACCAAAACGAGGAGTGGTATCTTCAGCGCTCGCTCTCGGACGATGCCGGCGGTGGCGTCGACGATGTTGTGGTAAGTGTATCCTTTACCATGAACCAGGGTAAGCTGAAACTGATCGATAAAAGTTTGCAACCAACGAGTAAAAAGAAAAGGCCAAACACGCGTTCACACACCGGCAAGCAGACGATCAAAAAGGACGAAATCCCGCTTGATTCCGACATCGAGGACGACGACAACGAAGATGAAGATTATAGCCAGTCAATGACGCCTCTTATAGAATCATCAAAGGACTTGTCAGGCGGACGACTAGGTGCACGAATCAGATCCCCGCGCGAGGATAATGAATACGAACAAATAGAGGTCATAAAAAAGAAGATAAAGACAGCCCAACAAACATGAATCAACTTTGTTAAAGCCAGGATGGCGCCTAATGGAGAAATTTTCATAATATTTCTGCATCATCGTCGGATTGGAAAAAATTCTCAGAAATAACTGATCCCGTTTTCTTACATGAACACATGTGGAAGACGTTTTTGAAACAAGGAAATCCCACGCGATCACGTGGACGACCGCAACTTGGATGAAGCACTATGACGGGCAGCTCTTCATCGAACCATCAGAACGGGACGAAGCCGGCCAGGACGGCGCCGCAATCCGGATGGGCCCTCACGGACCTATTTGCGGACTGGAAGGGTGGGCCCGACTCTGAGCCGGCAGCAAGCACGGACGCCCCGAAACCTTCACCGCTCACATTCAGGCATGGGGAGTTCACGCCGTCCACCGGCAACGATGTCTGGGATTTTTCGGCTGTCATCAAACCGTCCACCGGCTTGGGCAACAGCATTGAGCGGTTGTTCCCTGACGGCAAGGCCAAGGGCACTGTCGTCTTTGCCGATAAAAAAGTGAAAGAATTCACGCTGAACTGCGGGACCGGCGACAAAGACACGAGTCATGCGTCGCCCAAGATCGCACTAAGGCCGGTCAGTCTGACGGTTACGCCCGAATGCACGGTTCTCTTGGCGAGGCTTCACGTCGGCGGCACCGAATTCGACATTAAGGGGACCATTGAAGGGTCATCCTGGTATCTGTCGGTCAAAACTGATAAGATCGGCAAAGATCAAAAACAAATCCGAAATGTGATCAAAGAACTGACTGGCCGTGATAGTCTGCCTTGGCCAGATTCACTGGAAAAATCGGTTAAAAGCCTGCCTCTGAGCATAAAGGGGGTCGGCATCCATTTCGAACCTTCGCTTCCTCCCAAACTGAACAGCATCGAAATCTCAGTAGGGGTGAACCGTGAGGTGAAACCCGGCGCCCTTATTCATGGCGTGGCTGAAAACGCGATCGTCCTGTCCGAGGTGAGCTTCACGATATGGGCATACTTCGGCTTCCAGGGCACGGGCGGAGGCTCCAGCAAACTTATCGGTTACGGCGGGCTGGTCAGCGGCTTACTCGACATCGGTAAACTCAAGTTCGGGATGTTTCTGTTTGCCCCGCACTATGAGTTCGATGCCGTGCTTCTTACGCCTGGTTGCGAACTTCCCGCCGAGGGCGTGATTCCCGATGACAAAATCATCAAGACATTGCCGAATTTGGCGGATGTGCTCGCGGACATCTTGCCAGGATCCAATCGGCCAAAATGGCTTGATCGGCTGAAGAATATCACTGTCGAGGAGTTGAGCCTTTCCATAGCCAAAGGTTATTTCTCCTTCCGGGTCGAGGTCGGCAGCGAATGCTCCTCGGACGGTCCGATCCAGTTTTTCGGTGGTCGACTCGATATCGAGTGTCTGGAAAGATCCCGGAATTTTTCTTTGAGTCTTTCGTATGAGGTGGCATCGACTGTATTGATCCTGTCCGGGACCTACTCTTCCTCTTCCGGTACAGATGCCGGGCTGACATTGGCCGGCGCATTGCGCTGTCACCGGGATTCGCCGCTGACCGTCGGTGAACTTGTGGCGCATTTCAACAGCGACTGGAGGATTCCGGACGAGTTGAAGGCTGTCGAGATCGAAGAACTGGCGGGCAGCGTGACGTTCGGCGGAGTTGGCGGCTGGAGTTTCTCCTGTGACGTGGCATGGAAGCCTGACGAGCTTCCCTTTGCGATTGCCGCCGATGTGGCGATCAGGAAGGAGGGAGGGGCATCCGCGATTTCCGGAACCGTCCTAGGCCGCCTTCTGATCGGGGATATGGTGTTCAACGTCGTTTATGCGTTCGGCAAAGCGGCAAAGCAAATCGATGTCGAGCTTAAACTCGGCGGCTTCGAGCTGATGGCAAAACTCCGTAAAGGGAATTTGTCGCTCCGATGGCCGGCAAACCCGGCAAAAAAAGACGTCCCTCTGGTCGACCTCCTCGACGCGATCGCGGAACACATTGTCCCCGGTACGAAACTGTCGGAAAAGCTGTCGGGCACCCTGGGAGAGGCGCTGAAGCAAATCAACTTGAAGAGCTTTGGCGTAACGGTGAATACGGACGCTGGCGCCGTGTCGTTCGAGTGTACGATCATCCCAAAAGAGATTGCGGGGGTGAACATCAAAGGATTCGGCATGGTCTATCGCCGCAAAGGCGGCAAGAGTTCATTGCAGGCAACGCTTAGTTGTGATGTCCTGGGTAGGTCTTTCAGCCCGGATCAGGGCAACGCCCTGTCCTGGGACGCGATGTCCCAAACAACCCCACCGATGCCGAATCCGGCAATACTGGACGTGCGGTTCCTGGCAGTCGGCCGCCGGATCGCCATTGGATCCGACGTGCCGCGCACGGTGGAGGCCGGAATCGAACTTTACCGAACGAAACTGCTGCCGCCGAAAAAGAACGGGACCAGCACGCCACCCGGACCGGCCGTCGCCCTCGGCTTTCCAGGCTATGACGGATCGAACGGGTTCCTTTTCGCCCTCGAAGCTACAGTGAAGAGTACGGTTTCGGTGAGCGTGCTGTTCCGCGATCCGGATTTCTACGGCGCGAAAGTCGTGTTGAAGGGTGAGAGGGCCGGCAAACTGGCCGGCCTGGGATTTGAGCTTTCCTATCGTCGGCTGAGCGACAACATAGGCGTGTTCCACGGCACCTTCATCGTTCCGGACAACTTAAGACGCATGGATTTGGGCCGGACGGTCCTGACCATTGGGGAGATATCCGCCGACGTTTATACGAATGGCGATTTCAGCGTCGATCTCGGCTTTCCCGCCAACGGCGATTTCTCCAGGAGTTTCGCGATCGACCTGCCGACCTGGTCGGGTCGCGGCGGGTTCCTTCTGGAGCGTTTCAGCGGATCGGTCGCGGCGAATGCCCTGATACCGAAGGTGGGGCGCTTCGATCCGATCCTGCGCTTCGGGATTGGACTGACAGCCGGCACGCGCAAGGAGTTTTCCTGGGGTCCCCTAAAGGGCAGCGTGACCGTCGGCCTGACGGCCATGCTGGACGGCTATTACGCCGCCTTCATCGATGAAAACGATAAACTCACCAACACTCCTTACTATCGAGTGGTCGGCGTCGCGGCGATGACCGGGCATATCGAGGGCGAGATCGATCTGGAGGTGCTCAGCGTCAGGGTCTCAGTCGCGGCCAGCGCGGCCGTAACCATGATCCTGGAATCCTTCGCTCCCACCACAATCCTGTTTCGGGCGAGGGTTGCGGCTTCCGCGTCCGTCAGAATCGGGTTCATCAGCATAGACAAGTCCTTCGACATGGACGCGTCCATCGACCTGTCCTTCGGCGAGCGACAGACTCCGCCTTGGATTAAGTTGATGAATGACCCGCCAGCGCTGCCCGAAAGGAAGCCAAGCAATCAGACCGACTCCCAAATCAGCTTCAAGAAGCGGTTCTTGAAAGTCGAGATAATGCCGGTGGAGACATGGTCTGGATCGGACAAAGCTGTTGTCCTGATGCCGATCCTGAATATGGAAGACAGAGAGCATGGCTTCCCGGCATTGGTCAGAGGTATCCTGGAGTGGATGATTCTACTCGTTAATGAACTCCCCTTTTTCACACCGATACCGTTGTCAAACAAGGAAGATCTTGAGAAAACAGTCGCATACCTCAATGTGCTATTCAAAGAAAACTGCTTTCCACAAAGCAATAGACGTTTCAATGGCGGGAAACTCGTTGCGAATGTCATCGCGACGGAGTTTAATAGTTTTTTCAATGTCCAAACTTATCCCGTTGATTTGTCCGCAAGTGTCCGTCCTTCAAGAAATTGGGTAGCCTTTACAATTATACCTAACGGTCAATTTTTGGAGGCATCTACATGGGAATATCAGAATAACATACCTCTACTTTACCGGGATATGATCACGCCCGTGACAAGCGCGTGGAAAGACCGGATTCTGGTGGCCCGGGGTGCGGCACTGGAAAAGAAGGATCCTGTTCAGATTGCTCAAAACATACATACCTTGTTCTTCCGCGACTACGTTGTAACAGTTATGCGTGAAGTGGCAAAATATGCTCTTGAGTGGTATTCTCGTAACGAAGCATCGAAGACAGGAGATGGCAAACAAGCGGTATCGGTTGAGGAAATCTTCAGTTCTGCCATCGAGCCGCAGCTTCACCGAATCGCAGGCATGGTTTCGGCCTGCATGATGGGCGGAGCCCGCATTCCTCACGTTGCGGGTTCCGATGCCGACCTCTGGCCCTACACCGTGGTGACGAGGCAGCAGATGTCGTTGAACACCGGGATAAGCAGTTATCAACTCAGTGTTCCCACCGTTATTGGCCATAGTCGCATTTCGGCTCATTACCCTCGGAATCACACTCTCCCCTGGCCCGAAATCGAACTGGATCCGCGTAGTCCCGAAGTGCAGCCGCCACGCCGGTCTTGCCCCTTCGCATTCGCCCTGGCAAAGGCCCGGACATGGCAATCCGGCCCGCGCTTCGGGTTCGGCAACGCGGTTTCCCCAGGTCCTGTTGCCGAGGAAAAGAAGTTCTTCACGCTGCGGGAGTTTCCCCGGCAGTTCCTGCAACATCTTCCCGATCTCGACCGCTGGCCGGCGGACGGATTCGATCTGCGGCGGGACGGAGTGGATCTGAGAACTGCCTCCTGGGCGTGGGCCAGCCTTGTGCCTTTGACGCTTCGCCGGACGGCCATGGACAGCATTGCCGTGCTTTGTCCCGCGCAGGAACCGGATCGCGACCGACTGTTGGCACTGTGGCAGGACGTTGCCGATCCCGGCGGGTGGATGGCGGATCTGTTCCTGCTTTACGCCAGGAAGGATGATCCTGTGCAACTGGTGTCGATCGAACTGGATCGCGATGCCAGCATGATCCTTCAAACCGGTTTGTCGACCTTGACGGTCGCCGATCCGCTGCCATCCGCCACGGTCATCGCGGGGGAATTGGCCGATCGCGACTTTCAGGCGACAGAATTTTCCGCCCCCATGGCGCAGCCATCAGGCTTTATCCGCATGGTCTGGCGGGCCGCCACCACGGGTGGCGGCTTCCTCCTGCGGTGCCTCGACCGCCGTGGCCAAGGATTTCCACCGGAGCTGTTCGCAAAGGGCGACGAGAGCACGATCTGGTTGCTGGCCGTGGCGCAGGACAATGCTTGCTGGTGTGAGTTGCGCGATTTCCACAACGTCATGATCGGCCATGAGACGGCGGCCGAGGCTGCTCTGCCACTGATCGTGACGCCGGTGGAGAAGGTTGGTCTGCGTCGCCCGCCACAGTGCAGTTTGCCGACCCTGCCCCCTGGCTATGTGGGACTTACCGTGCGCCGTGACATTCCTGGCCGGACGGCTCGCCTGTCGGATGATCAGGTCCGCGCGCAGACCCTGTTCAGCCTTTTGGGCGTCCGCCTGGAAAGCTCCGATAAAATCAGAAAGGGTCCCGAGCCGATCCCGGAGACCCCCGCGACAATGGAGAATGATCCCAGCAAGTGGGTGTACAACCCTGTGGTCCGGGTAGCGCCTTATGTCTTGCAGAGTTCCATCCGGGAATTTTCGATCGGCTTGCCCGATCTGGCGGACGACCCGTACCGCGGGATTGCCGAGGGTGCCGAAGCCAAACTGAAACTCTCCTTCTTCGACGGGTTCGGCAACGAATTGGCAGCCGCCCCGAACTCCGAAAATCCCCGCGCCGACATCAAACACATCACACTCAAATATTCTGACAACCTGATCGGGCCGGGACAGTGGCCCGGCTTGATCTGGGGCTACCACCTAGGCCGTTCGGATCCCCAGGGGCCGGGGCTGACGATACAGGTCTTCTTCAACCATGCGGAATTCGATCGCCATGACAAGATAGAAAGGGCGATAGAGCTGTATAGGGCCGTGTACTACCAAATTATGCAACCTGGTATCAGCCTGGAAGTGCGTTGCTCTCTTGAGCAGGATGGCAGGTGTTCAGCATCGTGGAGGACCCCGGCGGAAGAAGAGTTCTTACGAAAGTTGGTGAACCTGGCCAAGAACGCCTACCTTTACCTGAAGGCTGCGCAGCAGGCGGACAAGACCTCGCTGCCGTATATGAGAATGAACCCCAACAACGACCCACTCCGTCCATTGGCCGCGCAATTGAGACTGATGCCGGATTACTCCAAGGCGACGGTCCCGATGGAGGTCGAGGTCGTGCTGAAACGTCCGAAGGGTCAGTTCCACCCAGACTTCCCGGCGTCCGGATGCTGCGTTGACCGAGTACCGCCTTGGATTCACGCGGATTCTCCCGAAGCTGGCTTGAGCCGTTTCACCAAGGGCTTCGCCGAAGTCCTGGGCGACCGCTTCGCACTGGCGCTGGGCCGGTCCAAGCATGGTCGGCGCAGCTTCGTTGCGGTCAATCTTGAAAAAGCCGGCCTTGGACCGGGCAGACCCAAGTGGGATGCGTCCCGCCGGTTTGCCGTGCCGCCGTTGGCTGTCCCGCGCGGCGGCATTCATGTTGCGGTACAGGGATTGAACGCGCAGACCGGCCTGCCGGACGGCCCGGTTTCCCGTATTGTCGCCGACGCCGAAATGCTGGAACGGGCGGCGCGCCATCTGTTCGCCACGCTGGAGCGGTGCCTGTCGCCGGATCGAGCTGGGGCAACCCTCGCATACAACGATCAAGCCTATACCGCGCTGATGCAGGCCAAGCGCCTGTTGGCCGACGGCTTGGCGGAGCGTTTGATCGAGCTGGATGGAAACGGCCTGTGCGAGAGTGGCCGACCGACACCGGCGCTTTCCGCTGCCCGCGAACGGTTCCGCCAGGAACTGCTGGCCGATATCTCCCGGGTTCACAGCCTGGAACTCATGCTTCAGGTGCCGGTAACACTATCGTCGGGTTTCGGCGCCAAGCCGGGCGGACCCCGCGAATTCATCCGCTGGAAGCCGAACGACGTCTGGCCGAATTGGTTCTCCTGCAAGACACCGGATGGCGACAAAATCGGATGGAGAGAGTTGCAGAAGGACTGGGGCGCAACGGTTGCGGCTATGTCTGCCTTGCTGGCCGACATTCCCAACCTGCTGAATCCCGGGGCCAAAATTGCATGGAAACACCGATCCGCAGTCGTCGAACCGGGCATGACCCTGCGCGGGCTCCTGGCATGCCTCGGCGGACCGAGCCCCGGAGATCCCCGCATCGCTCTGCTCAAGGCACCGGACGGACTGTTCAAGGGCGGCACGCCGGTGCCGCTGGTACGGAGAAATGTGAAGCTCTCTCGAAGGATATCTTTCAAGGATCTGCTCGAAAGGGAAAATATCGACGCGCCATTGCATGTGCTGGTTCTGAACCTGAGGTCGGTGCCCGGTATCGTTGACCCTTCCATCTGGCCTTTTGCTGAAAAGGTTTCTCGCGCTCCTGGAGGAGGTGCTGCAGCGGACCTGGACGACTGGGCCAAGTTGACAGGGTATGCCACGGCGCACCATCTCGTTGCAGACCACTTGTCCGCGCGTTGTCTTAAGCCGGAAACGACACTCGTCGTTCTGAAGCCGGTCAAGGTCTTGCTGCAAGACCTGAACGTGAACGCCCACACTAAGCGGGATCAGATCGAACTGCTGGCCGATGTGCCGGGCTTGCTGCTGCCCAACGGCGAGGCGGAGTGGAACGGCGCCAGGGTTATGCTGACGCGGCGCATGACGCTCCGGCAACTGTCGATCAGGCTGGGAATGTCCAGTCTGGATGATATGTTGACAACGGGCTTCGTGACGCGTTTCGGACTGTTCAATCCTGGGGTGGAACTGCCGCCCATGCAGTGGGATTGCGGAACGTTGCGTCTGGTTAGGCCGATACCGGAGGCTGCGGGTCGGGTAAATTCGAAGTCCACCGCAAGGGACGCCGATACTTCCCTTCCCACCTTCGGGCCGGCGAAGCTTTCCCTCGGCAACGGCACAGAAACTTTGGATGTACCCGTGTATCGGACCGCCGCGCGGACGGCTGCGGCCGAGGTTCAAGAGCTGAAATTGACAATCGAGCAGATGGAACACGACATCATGCCGGTCGACGACAGTCATGGTTACGTCGCGTCCCACTGGTTGCATTTCCTCCAGCCGATAGTCCACGACCTGGGGAGGCACACACTGACCCTGCCTCATGCCGCGGCACCGGCAACACCCTTGGCCATCGGCCACAACATGATCTCCGACCGGACCGGCGCCGGTTCAACGTGGGATTACGCCGCCGAATTCCGGATAGTGCCGCAGGTTAATGAGCGGTACTGGTTGCAAATCGGCTTTGGTTCCGCTGCGGAAGCCACCAACAATGACTCAGCCTGGGCAGCCCTGGCCCAATACGATGTGCTCGCCCCTCAGATGGACTCGGTGCTGGCGGCGTTGGGTGGGCCGCTTCAGGAAGGCACACGCCTGCCCGACGCGCTGGACACACTGGCTCGGATCGCCGGGAAGGTCGCCCGCAATTGGAACAAACCGGCCACCGGGATGAGCGGTGATGTTCTGCAGTACAAAATCAGCGTGGGCGGCACTGCGGATCGGGTGACGAGTCTCACGATAATCGGAAAGGAACCACCGGACATCACTTGGGATGACCCACGGTTCCCGAAAACGGTCAGTCACCGGCAGGAGAACCGGGATGCCGAAACCTGGGAAATTCCCATCGATTGGCCTGCCGACACTGCGATCGACCTGCACTTCACCTGGAGGCATCTGGACCTGTTCGACAGGCCGGATGCCTTGACGGCCCTGTCGGTTTCCTCACCAACACCGGTCGACAGTAAGGCTGGTGCCCTTGCGGAGGCATTCGCGGTAACGCACGGTCCGGCGAGCTTTCCCACACCCGTGGCCGCGGAGCGAAGGCGCCCGGACAGCGCATTCCCCAGGAGCGGAGAACTGCGGACTACCGTGCACGAGGCCATCCAAACTCTGTTCGGCGGCACGGCCGCGATTCCCGCCTGCAGGCTGGCCATCACCATCAATCATATGGTGACTCTCGGTGGAATAGGACACTTGCGGGCCGAGACTCCCGTGGCGTCTGCCACCGAAATCATTTGTGACGCTGGAGCATTGGCGAAACTCGTGAATTCTCTGGTGTCCCAGACCGAATCTGCTTTTCCTAAGGGTGCCGGTTGCGTCCGAGCATCACTTCGGCTGCACCTGTGGGCGTATAGCCTCAACCGAAAGTTGGGTGGGCCGCCGGTTCTGCGGCTGTGCTATGATGTTACGTAACTACTCACGGGGCTGGCTGAGCCTGGGCTGTTGTCGAGGCGCTGCGCGCATTGGGGGTGGTTGGCGATCCGGTGTTGCGTTTGGTTGGCCGGACGTGA
>NZ_JBPXMQ020000062.1:0-27908 GCF_053470405.2 Azospirillum mesophilum
TCTTCTTTTCGATCTTGGCCATCCGGCCGCGCGTCGCTTCGGTCCACATACAAAGCTTGAATCACAACACGACCTCAGCGCCAACCCTTTTCAAACAGTCTCTAGCGCTCGCCACATGACAGCAACTCCAGATAACTGCATCATGCTCCGGGTCGTGCCCAGCCAGTGTCGCAAACGGTCGCGGAATTGGCCCTGGCTTGAGCAGTCGCCCTCGAGTTTGCTGTCTATCAGCAGCGTGATCGCAAGATAGGTGAAGCAGTTGGGCGCTGCCGCAGTAGCGGGACGGCGACGCCCCTCTCTTAAGGCGCTCCACAAGCAGCTGTCTGCGAGTACTGCGGCTCTGAACGCAGCTTCCGCATCTGTAGGAGTTGCACCGTCGACCTCTGATGCCAACGCGAGCGTCTCGGCTGTCACCTCGAATGAGCGAATCGGCGACGCGTCACCATCGGACCCAACGCGTAAGAAGCGCCTGACCAGCACTGCCTCCCATTCGGCGAAAGTCGAAGGTAGCGCACTCCGGAGCATTTCAGTCATAATGAACAGGTCGAAGAAAGGGTAAAGGGGCTGGGCAGTTTGGCTTTGCCAGCCAGTTCGTACCTTGCTGCGCACGCGAGCGGCTCAATCAGCCTATCCGCTAAAAAACGTACGACCGGCGTTGCGACGCCATCGCCAATGAGCTGAAACGCATGCTGGTAATTATCCGGAAGCGGATAATCCGGTGAGAGGCCCATCAGACGTGCAGCCTCACGGGCGGACAGCAGCCTTGTTTTTACGTTCTCACCTTGGACGACGATAATGCGCGGGCGTGAGGCACCGCCTTTCGGTGTCCGCAGGCAGCCCAGCGTTGCTCCGAAGGAGATCTCAGCCCGCTGCACGTTTTTCCCCTTCTCGGGCCGCATGCGCAGATAAAGGCTTCCAATCTTGGTCCCGCCGTCCTTTTTGGCCTCTTCGAGCCGTGCCACATGGGGCGCGGACATCATTGCAAGGAGCCGTTCGGTCTCAGCTGCCGTATGCGCACTCTGCGCCTGCGCCAAGTTCTATGGCGGCAACCAAGGCGTTCCCATCGAGCGTGGGCGCCTCACCCAATTTCCACCACCGCCACCTGGAAACGATCTCGGGCGGTAATTCGCTGTGCGCTCGCACGACGCTCGCCGTATGCCATGGCATTTGAGGATGGTTGCTGATGAGCTCGGCCGAAATCGGTACATCATCGCGTACTGCTACAATGAAAATCCGTGGCCTTGACTGCGGGAGGAAATGCTTTGTATCAACAATTACGGCACCAAACAGGTAATCAAGATCGTGCATAGCCCGACAGATTGCCGCAAAATCCTTACCTGCGTTTGATGTTAGCAACCCCGTAACGTTCTCGAGCACGATCAAGCTTGGCGCTCTATTATTGCGTCGCTGCTCTCCCATGAGGTCCAGAAAAGGCCACAACGCCCCGGAGCGCGTCGTTCCGGTGCCCGCCTCACCGATACCAAGGCCGTTTCCGGCCACCGACAGGTCTTGGCAGGGGAACGACGCCCATGCGAGATCGGCGGACGATGGTAGATCTTTCAGACGCAACTCTTTTATGTCCCGCGTGTCAAGGTGCTCCGATCCCCACTTCTCCGTGTAGGCCCTAATCTTCACTGGAGCCACGTCATTGGCTAGAAGACAATTCCAGTCTTCACCTAACCCTGCGCGGGCCATTCCGCCGCCTGCAAAAAATTCTTGAAAACTAAACTTTTCCCGCATTCTGCTTAACTCTCTGCCCCAAAAATCTCATACTGGCTATTGACGCTGACGCAAAATGCTTAAGATTTCGAGCAACCCCAGCCCTTAGTCCGGTTTGGCAGAAGGCTATCATGGATCGCTCCAAGATCATGCGCGCTGTTAAATCACGCGATACCGGGCCTGAGATGAAAGTCAGACGGCTCGTTCATGGACTCGGTTTCCGTTATCGGCTTCACCGCAAGGACCTTCCTGGAAAGCCAGACCTCGTTTTTGCAACACGGCGCTGTGTAATCTTCGTGCATGGCTGCTTTTGGCATGGCCACGATTGCCCACGTGGGAATCGCATGCCGCAAACCAATGCTGAGTATTGGAGCGCAAAGATCAGCCGCAACCGTGAACGCGATATTTCTGTTATTGATGCGCTGAAGCAGAAAGAATGGAGCCCACTTATCATCTGGGAATGCGAACTTAAGGACTTGCCTCGGCTGGAAGAGCGCATTTGCACGTTTTTGAACCCAACTAGCGAGCTTTCTTTGCCTAAGCGCCACCCCTGAGTGCCTGCTCTTGACTAGCTTGCGCCGCCAAACATTCATTGAAATCCGAGTCGTTACATCGGCGACCATGGGCATGTTTACGATGAAGGTGCAAAGATGGGATGCAAATGTAGTCGCAAGGTTGGATCCGTTACATTCGCACAGATCCCGCCTTTTACCAATAATCAGGAAGGAATTGATTTCGGCATCACACGCACCGCCCAGGGGGGCTAGCTCGACAGTTTTGGAAATGCACACCCGCGAGCACTCCCTCCCCCAGTTACGACTTTTTCCAGCGAAAGCGATGAGAGAACGTTGGATTCGTTCCCTAACAAACTCGCTGATGGACGGTGGAGGCATGGGTAAGTGACCGCTTCCGATTGCGTTGAGCATTTCACCGGAAAAGGCGAGTTCATGCAAGTTAAGATCTCTCAGAGCGAGAGGTTTTCGTTGAGCGCCCGCCAAAATGCTACGATGCCTGTTTCCGATGCACATCCCAGTGGTATATTACAGCAGAATCCTTGCTAATTAAAAATTCTAATAATGCGCTGCATTGTAGATTGAAATGCCTCAAGCAACGACGATCCACGCCCGATCACCGTACATCTGGAGCAGCTGATCACCAAGCATGACGAGCAGATACCTACCCGCATCTCAGCGAGTTTAGTCTGTGAATTAGCGCTGTAAACTTGCAGAGTCGTACCAGCAAGTGACTGTGGCCCAGCGCTCTCCTCCGCTATCGCTACCGGCGAACCGAGAAACCTTCAAAGTGCACCGACATCACCTCGCCGCCTTCCGCCTCTCGCTCGGCATCACCCAGGGCACTTGATCCAACGTCTCCATATCGATGATTTCCCGGCCGCCGCGAATCGCCATCTCAGCCGCCAACGCCAGCAGCTTGCAGGTCTCGCCCGTAACGCCTTCGGACATCCTGTAGATGCGGTCGACCAGCTCTTTGGATCTGAAGTTGCTCTCCTCCTTCAGTTCCAGCCGCTGAACGAAGCGGGCGATGAACACAGCGTATTCCTTTGACGTCGTCCAGCGCGGGATGCCCATCGGCTCGAATCGGTTGCCGAGCTGCTGGTCGGTCTGGAAAACACGCACTGCATCCTGGGTTCCCATCGCGACGATCGAAATCTTCAACTCGTTGCTGAGGCTCTTCAGACTGTTCAGCACCATGTAGCGCTGATCCGCCTTGCCGACGAGCAGGTTGTTGACTTCGTCGAGGATCAGCACCCTCGTCTTGGCCGTTTCGAGAAGCTGAAGAAGCTGGTCCCATTTGAACGGCGGGCGGGCAGTTGTGCTGTGCGGCGCGTTGAGGGCGCGCAGGGTCGCGTCGTAGAAGCCTCCCACGTCGGCATAGGGCGGACTCTGCACGTAGAGGATCGGGGCCTTGCCATTTTCCGGACTCTCTTCGCGGGGGCTGTTGTCCCGCGCGAACTTGTGGGCGAGCGCCGTCTTGCCGTTGTTCGTGTCGCCGTAGATCAGGCTGCAGGGCGGCCTTATCACCGTCGGGTGGTCGTAGAGCCAGGCCAGTCGTTCGAGCACGGCGGTACCGGCGGCGTATTCGACATAGCGTGGGCTCTGGAGCCGCCGAATCCGGGAGTCTGGCTCGTCGGCCGGACACTCCGGCGCAGGAATCGGGCCGCCGCTGCCCGCGAAAAGGTCGATTTCCATCACCACTCCTCCACACCGGTTTTGATCTCGCTGTCGTCGAAGTCAAAATCCCCCGCATTCGTTGAAGGTTTGGCGGGGGTGCGCTGCGCGTTGTCCACCACGAGGGACAGGTGCCCTTCCCGCCGCTGAGACGTCGGCGATTGGGGGGCGTCGGCCGAGGTAGCCGGCTGGGGTGCCGACGGCGGGTCCAGCGTCAGGGCGGAGCGCTGCTTCCGCAGTTCCTGCTGCTTGGCATGGTGGCGGCGTGCGCGATTGGTCCGTTCCGCGGCCTCGACGGTGATGCGGTGCATCTCGTCATAGGCCTCGAAGATCGCGTCCTCGTTCTGGGCCTTCTTGCCGAGGTTGCGCAGATAGGCTTCCACCGCCCGGTAATCCCAGATCGAAATCGACGGACGGCCGATGTCGCGGTAGGGGATTTCCACGTAGTCGCTGAGGGACGGGTCCAGAAAGTAGAGCTTGGAGATGTCGGTCGGATCGCGCCGGACCCGGAATTTGCGCCGGCGCCGCCCTTCGTCGGCGCGAACCCACTGGGAGAGCAGCGGGTCGCGGTACCAGATCTTGTCCCACACGATCCCTTCGGGCTGAACGGTGCGATCGATGAAGGGGAGGAAGTCGACCCGGAGGCGACGGGGATCCGGCATGGGATCGGGCAGCCCTCGGCCCCGCATGCGTTCGCTGCCGACGATGCCTTCGTTCCAGCGGGCCAGAGGCGGGAAGCCGATGCCGTCGTGGACCTTGTTGTGGTAGACGCCGACGATGAGGTTCAGGAGCCACGCGCGCAGGTCCTGCAGCGACATCTTCGCCTTGGCTTCCGACTTGTACTCGCCCCTCTGCTTGGGGTTGGAGAAGGTGGCACCGGGAAGCGCGTGGATCTTCTTGCCCAGAGTGCCGCACAGCCGCTCGATATGCCCACCGTAATGCGGCGTCTTGGGCGGACGGAATTCGTAACGGACATCGTGCTGGTCCAGCGTGTCCTTGATGAGGTGGCTGCGGAAGTCCTTGCCGTTGTCGGCCAGAACCATGCGCGGCTTGCCCCACACCGGCCACTCGCCCTTGACGCCGAGTCGCTCCAGCTCCGCTGACTTGTCCAGCATGCCGTGGCAGAGGCACAGGCCCACGGCGAAGGCGCTGGGATGATCCATCGAGAGATGGTAGCCGACCACCATGCGGCTGAAGACGTCGACCGCCAGCGTCAGCCAAGGGCGTCCGATCGGCAGGCGTTTCTCTTCGTCCAGCACGATCACGTCCAGCAGCGTGTGGTCGATCTGCACGACGGCGAGCGGCGCGTCCGCGCCGGGGAATTCACCCTTCACGCGGCCAAACTTGTCGTGCGCCGCCTTCCGTCCCTCCCGTTTCAGTGTCTTCACCTTCGGGTCGATGGCGCGCAGGCGGTCGCGGATGGTGCTGGAGGCCGGCTTGGACAGCTTGGCGGCCCGGCACCGGCGGTGCACTTCGAGGATCACCGTTTCACCGGTGGCCTTCTGTTTGGACAGGTAGAGATCGTCGATGACGCTCTGGATCACGGCTTCGACTTGGGGATCGAGGCGCTTGGGCATGGTCTTTCCCTTGCGCCGCGGCGCAAGGTCGGACATGAGGCGTCGCCCCTCGTAGGTCTTGATCCAGCGGTAGAGCGTGGACACCCCGACGGAATGCTCCTCCGCTATGCGCTTCACATCCTCGTGGCTGCGGCGCTCGCATCGGACGAGCGGCTTGATAATGGCGAAGCGACGCTTGGCTTCGGCCAGGTCGTCCTCGGGCAGGCTTTCCAGGAACCGCCTCCGCTCCGACTGCTCCTCGCCTGCGGGATGCGACAGCTTGGAAACCGGAACGACCTGCGTTTCCTTCGACTCGGCGTCTTCGATTATCACGGACGAGGCGGTAACGGCCTCCAGGATGGTGCAGGTGCGGTTCTGCCACTTGACCACCGCACCGGGGCTGTAGCTGGGCCGGGTTGTCACGCTGTTCCCCTCCCTGGAAGCTGAAGCACGGTCTGCATGGTGATCGGCCGGTCGAGGTCCGTCGCAAGTTCGAACCGCGCCACCAAGGTCCACAGGCAGGGCAGCACCCGCGCGCGATCGGAACCCGGTTCCGCGACGGAGTCGGCCAAAGCTTGCACGGTGATCGGCGGCCCATCCGCCACGGCCTCGATGATCCGCTCGCGGATCGCCGGGTTGGGTTGCCGGTCGCGAAAGGGCAGCAGGAAGGTGGCGTTCTCCAGCCTCGGGGTGCGGATTTCCTTTTCCGTCGCCAAGGCGAACACCCAGCCGCGCTCAGCGGCAAAACCCCTCGCGGCGGCGAACTTGGCTTCCAGGGCACCGGCCACCAGTTTCGGGTCGGTGGAGTACTTCACCTCCACCAGCTGCGGCGGACGGCTGGTCTCCCGGAAGGACACCAGAAAATCCGGAATGTAGTGGCGCTTCGCGCCGCCGTCGGCGTGGTAGGTGATGCGGACGGGCTGCTCTTCGAGCGACGCCACCTCTGGATCGAATCGCCGCAACAGGGCGAAATCCCGTTCCAGCGTCGATTCGACGGCGACGGAGGCCTTACCCGGCCCCATGGGAACCCGCCCGCCGACGCTTCGGTAACAGAGTCCGAATTTGCGAACCGGCATGGAACCACCTCACGGCCACAACCGACGGGACGCCTGGGAAGCGCTCACTCGCGCGAAACTAGGATATCCGTATATGTGGTAGGTTCAACTCCTTCCGCAACACTCTATCTAGCCAGACCGCGACATTTTCGCCCGACCGGTGGGCGGCGATGCGCGCCGCCTCCTTCACCTCGGCCGACACGCCGTCGAGCTTCCAGTAGCGCCCCTTGCCCCAGGCGGCACTATCCGATGCAGGATCGGCCACCTCACTCATCGTGCCGGCCTTCCCGCCCCGCAATTCCTTCAGTTTTCGGTAAGTCGCCGACTCGCCACGACTGAGGAGCACATTTTTTGCGGCGAGAACTTCGTCCCGAGTGCTACCGTTTAAGGGCTCGGTCAGGTTCCATTCCACGGCGTCGGCATAGGCGAACGGATAGGCACCGTCCACACGCTTGCGAACATCGCGGCTGGACATCCCAACCTCTTGTGCCGCAGCAACAAAGCGATGCGGCCATTCCTCCATGACATAATGGGCCATCGCGACAATCACACTGCGAGCGCGCGCGGTCAGCAACGCTCCGTCTCTTACTCGCGGCAGGGTCTCTGGAGGCACTGCAAGCCGCGATCCCTGGTTGGCCACCCATTCCCTCAACGCGTAGGCATGCCGGCCGCCTGCGATCAACCGGACGATCAAAGACAGGATGCGCAAAGCAGTGAAGGAGTAGACGGGACCGTAGCTCCCGAGAGTCTTCCAGCCCTGGGACAGGGTGATGAGCAACTCCTCTTGAGTCGGCAACGGATCGACAGGCGGTGGATCGCCGATGAAGCGCCGGACGTCGGTGCCGCACGACCAGCAAAAGACCCCGCCGAACTTGTTCTGTCGGAGCACGCTGAACGATTCGTTGCATGCGGGGCAGCGGTCGAGCAGCAAGCGTTTATGCGTGGGGCACGCGGTGATGAAGGAGAGGCGCCAGTCGAGGCGCAGGAATGGCACCGTATCCTCGGCGAGGCACAGTGGGCAAACCTGCTGACCGAAGCATCTCTTCGCCCGCTCCCGGCCGGCTGGCGGCAACCAGTCCAACTTGACAAGACCGTCGTCTCGCTCGAATGCAATGCCGGCCCAGCGGCGGAAGGTAGCCTGCTCCAAGGTCTCCACCGAGATCCCGGTCTTGTCGGCCAGCGTGCTCAGTAGGTGGATGTCGCCGTAGCGGTCCAGGTCCCGTGGATTGCGGTCGCCGCCGGGTTGGAGAATTCGGTACAGGTCAGCCGGCCTGAGGCCATTGGCTGCCGCAACGCGGGCGAACCACGACGAGAAGGACTCGTTCTCCAAGAGGCGCGGACGACCCGGCCAGAGATTGCCGGTAGCTGGCGACATCCCTGCGCCTCCCGACCAGTTGGACCCAATGGCCTCATGATCGGGAAGGGCGAAGCCTATGTCGCGGAGGCATCCGGTCAGTCGCCATATGCCACAATCTGCATACGCACGCATTATTAGGCTTCTAAGGGGGCCGCCCCTTCAGTGATGTTTTTGGAAGAGAAGAATCCGAATTCCCGCGCTGCGACCGGCGAGTTCCACGCGAGAGGCCCATACGCTCCGGTCGCATCCGTCTCCGAACGTCAAGTATTTGGTATTAAACGGCTATTGGACTTTCGGGAGCACGAATTTGTCTCGTTGAAACCCGTCGTATTCTCACGCAGAAGCGTCAATTCCCGCTTAAAGGCGGAACCGACACCAAAAACTAGAACTGAATCAGTGGGTTAGGTTGGCTGGGGCGCCAGGATTCGAACCTGGGAATGGCGGTACCAAAAACCGCTGCCTTACCGCTTGGCGACGCCCCAACCGACGGCGCTGAGCGCCGGGAGGGTCGGGACCATAATCGGAAACACGGCCCTATGCAACAGTCACGTTGCCCCTTATCGACCCTCCCGCCGCCAGGCCAGGAGAAGGGCGCCGAGCGCCAGGGCGAGCACGGTGCCCACGGGCAGCAGCGGAACCTCGGACACACCGGTGACAACGAAGTCGCCGTTGGCGCGCAGGCCGATCCAGCCGTCTCCCGTCTGGGGGCGATCGGGGCGGGTGCGGCGGACGTCGATGCCGGGGCGCGCGCCGCCTTCGCTGTCGGCGATCCAATGGACGCCGCCGCCAGTCTCCTTGGCGACGGGGGCGAGCTTGTCGCCGGTGGAGCGCACGTCGGCCAGTTCCGGCGGGTTGACGGCGCCCACCACGGCCAGCGCCGTGCGGTCGCCGTCGGTCACGCGGTAGATGCCCGGCTCCGCCGCGATCACCGTGGCGGCGGCGCGGCCGGTCTTGTCCTCCGTCATTTCCAGCGTGCGGGTTTCGTCCGACGGGGTGGTCAGGGTGACGCTGCGCGGGTCGGGCTCCAGCGAGCGGCGCTCCACGGTGATCTTGTTGCCGTCCACGCGGGCGCGGAGGTCGTTCTCCTCCAGCTCCGGTTCCTTCATCAGCCAGTGGGCGAGTCGGCGCAGCAGTTCGGCCTGCGGACCGCCGCCCTCGAAACCGCGGCTCCACAGCCAGATTTGGTCCGACGCCAGCTGCGCCACGCGGCCCTTGCCGACCCGATCAAGGATCAGCAGCGGCCGGGCGTCCGCCCCGTTCATCACGACGGACCCGTTGTTGGGCGCCACCTCCACCTGATGGAACCAGCGGCCCCAGCCCGGCTCGCCGTCGGGGTTGTCGCCGGGCAGGCCGGCGGTGACCGGGTGGCGGCGGCCGACGTCGGTGACGGTCGGCTTGAAGGGGCGGTCGATGGTCTGGCCGGTCGGCTCCGCCGGCATCACCTGGCCCAGCGGGGTGCGGAACAGCGACAGCGGCGTGGCATAGCCCTGGCCCGACGCCTCCAGCAAGGCGCCGCCCTTCTGCACGTATTCGGCGATGTTCTCCAGATACATCTGAGGCAGCACGCCGCGCCGGCGGTAGCGGTCGAAGATGATCAGGTCGAACTCGTCCAGCTTGATCTCGAACAGCTCGCGGATCGGGAAGGCGATCAGGGACAGCTCGCGGATCGGGGTGCCGTCCTGCTTCTCCGGCGGGCGCAGGATGGTGAAGTGGACGAGGTCCACCGACGGGTCGGCCTTCAGCAGGTTGCGCCATGTCCGCTCACCCGCGTGGGGCTCGCCGGACACCAGCAGCACGCGCAGGCGGTCGCGCACGCCGTTCACCACGACCGCGGCGCGGTTGTTGGCGAGCGTCAGTTCCTGCTTGGCGGCCTCCACCTCCAGTTCCAGCACGTTCTGCCCGCCGTGACTGACGGGGAAGTCCATGTGGAAGTCGCGGCCGACCGGCACGCGGAGGGTCCGGGGCGCGCCGCCGTCCTGGCGCAGGGTGACGTTGGCCTCCTGCGACTGGCGGCCAGGCATGTCGTCCACGCGGATGGTCAGCTCCACCGGCTTGCCGACGAGCCCGTAGGTCGGCGCCTGCACGATGGCGAGGCGGCGGTCGCCCTCGTCCCGGTTGCCGGTCAGCAGCGTGTGCACCGGGCCGATCTCGGCCAGCTTGGCGACGTTCTCCGGGATGTCATGGACCTGCCCGTCGGTGATCAGCACGGCCCCGGCCATGCGGCGGCGGGGCACGTCGGCCATGGCGCGGTTCAGCGCGTCGAACAGGTGCGTCTCGTTGATCGCGTCCGAGCCCGAGGCGCCGTCGCCCGCGCGCACCACGCGCACCTCCAGGTCGTCAAAGGCCTTCAGCCGCTCGGTCAGGTTTTCCAGGGCGCGCTCGGCGCGGGCTTTCCGGTCGCCGATGTTCTGGCTGGGCGAGGCGTCCAGCACCACCACGGCCACGTCCTTGATCGGCTCGCGTTTTTCATGCACCAGCGACGGGTTGATCAGGGCCAGGGCGAGGACGAGCACGGCCAACCCACGCAGCCACGCACCGCGGGCGCGGCGGAACAGGGCCAGCAGCAGCACCGCGAGGGCAACCACGAACAACGGCGCCAGGATCGCCCAGGGCAGCAGCGGGGCCAGCGCGACGGAGGTTCCTTCGAGGAGGTTCACTGGCCGAGCCTTTCAAGGATCGCGGGCACATGCACCTGATCGGCCTTGTAGTTGCCGGTCAGCGCGTACATCACGAGGTTCACCCCGAACCGGAAGGCCATTTCCCGCTGGCGCTCGCCGCCGGGGACGACCGCGTACATGGGCTGGCCGTTGCGGTTCACCGCCCAGGCGGCGGCCCAGTCGTTGCCCCCGATGATGATGGGCGAAACGCCGTCGTTGGCGCGGCCCTCGCGCGCTTCGATCCACAGATCCCCGCCGTTGTAGCGGCCGGGGAAGTCGTTCAGAAGGTAAAAGGATTTGGTCAGCACATGGTCGGGCGGCACCGGGGCCAGCGCCGGGATGTCCAGCCCTTGAACCAACCCTTGCAGGCTGCGGCTGCCGCCGGCGGCCCCGGCCGACTGGTCGCGCGTGTCGAACAGGATGGTGCCGCCGTTGCGCAGATATTCGTTCACCCGCGCGCGGGCGTGGTCGGACAGGCCGCGCTGGCCGTCCGACACCGGCCAGTAGAGCAGGGGGAAGAAGGCCAGCTCGTCGTTTTCCGGATCGACGCCCACGGCGCCCGCGGCCTCCACCGCCGTGCGCCGGTTCAGCACGTCCACCAGACCTTCCAGGCCGGAGCGCGACGTCTCGTCCAGCGTGCCGTCGCCGGTGCGGACGTAGGCGAGGAAGGTCTCGGCGGTCACCTTGGTCGCCTGCATGTCGTCGGCGGCGCGCGCGGGCTTCACGGGGAGAGCGGCCACGGCCAGCAGGATCGCGGCGGCCGCCGCACCGGCGCGGCGCCGGGCCGTCCAGCGGCCGAGCAGCCCGCGCAGGGCCAGCGCGATCAGCAGGTCCACCATGGCGAGCGCCAGCGCGACGCCCAGCAGCCCCGGCTTCAGCGGCACCTCGCCCCGGTTGCCGTAGGCGGCGCGGGCGATGCCGGCGGGCAGGGTGCCCAGCGGTTCGATCTTCGTCACACCGGCGGTCAGGTTCAGCGCGCGGCGCGCGTCGTCCGTGCCGTAGAAGCCCGGCGGATGGCGCGGACCGATCTGGTCGGCGCCCGCGTCCCCCGCGATGGGGAAGGCGGTGGCCGGCGGGGGCACAAGCCGGCCGGTGCCGTCCAGCAGTTCCAGCGGCTCCAGCGTGCCGCCGTGCGACCCGCCGGCCACACCGCCGCTGAGCGTCACCAGACGGCGCAGCATGTTCACGAACAGGCCGGACATGGGCAGGTTGGACCAGTCCGGGCTGGCGGTGGTGTGGACCAGCACGATGTAGCCGTCCCCGCGCTTTTCCGAAGTCACCAGCGGCGTGCCGTCCTGCAGCCGCGCCCAGGTGCGGTCGGCGAGGTCCAGTGCCGGCTCGGCCAGCACCTGGCGGGAAATCACCACGTCCTCGGGGATGGTCAGGCCGACGAAGGGGCTTTTGCCGTCGAAAGGCTGGAGCTTTGCGGGCTCCGACCAGGACAGGGCGCCGCCCAGCGCGCGGTCGCCGGCGCGCAGGCGCACGGGCACCAGCTTGTCGGGGTTCTGGGCCAGCCGGGGGCCGGCGAAGCGCAGCAGAACGCCGCCCTTCTTCACCCAATCCTCAATGGTCTGCGCTTCTTGCCCGCCCAGCGCGCCGATGTCGGACAGCACCAGCACGGCGAGGTCGCGCTTCAGCAACTCCTCGGGCTCGCCGCGCCGCACCTCGTTGTAGGGGGCGAGCGCCTTTTCCAGATAATGGAGGTCGGACAGCAGCGGCTGGTTCTCGCCGTTCGGCCGGCCGGAGGCGAGCCCGACGGGGCGGCGGCGCCAGCGCTCGTCCAGCAGGACGGTGGCCCCGGCGGTGGTGTCGTTCTCGACGCGCAGGCTGGCGGCGTCGTTGCGCAGCTCCGTCGGCACGTCCAGCCGCACCTCGCGGACGAGCTGCCCCGGCTCGAAGGCCACGGTCTGGCGGGTCAGCAGGCGGCCATCGGCGCCGGACAGGCGGACGGTGACGGGCTCCGGCCGGCTGGCGTCGGCGCGCACCACGCGGGCCGACAGGCCATTGCCCTCCGGCGAGGGGGGCAGCAGCAGATGCGGCGGCTTTTCGGCGGAATCGTCCAGGATCTCGACCGAGCCCATGCGTTGCAGCGTCTCGGCCAGCGCGCGGGCGGACGTGTCGCCCAGGCCGTCTGCCAGCCAGACCGTGTGGGCGGCCCCGCCCTTGGTGGCGCCGTTGGCGGCCAGCCCGCGCACGGCCTCCAGCGCGGCGGCGCGGTTGTTCGGCCAGGGCACAGGCTCCAAGGCCTGCACGAGGCGGCGGGCCTCGGCGGCGGGCAGGGGCGGGGTGGCCTGGATCTTCTCGCCGCTGGCGGGCGGGGCGGTGGTCAGCAGCACGACCGGGCGCTTCTGCCGCTCGGCCTGCGCGACGAGGTCCTCCATGGCGCGGCGCCGGTTCGGCCAGTCGCGGCCCGACGCCCAGCCGTTGTCGACCAGAAGCAGCAGCGGCCCGCCGCCGGGCAGGGCGGCGCGCGGGTTCAGCAACGGACCGGCCAGCGCCAGGATAACCAGCGCGGCGACGATCAGGCGCAGGATCAGCAACCACAGCGGCGTGCGGGCCGGCGTCTCCTCCCGAGCCACAAGGTCGCGCAGCAGCCGGATGGCCGGGAAGCGCACCACGCGCGGGGCGGGCGGAGTCACCCGCAGCAGCCACCACAGCACCGGCAGCACGGCCAGCGCGGTCAGCACCCACGGGGTGGCAAAGGCGATCGGTCCCAAACCCAGCATCGGCGTCTATGGTCTTTGTGAAAGGTTCATGGGATGGAAGCGCTTTGCCCCCTCCCTAACCCTCCCCCGCTGCGCGGTGGAGGGGATTACGGCGGCAGTCCCCTCCACCGCAGAGCGGGGGAGGGTTAGGGAGGGGGCAAAATACCCACCCAACTAAACCGCCTCCCGCGCCAGGGCGCCCCACAGGCCCAGCAGGGCGGCCTGCGGCGGCCGATCGGTGCGGTGCACGGCGAAGGTCCAGCCGGCGGCGCGGGCCAGCGCGGCCAGCCCGTCCTGGTGGGCGCGCAGCCGCTCCAGGTAGGTCTGGCGGATCGCCTCCACGCGCGGGACCAGCAACTCTTCCTCGCCCTCGAAGCCTTCGAACTCGACCCGGCCGTCGTAGGGCAGTGTTTCCTCCGCCGGGTCCAGCACCTGCAACAGGTGGCCGCGCACGCCGCGCCCGCTCAGGGCGGACACGGTCGCGTGGATCTCCGGCAGGGGCGACAGCAGGTCGCCGACCAGAACCACCTGCGCGTGGCGGGGCAGCGGTTCCGGCTTGGGCAGCCCTTCCGGAGCCTGCGCGTTGCGTGGGTCGGTCATCAGCCCGGCCATGCGGTTCAGCGCGAACTTGCCGTGGTCGGGCCGGACGCCGGAATTCAGCAGGCCCACCCGCTCCCCACCGCGCACCAGAAGGACGGCGGCGGCGAGCGTCAGCAGGTCGGCGCGCTCCCGCTTGGTCGGCAGGCCGAAGGCGGAGCGGTAGTCCATGGACGGGGAGCGGTCGCGCCACAGCCAGACGGTCTGGGCGGCTTCCCACTCGTTCTCGCGGACATAGACGGGCTGGGTCTTGCCGGACTGGCGCCAGTCGATCATCTGCGGCGAGTCGCCCGGCTGGTAGCGGCGGAACTGCCAGAAGGTCTCGCCCAGCCCCACCCGGCGGCGGCCGTGCACGCCCTGCGCGACGGTGGACGCGACGCGCTCCGCCGCCACCAGCAGGGGCGGCAGCGTGGCGGCGAGCCCCTCCGCCCGCTGCTGCGCGCGCAAAGCCCCAACGCCGAGGGTGGTGGAGGCCATCGCGTCTCCCCTCAGGCCAGCGGCGCGCAGAGGCGGCGGATGATGTCGTCCAGCGTGATGCCGTCGGCGCGCGCGGCGAAGTTCAGCGCCATGCGGTGGCCCAGCACCGGCTTGGCCAGCGCCACCACGTCGTCCAGCGACGGGGCGAGCCGCCCGTCCAGCACCGCGCGGGCGCGGGCGGCGAGCATCAGCGCCTGGCTGGCGCGCGGACCCGGCCCCCAGGCGACGTGGCGCTGCACCTCCGGCACGTCGGTCGTTTCCGGACGGCCGCGGCGCACGAGGTCGAGGATGCCCTCCACCACGCCCTCGCTGACCGGGACGCGGCGGACCAGCCGTTGCGCGGCCTGGAGGTCGGTGGGGCTGAGCACCGTCACCGCCTTTTCGTCCAGGGCGCCGGTGGTGGCGATCATCATGCGCCGTTCCGCGTCGCGGTCGGGGTAGCTGACGTCGATCTGCATCAGGAAGCGGTCGAGCTGCGCTTCGGGCAGCGGGTAGGTGCCCTCCTGCTCCAGCGGGTTCTGGGTGGCGAGGACGTGGAAGGGCTCCGGCAGCGGGTGGTACTGGCCGGCGACCGACACGCGGTGCTCCTGCATCGCCTGGAGCAGGGCCGACTGGGTCCGCGGGCTGGCGCGGTTGATCTCGTCCGCCATCAGCAATTGGCTGAACACCGGCCCCGGAATGAAGCGGAAGGAGCGGCGGCCGTGCTCATTCTCCTCCAGCACCTCGGAGCCCAGGATGTCGGCCGGCATCAGGTCGGGCGTGCACTGGATGCGCTTTTCGGCGAGGCCCAGCACGGTGCCCAGCGTCTCAACGAGGCGCGTCTTGGCGAGGCCCGGCACGCCGATCAGCAGCAGGTGGCCGCCGGCGAGCAGCGTGATCAGAGTCAGGTCGATCACGTCCTGCTGGCCGAAGATGATCCGGCCGATGCGATCGCGCACATGCCCCAGCCGCCCGCCGAGCGCCTCGATCTCCGCCATCAATTGGTGCGGGTTTTCCGCCAATGGAGTCGGGGCCAACGGAGTCGGCGCGTTGGGGACGGCGTCGGTTGCGCTCACGTCTGTGCTCCCATTCAATACCGGCGGTTTGGACCCCGGAAAACTGGACCTATGTGACGAGTATGGCGAAATTGCGTTGTGCGGCCAGAGCCAGAGGCCGGACCGTTCGGCCAATTGACGAGAAGGCGTTCGATGAAGGTCGGTAATGAAAGCGCGAATGACAAGCGCTCAGGTGGAGTGGGGGACGCAAAGTTGCCTCCCGCATCGCCGGACCAGCGTTTCGACATCCGCATCGCGCGCGACGGCACGTGGTTCCACGAGGGTGACCCGATCAAGCGCATGGAGCTGGTGAAGCTGTTTGCCAGCGTTCTGCGGCGGGATGACGCAGGCGACTTTTGGCTCGTTACGCCTGTTGAGCGCGGGCGCATAGTTGTCGAGGACGCCCCCTTCGTTGCCGTGGAAATGTCCGCAAGCGGTGATGGAGACGAGCAGGTCCTCTCCTTTCGAACAAATTTAGACGAATGGGTCGAAGCCGGCCCGGATCATCCGATCAGAGTCACGCATCATCCTGACAGTGGGGAGCCGATACCCTACATTGAGATAAGAAATAGGCTGGAAGCACGGATTTCGCGTTCGGTCTACTACGAAATGGTGGACCGCGCGGTGACGATCGGCCAGGATGGGGAGGCTGAGGTGGGAGTATGGAGCAGGAAAGCCTTTTTCGCGCTGGGCAAGCTGCCCGGCGATTGAGTTTGGACGATGTGCGCCGGCGTTTTCCGGGCGGTGCGGACGTCGGCCCGCGCCCGGCGAAGGTGCGCGGCGACCATGACCTGAACCCCAGTTTCGGGCCTCCGCCGGACAAACTGCGCGAGGCCGCGGTGCTCGTGCCGCTGGTGGAACGGGTCGAGGGGCTGACGGTCATCTTCACGCAGCGCACGGCGCATCTGACCGCCCACGCGGGGCAGATCAGCTTCCCCGGCGGCCGGCGGGAGAGCTTCGACCTTTCGCCCGAGGACACCGCGCTGCGCGAGACGGAGGAGGAGATCGGCCTCGACCGCGACCGCATCGAGATATTGGGTCGGCTCGACACCTACCTGACCCGCACGGGCTTCCGGGTGACGCCGGTGGTGGGGCTGGTGAGCCCGCCCTTTGGGCTGAATCCTGACCCGACGGAGGTCGCGGAGGTGTTCGAGGTGCCGCTGTCCTTCTTCCTGGACCCGTCCAACCCGCAACGGTGCAGCCGGGAGTTCCAGGGCGCGACGCGGTATTTCTACGCCTTCCCCTACCAGCAGCGCTTCATCTGGGGGGCGACCGCCGGTATGCTGGTGAACCTGCGCGACGTGCTGCGCGACGACACGCTGGGCGAAGCGACGGCCGATTAGACCGGACCGGCCAAACAATCCGAACTGGTCGAACCCGATAGGCGGTGAGGGGTGCTGCGCATTTTCCTGACGGTTGTGGTGCCGCTGCTTCTGCCGACGGCCGGCTACATCCTCTACGTCGTGGTGATCGAGCGCCGCCGTGTCCGCGCGGAGGAGACCCACACCCGCGCCCCCTGGTGGGTGACCGCACCCTGGCCCTGGCTGCTGCTGGCCGGGGCCGGGCTGATGGCGCTGACGCTGGCCGTCATCGCCTTCACCAGCGGCGCCGCGCCGCACAGCCCCTACACCCCCGCGCATCTGGAAAATGGCCGGGTCGTCGAAGGGACTCAGGGCGCGCCCGCTGGAAAGTGATCCCGATGCGGGCTAGCCTGCCGCCATGACCGCAACCGCCCGCCTTGCCCCTCAGCCCTGGATGACCGCCCCCGAGACGCGCGCCGTGTTCGCCGCGCTGGCCGCCGGAGGGGCGGACGCGCGCTTCGTCGGCGGCTGCGTGCGCGACGCGTGGCTGGGCCGCAAGGTCAAGGACATCGACATCGCCACCCACGCGCCGCCGGAGCGCGTGATGGAACTGCTGAAGGCCGCCGGCCTCATGGCGATTCCGACCGGCATCCAGCACGGCACGGTCACGGCGGTGTCCGGCAAGGCACATTACGAGATCACCACACTGCGCCGCGACGTGGAGACCTTCGGTCGCCACGCCCGCGTCGAGTTCACCGACGACTGGCGCGAGGACGCCGCCCGTCGCGACCTGACCATGAACGCGCTGAGCTGCACGGCGGAGGGGCTGCTCTACGACCCCTTCGGCGGGCTGGCGGACATGGCGGCGGGCCGGGTGCGCTTCGTCGGCGACCCGCGCCAGCGCATCGAGGAGGACGTGCTGCGTCTGCTGCGCTTCTTCCGCTTCCACGCCCATTACGGCCGCGGCGCGCCGGATGCGGAAGCGCTGGCCGCCTGCACCGAAATGGCCCCGCGCCTGCCGACTCTGTCCGGCGAGCGCGTGCGGGGCGAGTTGTCCCGCTTGCTGACCGCGCCCAACCCGGCGGCGGTGTGGCGCCTGATGCTCGACCATGGCGTCATGGCCCATCTGCTGCCGGAGGCGACCGAGACCGAACAGCTGGACCGTCTGGTGCGGCTGGAGCACGACCTCGCCGAGCCGCCCGAGTCGGTCCGCCGCTTCGCCGCCGTGGTCGCGACCGAGCGGGCCGGCGCCCTGGCGGTGTCGGAAACGCTGCGCCTGTCCAACGCCGATCGCGACCGGCTGGTGGGCCTGATCGAGCCGCCGATGGCCGTCTCAACGTCGGACAACGCCGTTAAACGCCGCCAAACGCTCTATCGGCTGGGGGATTCGGGCCTTTACCGCGATCTGGTGCTGCTGGCGGCGGTCGATGCGCCCGGTCCGGTGGCTTTGGAGACGATAAAAGCCGCCCTCGTCACCGCCGACGACCTGCCGACGCTGAAACTTCCCATCGCCGGGCGCGATCTGCTGGCCATGGGCCTGACACGCGGCCCGGAGGTCGGCCGCCTGCTGAAGGAGGTCGAAGCCTGGTGGATCGCCGAGGATTTCCGGCCGGGGCGGGAAGAGTGCTTGGCGGAAGCGCGCCTTCGATTGGGGTGAGTTTTCACGCGACCGGGACGCGATGCCCGGCCCCTTACGGCCATTTCACCTCGGGCGGCATGCTCATCAGGATGGCTTCCGTGTTTCCACCGGTCTTCAGGCCGAAGGTCGTTCCGCGGTCGTAGAGCAGGTTGAACTCCACGTACCGCCCCCGCCGGATCAGCTGGTGTTCGCGCTGCTCGGCCGTCCAGGGCTCGTTCATGTGGCGGCGGACGAGCGCCGGGTAGACCTCCAGGAAGGCCAGCCCGACGTCGCGGGTGAAGGCGAAATCTGCCTCCCAGTCGCCGCTGTCCAAGTTGTCGTAGAAGATTCCGCCGACGCCGCGCGCCTCGCCACGGTGCGGCAGGAAGAAGTAGCGGTCGCACCATTCCTTGTAGCGCGCGTAGTAGGCCGGGTCGTGCTTGTCGCAGGCGGCCCGCAGGGCGGCGTGGAAGTCGGCGGTGTCGCGGTCGTCGGGGACCATCGGGGTCAGGTCGGCGCCGCCGCCGAACCAGCCGAGGCTGGTCACGATGTGGCGCGTGTTCATGTGCGTCGCCGGCACCAGAGGGGAGCGCATGTGCGCGACGAGGCTGATGCCCGCCGCCCAGAAGCGCCCGTCCTCCGCAGCACCGGGGATGTTGGCGCGGAATTCGGGGCTGAAGGTGCCGTGCACGGTGGAGACGTTGACGCCCACCTTCTCGAACACCCGGCCCTTCATCACCGACATGACTCCGCCGCCGCCCTCGCCGCCGTTTTCGGCATAGGGATCGGGGCGTTCCCAGGCCTTGCGCTCGAACCGGCCGGGGGGCAAATCCGCGTGGGCGCCGGTCAGTTCGTCCTCGATGCGCTCGAACTCGGCGCAGATGCGGTCCCGCAACTCGGCGAACCAGGCGGCGGCGCGAGCCTTCCGATCATCCGTGGGAGACTCGGTCGGTACGGTGGGCTGGGCGGGGGAGGTCATGGGGAGGGCTCCGGCCTCTATCGAGCGGGTGCGGCTGTCTGTCGCAGGGCTTCACCCAACACCATCGCCGCGCTAAGTGCAACATTCAGGGAACGGGCGGGCGGCTTCAGCGGGATCACCAGACGGGCATCGGCAGCCTCGTGCACCGCGTCGGGCACCCCGGCGCTCTCGCGGCCGACCATGATCCGGTCGTCCGGGGCGAAGGCGAAGTCGGTGTAGGGAACGGCTCCGCGCGTGGTCAGGAGCACGAGTCGGCCGGGATTCGCGGCCTCGCGGTAGGCGTTCCAGGAGCTGTGCCGGACCATGTCGAGCTGGTCGATGTAGTCCATGCCGGCGCGCCGCAGCTTGCGGTCGTCCAGGATGAAGCCGCAGGGCTCGATGAGATCCAGGGGCACTCCGAGTCCCGCGGCAAGCCGCATGAGGGTGCCGGCGTTCTGCGGAATGTCCGGTTCGAAAAGCACGAGACGCATGGAGAAAGACCCCAGGATTTTTGCGGACTCCTATGCCGCACCGTCGCGCGCGACAAGTTGTCCGACGACAAAGGCTTTTCAAGGCTGAGCCGCGACGGTATACCGCACCCCAACCATCGGGGCCAGCCACCCCGGATGACGCGGCGCGCCCCGCGTCCGCCATTGGGCCGACCAGGGTCCACCCAATGAGCGGACATGCCCGTCGAGTCGTGATAGAGAACGGTCCACGTGTCGTCAGGCGCTTCGGCGCGCCGTGTATGCCTTGAGGAGAAACACGCTTATGGCTCAGACCACGCATCCGCCCGGGACGGGTGCCCACGCGGCCCCCGGCGGCGAGGGGACTTCCCGCCGTGACTTCCTCTACCTCGCCACCGGAGCGGTGGGTGCCGTCGGTGTCGCCGCCGCCGCCTGGCCGTTCGTCGACAGCATGAACCCGGCCGCCGACACCCTGGCGCTCGCCTCGATCGACGTGGATCTGGCCCCGGTCCAGGAAGGTCAGGCCATCACCGTCACGTGGCGCGGCAAGCCGGTCTTCGTCCGTCACCGCACGGCGAAGGAGATCGACTCGGCCAAGAAGGTCAACCTGGGCGACCTGCGCGACCCGGTCGCCGACGACGCCCGCGTGAAGAAGCCGGAATGGCTGATCGTCATCGGCATCTGCACGCACCTCGGTTGCGTGCCGCTGGGGCAGAAGCCGACCGACCCGCGCGGCGACTACGACGGCTGGTTCTGCCCGTGCCACGGCTCGCACTACGACACCGCTGGGCGCATCCGCAAGGGTCCCGCCCCGGCCAACCTCGTCGTTCCGCAGTACGCTTTCACGAGCGATACCGCGATCCGGCTCGGCTAAGCGGCCCTTAAGGTTCTGGAGACCCCAAGATGGCTCAGGCTCACGCCCCCCAGTTCAAGAACCCCGTCGTGAAGTGGATCGACAGCCGCCTGCCGATCTTCACGATGCTGGATCATGAGTACAACCAGTATCCGATGCCCCGGAACGTCAACTATCTGTGGGCGTTCGGTGCGATTGCCGGTGTCATGCTGGTGATCATGATCGCGACCGGCCTCGTGCTGGCCATGCAGTACGCCGCCAACACGCACATCGCCTTCGAGTCGGTGGAGCGCATCATGCGCGACGTCAACTACGGCTGGCTGCTGCGCTACATCCACGCCAACGGCGCGTCGATGTTCTTCATCGCCGTCTACATCCACATGTTCCGCGGCCTCTACTACGGTTCCTACAAGGCGCCGCGCGAAATCCTGTGGATCCTCGGCGTTCTGATCATGCTGGCGATGATGGCCACGGCCTTCATGGGCTACGTGCTGCCGTGGGGCCAGATGAGCTTCTGGGGCGCCACCGTCATCACGAACCTGTTCTCGGCCTTCCCGATCGTCGGCGACCCGATCGTGACGTGGCTGTGGGGCGGCTTCTCGGTCGATAACCCGACGCTGAACCGCTTCTTCGCGCTGCACTTCCTGCTGCCGTTCGTGCTGTTCGCCCTGGTGATCCTGCACACCGCCGCGCTGCACGTGTCCGGTTCGAACAACCCGCTGGGCATCGAGCCGAAGGGCCCGCAGGACACGGTTCCGTTCAACCCGTACGTCACGCTGAAGGACGGGTTCGCGGTCGTCGTGTTCCTGGTCGTCTACGCGGCCTTCGTGTTCTTCGCGCCGAACTACCTCGGCCACCCGGACAACTACATCCCGGCCAACCCGCTGGTCACCCCGGCCCACATCGTTCCGGAATGGTACTTCCTGCCGTTCTACGCGATCCTGCGCGCGATCCCGGACAAGCTGGGCGGCGTGCTGGCCATGTTCGGCGCCATCGCGGTTCTGGCGGTCCTGCCGTGGCTCGACACCTCCAAGGTGCGCAGCTGCAAGTTCCGTCCGATCTACCGTCAGTTCTTCTGGATCCTGGCCGTCGACGCCCTGGTGCTCGGCTATGCCGGCGCCATGCCCGCGGAAGGCAGCTGGCTGCTGATCGCCCGCATCGGCACCGCCTACTACTTCTTCCACTTCCTGGTTCTGCTGCCGCTGCTGGGCAAGCTGGAGCGTCCGCTTCCGCTGCCGGCCAGCATCTGCGAACCCGTTCTGAAGGGCGGTGGCCGCGTTGCCGCCGGCGCCCATGCCAAGCCCATGGAGAAGGCCTAATGCGCGCTCTGAAGTCTGCAATCCTCTCGGCGGCCTTCGTCCTGGGTCTGGCCGGCGCCGCGCAGGCGTCGGAAGGGGTGCACATCCCTGAGCAGAGCTGGCCGCACGGCGGCGTCTTCGGCACCATCGACAAGGCGTCGGCGCAGCGCGGCTTCCAGATCTACAAGGAAGTCTGCTCGGCCTGCCACTCCATGCGTCTGGTCCCGATCCGCACGCTGGCCGGCATCGGCTTCAAGGACGACGAGCTGAAGGCCCTGGCTGCCGGCTATGAAGTCCAGGCCGGTCCGAACGACGCGGGCGAGATGTTCATGCGTCCGGCCACCCCGGCCGACCGCTTCCCGTCGCCGTTCCCCAACGACAACGCCGCGCGTGCCGCCAACAACGGCGCCCTGCCGCCCGACCTGTCGCTGATCGCCAAGGCCCGCAAGGGTGGCGAGGACTACATCTACGCCTTCCTGACCGGGTTCGAGGATGCGCCGGAAGGCGTCAACCTGATGCCGGGCATGAACTACAACAAGGTCTTCCCGGGCCATCAGGTCGGCATGCCCAACATTCTGCAGCCGGACGGCGTGACCTACGCCGACGGCACCAAGGCCACGGTCGAGCAGGAAGCCAAGGACATCGCCACCTTCCTGACCTTCGTCGCCGAGCCGCACCTCGACGCGCGCAAGCAGATGGGCGTCAAGGTGATCCTGTTCCTGATCGTGCTGGCGGGCCTGCTCTATGCCTCCAAGCGCAAGCTCTGGAGCACGGTGCACTGATCCCTCGCCACCATTGAGTGATTTGGCGGTGAGTGATTTAGGACTGGACAGGGCGCCCTCGGGCGCCCTGTTCTGTTATGGGCGACCCTTACGGTGAGAGGCGGCGATGGTGGACAGGCTGATCGACGAGATCGTGGATTTCTGGTTCGACGAGGCGATGAAGCCCTATTGGTTCAAGCGCTCCGACAGCTTCGACCGGACCGTGCGCGACACGCTTCTGCCCCATCACGAGGCCGCCGCCGAGGGCAGGTTCGACCACTGGATGGACGATGTGGACGGCTGCCTGGCGCTCTGCGTCCTGCTGGATCAGGTGCCGCGCAACGTCTTCCGCGGTTCGGCGCGTGCCTTCGCGACCGACAGCAAGGCGCTGGCCGTGGCGCGCCATGTGATCGAGCAGGGCTTCGACCTGGAGTGCAACGCCGACGAGCGGACCTTCCTCTACCTGCCGTTCGAGCATCAGGAAGACCGGGATTGCCAGACCCTGTCCTGCACCCTGTTCCGCGAGCGAATCGGGGATGAGGAAGTCGTCCGATTCGCGGAACGGCACCGCGAGATCATCGAGCGATTCGGCCGCTTCCCACACCGGAACGCTGTGCTCGGGCGCGAGAGCACGCCGGAGGAGGCCGCCTTCCTCCTGGAACCGAACTCGTCTTTCTGATCCGGGAGAGTCGCATGGCGCCGGCGGGCATGGGGCCAGTGGGCATGGGGCCAGTGGGAATGGGGCTGGTGGACCGCATCTGGATGGCCTTCGCCGCGCTGAACGGCGCCGTCGCGGTGGGGGCGGGCGCCTACGCCAGCCATGGTCTTGCCGGGGACCCGCGCGCGCAGGAGCTGTTCCGGCTCGCCGGCCAGTACCAGATGTGGCACGCGCTGGCGCTGGTCGCCCTGGTGGCCTTCGCGCGGCGGGCCGGCGGCCCGGCGCGTGTGGCGTTGCGGCTGGCCGGCTGGCTTTTCGTGGCGGGGATCGTGCTGTTCAGCGGCACGCTCTACGCGCTCGCCACCATCGGGCCCTTGCCGGTCCGGGCGACGGCGCCAATGGGCGGCACCGCCTTCATGCTGGGCTGGGTGATGGTGGCCGGGGCGGCGCTGCTGTTCGGCCGCCGCTTCTTCGAGGAAGGCTGACGCGTTCCTACGCCGCCGGGGCGCCGCTGTTCTCCTCCTCGGCGGGGGCCGCACCGTCGTCCTTGCGGAGGGCCGGGGTGCAGAACAGGCCGTGCAGGGTCGCCATGACCGTCTGCGCCTCATGGCCGTTCAGCGAATAGTAGATGTTCTGGGCGGAGCGCCGGGTCCGCACCAACTTGTCGCGGCGCAGGCGCGCGAGGTGCTGCGACAGCGCCGACTGGCTGAGATCGACCAGATCCTCCAGCTCGCCGACGGATTTCTCCCCCTCCACCAGATAGCAGAGGATGAGCAGCCGGCGCTCGTTGCTCATGGCCTTCAGCAGCGCGCTGGCGCGGCGGGCGTTGAGTTGCAGGTCGGCGACGTTCATGAAGCTACCGTTGCTGTCGGCGTCCAGGGAGGGCGGATTCGGCACGGCCCGACCGCGCCGAATGCCCGCCCTATTCATTCGTGTTCAATCATATTGGGCGGTCGGAGCCGCTGTCTACCCGTGGAAGTCCCGTAGTCGTTTGTGGATTCGCGAAAGGGCCGGCCACAGGGGCACGGACGACCGCCCTCGGGATTGAGCGGACGGCATTGAGCGAAAGGCGGCACCGCTCTAGAATCCGCGTGGCAGAACCGCCGGCCGAAGGAGACCCGCCGCCATGACCGATCATCGCCTCGACGCCAAGGGACTCCAGTGCCCGCTCCCCGTGCTCCGCGCGCGCAAGGCGCTGAAGACGGTCCCGGCCGGAGAGACGCTGACGGTCGAGGCGACCGACCCCAGCGCCCCGAAGGACTTCGCCGCCTTCTGCGAGGCCACCGGCAATCGCCTCCTCGCCAGCACCGAAGAGAGCGGGGTTTACCGCTTCGTGATCGAACGATCAGCCTGACGGTCCGGCCCCTTGGGCATGCACGCGGATCGCGCAAAGGTGGTGGGCGCGGCGCGTGGGGGGATGTGACGATAAGCCCCGGAATCAGCCTGTACTTTCATTAGCGATGCGGGAAGAATGGAGGCAGGAAATGCCTCGAACACGAACCAAAAAGACAGAAACCGCATGTTCACCACCCTGTTCACCCACGCCGCCTGCCTGGAGCACGATACAGGGCTGGGCCATCCGGAATGCGCGGACCGCCTGCGCGCCGTGCTGGCCGCTCTGGAAACCGAAGAATTCTATATGCTGGAGCGGCAGGAGGCACCGCGCGCCACCGTCGAGCAAATCACCCGCGCCCACCCGAAGGAGCATGTGGAACGCATCCTCGCCATGGTCCCGGAGGAGGAGCATGCGGGCATCGACGCGGACACGGTGATCTCCAAGGGCTCGGGCGAGGCCGCGCTGCGCGCCGCCGGGGCCGTGTGCGCGGCGGTGGACGCGGTGGCGACCGGCCATTCGCGCAACGCCTTCTGCGCCGTGCGCCCGCCGGGTCACCATGCCGAACGCACCACCGCCATGGGCTTCTGCCTGTTCAACAACGCCGCGATCGGCGCCTACCACGCGCGGGCTGTGCATGGGCTCCAGCGAGTGGCGGTGGTGGACTTCGACGTGCACCACGGCAACGGCACGCAGGATATCTTCCAGCACGATCCGGACATGCTCTACTGCTCGACCCACCAGTCGCCGCTCTATCCGGGCACCGGCGACGCGGGCGAGAAGGGGGAATACGGCAACTGCGTCAACGCCCCGCTGCCGGCCATGGCCGGGTCGCCGGAGTTCCGGCACGCGATGACCCACATCGTCCTGCCGGCGCTGGACCATTTCAAGCCGGACCTGCTGATCATCTCGGCCGGCTTCGACGCCCATTCGCGCGACCCGATGGCCAGCCTGCACCTGACCGACGATGATTTCGTCTGGGCCACGCGCAAGCTGGGCGAGATCGCGCGCACCCACTGCGGCGCGCGCATTGTGTCGGTGCTCGAAGGGGGGTACAACCTCCGCGCCCTGGCCTCCGCCAGCGCGGCCCATGTCCGCGAATTGATGTACTGCTGACCTCAACTCCTTTCGGCTAGGCCCGTGGTCGGTGCGTCCTACGCCCGCCGCGGGCCTTGCGCATTTGGGGGGCGGGTCATAACTTCGGGGTTCGGTCCTGTCCCGGACCCCATCATGGAACGTTCACGGCTGAGCTGGCATGGCTGATCTGGCAAACATCCCCCCTGACATCGCAGCCCTCAGCTTCGAGGATGCGCTCGCCGAGCTGGAACGCATCGTGCGGCAGCTGGAGGAAGGGCGCGGCAAGCTCGACGACGCGATCTCCTCCTACGAGCGCGGCACGGCGCTGAAGCGCCATTGCGAGGCCAAGCTGCGGGAAGCGCAGGCCAAGATCGACCGCATCACCGTGTCCGCCGACGGCACCCTCGGCACCGAACCCGCCCGGATCGACTGACGTGCAGACCGACCTGAAAACGGCCATGGCCGAACTGGCGGAGGATGTGGAGCGCGCCATCGCCCGCCTTCTCCCCACCACCGACCTTCCCGAATCCCGCGTGCTGGAGGCGATGCGTTACGGCTGCCTGAACGGCGGGAAGCGGCTGCGTCCGTTCCTGGTCTGGCATTCCGCGGCGCTGTTCGGGGTCAACCCGGACTGCGCCCTGCGCGTGGCCGTGGCGGTGGAGTTCGTGCATTCCTACTCGCTGATCCACGACGACCTGCCGGCGATGGACGACGGCGACCTGCGCCGCGGCCAGCCGACGGTCCACCGGAAGTTCGACGAGGCGACCGCCATTCTGGCCGGTGACGGGCTGCTGACCTACGCCTTCGAAGTGCTGTCCGACCCCGAGACGCACGAGGACCCGCATGTGCGCTGCCAGCTCGTGGCGGCGCTTGCCAAGGCGGCCGGGCCGCACGGCATGGTCGGCGGGCAGATGCTCGACCTGATCGCAGAGCACGAGACGTTCGACCTCGGCACGACCACGCGGCTCCAGCGCATGAAGACCGGCGACATGATCGCCTTCTCCTGCGAGGCCGGCGGCATCCTGGGCAAGGCCCCGCCGCCGCAGCGGCACGCGCTGCGCGCTTACGCCCATGACCTCGGGCTGGCCTTCCAGATCGTCGATGACCTGCTCGACGTCGAGGGGACGGAGGCGGAAACCGGCAAATCGGTGGGCCGCGATGCCGAGGCCGGAAAGTCGACCTTCGTGTCCATCCTCGGGCGCGACCGCGCCCGCGCCCAGGCGGAGATGCTGGCCGCCCAAGCCGTCGCGCACCTGGAGATCTTCGAAGGGCGTGCCGATATTCTGAAGGCGGTCGCCGACTTCGTCGTCGCGCGGCGGACCTAACGGAGGACGTGCAGAACGTGACCCCGACCACCAAGACGCCGCTTCTCGACCTCGTCCACACGCCAGCCGACCTGCGCTCCCTGAAACCCGAACAGCTCCGCCAGTTCGCGGACGAGCTGCGCACGGAAACCATCAGCGCGGTGTCGGTCACCGGCGGGCATCTGGGCGCGGGGCTGGGCGTGGTCGAACTGACCGTGGCGCTCCACTACGTGTTCGACACCCCCGACGACCGGCTGATTTGGGACGTCGGGCACCAGTGCTACCCGCACAAGATCCTGACCGGGCGCCGCGACCGCATCCGCACGCTCCGCATGGGCAATGGGCTGTCGGGTTTCACCAAGCGGTCCGAAAGCGAATATGACCCGTTTGGCGCCGGCCACAGCTCCACCTCGATCTCCGCCGGTTTGGGCATGGCGGTGGCGCGCGACCAGCTGGGCAAGGACAACCACGTCATCGCCGTGATCGGCGACGGTTCGATGAGCGCCGGTATGGCCTACGAGGCCATGAACAACGCTGGCTCCGCGAACAGCAAGCTGATCGTCATCCTGAACGACAACGACATGTCCATCGCCCCCCCGGTCGGCGCGATGAGCGCGTACCTGTCGCGCCTGATCTCCTCCAAGCCCTATCTGTCGCTGCGCCATCTGGCGAAGGACATCGCCGACCAGCTCCCGCGTCCCTTGCGAACGGCGGCGCGGCGGGCGGAGGAGTACGCGCGCGGCATGGTGACCGGCGGCACGCTGTTCGAGGAACTGGGCTTCTACTACATCGGGCCGATCGACGGGCACAACCTGGACCATCTGCTGCCGGTGCTGCAGAACGTGCGCGACGCCGAGGACGACAAGCCCGTCCTGATCCACGTCGTCACCAAGAAGGGCAAGGGCTACGCCCCGGCCGAGGCCTCGGCCGACAA
>NZ_JBPXMQ020000063.1:0-27751 GCF_053470405.2 Azospirillum mesophilum
AGGTTTGAGACGGTCTCAGGAAAACCAGCGGAGCCGATCGCCTCTCGGAAAGCTTCAGACTCGCGCGGCGTCGGCCTATCCTGCAAGCCGGTTTGTTCTTCCTTTTTATCGGAGCAAACTCATGGCGGGGTACATCGTTTCTCGGCCATGACGACATCGCCACCACCCGGATTTACGCCGACACCAGTGCGGCGACGCTGCGGCACAAGTTCGACCAGATCACCGATTCCGGCGGCCGGGCGCTCGTGCAGGCGATCGCTGCCAGCTAGGGAACGCCGGCCGCGGCCTTCGACCGATTTGCGGAATGCTCCTCCTCAGAAGTGCTGATGCATGAGAACATGATGCTCGTCCTGCCGGAATCGCTGGTTCACCGTGCGCCGGGAGAAATCGTCGGCGAGAAACGGTTCGCGGGCTTTGGCGCGATCCAGCGCTTCTTCCAATTCCCGGCGCGTGTCCGGGTCATCCAGAAGGCCGGTCTGCGTGTCGAGCACCACCGCCTCGACCAGACGCGCGATCGTGGCGATGTCGTCCAGAGCGTCGAAGCCGACGGCTTCCCGGCGCCGGTCCGCATAGCCTTCCGGCCCACCACAGCCCTCCGGCGGACAGGTGTGGTCTCCGGCGATGCAAACCGGGTAGAAGCGCCCCGGTTCGGGCTCCCGACGACCCTCGACCCGAACCTCATGCCGCCAGAGCGCGGTCATATCGTAATCGTAGGTGAATTTGGCCCCCTTGCGGAACCGGAAGGCATCCAAGGGGACCCGTGGCGATGAGACGCCCAGCTCGAACGAGCCGTAATGGACAGCATGGATCCGGAACCGGTAAAGATGAATGCCCTCCCAGCCCATGGCCACCTGAAGAACACCATGCAGTTCTTCAAGAGTGAACGCGGCCGGCACCAGAAGCCGTCGCCAGACCATCGGGCTGACGTCCAGGAGGCGGACCTTCACCTGAAGGATCGAACCGCTCGACAGTTCAGCCGTTGAGTTTTTGGCGGGAGGCTGTCGGGGCATCAGGAGGTCCGTTTTTCAGAAGCTCCGACCCTACACCCCCTCGGATCCGCCGATCTACCCGACCGCCCCACACTTCTGCATGCTCTCCTGGATGGCGAACTGGGCGCGGGCCATGCCCCACTCGCGTGGTGGCATCTTCCGGTCTTTGCAGGCTTGGTTCAAGACCAGGAACAGCAGCTTCAGCGCGGCGTTGACCGTCCGGCGGTCCTTCCAGGACACGAACTCCAGGGACCCGCGGATCAGGTGGCCAATGCAGGTTTGCATCTGGGCCTGCGGGAAGACAGCAGTGATCGCCTCGGGGAAGCCCTTCAGGCCATCGACGACGGCAATCAGCACGTCCACGACGCCGCGGTTCTTCAACTCGCTGATCACCCGTAGCCGGAACTTGGCGCCCCTTAGCAAACCGTGTCTTCCCGAACCGCCAGCCTCAACGAATTGACGGTGCCTCCAGAAGCTCCGACCCTACACCCCTCGGATCCGCCGATCTACCCGACCGCCCCACACTTCTGCATGCTCTCGCCGGAGAATCCGCCCATAAAGCCGGAGTGACAGCGACAAACATGCTCTATGTCTTGCGATAAAATAACTGGGGATTTCCTTAAAAAGGCGAAAATCGTCCACATTCATCATTCTCCATTCATACTGCAAAGGAGAATTTCTCATCCGGAAAGGATATTGCAGTCCTGCGGTGCCGCACGTGCATTGACAGCGATGGTTGAACCAACGATCATATCTGAGTTTGTATAGGCCCTGACATCGCGCCAGGGGGCAGTAAAAACAATAAAAAGATCGGGAGATAATGTGGAAGACGCGGTAAGTTACGGGAAGAGCTTTCAGGCTTGCACGCCCGTCTGCGCGATCGGTGCTTCCGCTGGCGGCGTGTCGGCGCTTCGGACGTTCTTCGGTCAGATCGGCGATGATCTCGGGCTTGCCTTTGTCGTGATCGTGCATCTGGCGCCGGACCACCCCAGCGTGCTCGCCGAAATACTCGCCGGGTCGACCACGATGCCGGTGCGTCAGGTCGAGGACAGCCCGCGCCTGGAGCCGAACTGCGTCTACGTGATTCCACCCGACCGCGAACTGGTGATCAAAGGGAACGATGTCGCCGCGCGCCCGTTCGGCAGGCCGCGTGGCAGCCGCGCCCCCATCGACATGTTCTTCCGCTCGGTTGCCGCCGCGCGGGGCGACGGCATCGCCGTTGTCCTCACCGGAGGCGGCTCGGACGGGGCCGCGGGCGTCAGCGCGATCAAGGAGTCCGGGGGTGTCGTCTTCATCCAGGATCCGGAAGAGGCGGAGTACCCGACAATGCCGCTCAGCGCCATTGCGACCGGGGTTGCCGATTTCGTCCTGCCGATCCGCAAAATGGGAGAACGCATCGCCGAGGTGGTCCGCAGCAAGGCGACGATCCGGCTGATCACCATGGACGATGCGGAGGTCCACCTTCGCAACATCCTTCGGTTCTTGCGGGCGCGCACCGGGCACAACTTCTCCAGCTACAAACGCGCGACCGTCATGCGGCGGATCAGCCGGCGCATGCAGGTCACGCGCTGCACCGGTTTGGAAGCCTATGCCAACCACCTGCGGGAAACGCCCGAGGAAGCGCAAAAGCTGTTCGACGATCTGCTGATCTCCGTCACCATGTTCTTCCGCGACCCCGACGCCTTCGGCGTGCTGGCGAAGGAGGCGATCCAGCCGATTTTCGAGCGGGTGGGGGAAGATCAGGCGATCCGGGCCTGGGTCGCCGGCTGCGCCACGGGCGAGGAAGCCTACAGCCTGGCCATCCTCATGCTGGAGGAGGCGACGCGCCGTTGCGTTTCCGTGCCCATCCAGATCTTCGCCACCGACCTGGACGAAGGCGCCCTGGCCACCGCGCGGGAGGGCCGCTATCCCGCCTCGATCGAAGCGGATGTCAGCGAGGAGCGGCTGCACCGGTTCTTTTCGAAAGAAGGCGCGCACTATCGGATCAAGAGGGAAGTCCGCGACCTGGTTCTGTTCGCCTTCCACAGCGCGCTGAAGGACCCGCCGTTCATGCGGCTCCAGCTCATCTCCTGCCGAAACCTGCTGATCTACCTTGAACGCGACCTCCAGCGTCAGATCTGCGGGGTGTTCCATTATGGGCTGGAGCCCAACGGCTATCTGTTCCTGGGCTCGGCGGAGACGGCCGACGCCACCCCCGACCTCTTCTCCGCCGTGCATCGCGAAGCCCGCCTGTACCGTGCCCTGCCGCAGGACGGTCGGCGGCTGCCGGAATTGCCGCAGCCGCCGTCGAAACTGGGGACGTTGATGCCGGCGCGTCGCGCGTCCTTCCAACCGGCCGGCGCGGAGGCCGGAACCGCCCAGCTGCACATCGCGGCGTTGGAACAGACGGCGCCGCCCAGCATCCTGGTGGATCGCGATCGGCGCATCCTGCATCTCTCGCCGACGGCGGGACGCTTCCTGCTCCCCTCCGGCGGCACCTTCAACAACGAGCTGCCGGGCCTGGTCAGGCCCGAACTGCGCGTGGATCTGCACATTGCCCTGCGGCGCGCGCTGGAGCATGGCGAGCCCACCCTGACCCCTCCGATGGCCGTGGCTTTCGATGGGGCGCCGCACCGGGTGGCCATGCAGGTAGCACCAACGCCGCAGCAGGAATTCTCGACCGGCCAGGCTCTGGTCTACTTCCTGGACGGCGGGGCCATCGATCCGGAGCGCCCCACCGAGTCCGGAATGTCCGGTTCGAACAATGCAATCGGCCGCCTGCAGGAGGAGTTGAAGGCGTCGGAGGAGCGTCTGAAGACCAGCCGCGTCGAATACGAACTCGCGATCCAGGAGCTGCGCGCGGCCAACGAGGAGCTGCAATCGATCAACGAGGAGTACCGGTCCACCTCGGAAGAGCTGGAGACCTCGAAGGAGGAGCTTCAGTCGATGAATGAGGAACTGCAGACCGTGAACGGGGAACTGCAGGGCAAACTGAAAAGCATTTCATCGGCTCACAGCGACTTGAGGAACATGGTGGCCTCCACGGAGATCGGCACGTTGTTCCTGGATTCGGATCTGAACATCCGCATGCTGACGCCCCCGGTGGCGTGGGTGTTCAACATCACCGATGCCGATGTCGGGCGGGCGATCACCGATTTCACGCACCGGCTCGACTATGAGGGGCTGAAGGAGGACGCGCTCCGCGTTCTTCGCGAGTTGATCCCCATCGAACGCGAACTCGGGACGACCGACGGCCGCTGGCTGATGGTGCGGCTGCGGCCCTACCGCACCATCGACGACCGCATCGACGGCGTGGTCGTCACCTTCGTGGATGTGACCGAGCGCCGGCAGGCGACGGCGAACCTGGAGGCCAGCGAGGAGAAATACCGCTCGCTGTTCCAATCGATGACCGAGGGGCTCGTTCTGGCGCGGATCGTCTGCGATGGCGACGGCAAGCCCGTGGATGCCATCTATTCGGAAGCCAACCCGGCGGCCATCCGCATGTTCGACGGGGATTTCCTGGGCCGGCGTCTGACCGAAGCGGCGCCCGGAATCGAACCGCACTGGTGGGAGATCCCGGCCCGCGTGCTGCGGTCGGGCGAACCGGAACGGCACGAGTTGTTCGGCGCTCCTCTGGGGCGGTGGTTTGAAGTCTATGTCTGGAAGGTGTCGCGGGGAGACGACAGCGTCGCCATTCTGCTTCGCGACGTTACCGAAGAGCGGCTCCAGCGGGACGAAAGCGTGGCCCGGGAAAAGGCGGAGGAGGCGAACCGCAGGCTGTCGAGCTTTCTGGCTTCGGTCAGCCACGACCTGCGTCAGCCGGTGATGGCCGCCAACCTGTTCCTGGGGCTGCTGAAGATGCGTCCGCTCCCGGCCGAGGAGCGCAAACTGGTCGAACCGCTCTCCGACAGCCTCGCGAGCCTCACCGGCATGCTGACCGGATTGCTCGAGGTGGCGCGGCTTGACGCCGGCGTCTTCCAGATGGTGGTTCGTGATTTCGAGTTGAGCGAACTGCTGGGTCGTCTGCACAGCGAATTCCAGGGACAGGCCAGGGAAGCCGGACTGTTCATGGACGTGCCGCACACGGACTTGCTGGTGCGTTCGGATCCCTTGCTGGTCGAGTTGATCCTGCGCAATCTCCTGTCGAACGCGGTGAAGTTCACCGAAGCCGGCGGCGTCCGCGTCGAATTGCGCGTAGAGGGCGAGACTGTGCGGATTTCGGTCGTCGACACGGGCGTCGGGATCCCCGCCGACAAGATCGAGCATGTCTTCGACGAGTATGTCCAACTCGGGAAAACCGCGCGGGAGCACAGCCGTGGCTTCGGCCTCGGGCTCTCGACCGTGCGCCGTGTCGCCGCCCTGCTCGGAACGGGGGTGGAGGTGCGCTCGAACCCGGACCGGGGCTCCACCTTCACGCTGGCGCTTCCGCTCGCCCAATCCGGTCAGGCACCCATCGCGAATTCCGGAACCGTCACTCACGTCGCAACCGGGCAGATCGCGCTGAACGGCGTGACCGTGCTGGTGGTGGATGACGAGGCGCTGGTCCTCAAGGCGTTGACGCTTTCGCTTCAGTCCCGCGGCGCCACGGTGTTCGCGGCCCGCAGCCTGCGCGAAGCGTCGAAGCACCTGGAGCGGATGCCCGGCACCCGGGCCGCCATCGTCGCCGACTACACCCTGGCCAGGGGCGAACGGGGAACGGACGCCATCGCCGCCGCGCACCGGCACGGCGTCGCGGCGGCGGTCCTGATTACCGGTGACACCTCGCCGGAGCGCATGGCCGAGGCGCAGCGGAGCGGTTACTTCCTGCTCAACAAGCCGGTGGATTCGGACCATCTCGCCGAACTCCTGGCGAACATGCTCGGGGACGGCTGATCCCCGGCGCTCACCGCAGTCCCCACACCAGGGGAATGAGCAGGGTTCCGACGGCAACCACGATGATCGACAGCGGCAGGCCGAGCCGCCAGTAATCGCCGAAGCGATAGCCGCCCGGACCCATGACCAGCGTGTTGCATTGGTGTCCGATGGGCGTCAGGAAATCGCAGGCGGCCCCCACCGCCACTGCCATCAGCAGAGGATCCGGGTTCATGCCGAGCCTCTGGGCCAGGCTCGCCGCGATCGGCGCCATGATCAGCGCCGTCGCCGCGTTGTTGAGGAACGGCGTCAGCGCCATCGCCGTCACCAGGACCAGCGTCACCGCCCCCACGGGAGGCAGAGCGCCGGCGACGACCGCAAGCCCTTGCGCCATCAGCGCGGCAGCGCCCGTGCTGCTGATGGCGTCGCTGATCGGGATCAGGCAGGCGAGCAGCACCAGGATGGGCAGTTCGAGCGCATCGTACGCCTCCTTCAAGGTGAGCACGCCGAACAGCACGATGAGAACGGCAGCGCCGAAGAACGCGGCCGCCACGGGAAGTAGATTGAGCGCCACGCCCCCCATGGCGAGCGCCAGCAGGACCAGCGGCAGGTACTCCCGGCCGCGGCGTTCCAAGCCGGTGGCCCGATCGACGAGCGGCAGGCAGCCAAGGCCACGCAACGTATCGGGCATGGCCTCGACGCTTCCTTGCAGGACGAGGACGTCGCCCGCCTGGAAGCGCAGGTTTCGAAGCCGGGTGACGATGCGCTCGCCGTGCCGGCTGATCCCGATGAGGTTCACGCCATGCTGCTGGCGCAGGCGCAGTTGTGCCGGCGAGCAGCCAAGCAGGGGGGAACTCGTCATCACCACCGCCTCGACCACCCCGACGTCATGGGCGGCCAGATTCTTCGTCACGCTCCGGCCGGCGCCTTCAAGGTGCAGTTTCGCCTCCGCCACCACCGTCCGCAGCGCGTGGGGGTCGCTTTGGAGCACGAGGATGTCGTCGGCGAACAGCGTCCAATGCCCGGCGGGGCTGTAACGCCTTTCATGCTCACGGATGATGGCGACAACGGTGACGCTGCCTTCGCCGACGGCTTCCAGGTCGGCGACCGTCTTCCCCACCAGCGGGGAGGTGGCGGGCAGGCGCGCTTCGGACAGGTACGGCTCGATATCGAACGCTGCAGCCGGCGGCGGCGGCGCCCGCCGACCCCCCGGCAGCAACCGCCAGCCGACCACAAGGAAGGCGAAGCCGGCCGCCGCGATGCCCAGGCCGACCGGCGCGAAATCGAACATGGCGAACGGCGTCCCGAGCAGTTCGGTGCGCACCCGCGAGACGAGGATGTTGGGTGAGGTGCCGATCAGCGTCACGAGGCCGCCGGTCAGCGATCCGAAGGACATCGGCATCAGCAGATTCGATGCCGGCGTGCCGCTGCGCCGGGCCACCTGGACGGCGATCGGCAGGAAAATCGCCAGGGCGCCGATGTTCTTCATGAAGGCGGACAGGACCATGACGCTGCCCGTGAGCGCCGCCACACGCGCTTCGGTGGTTCGCAGATGGGGTTCCAGGCGCCGGATGCCCCGGCTGATCATGCCCGACTTGCCCACTCCGGCGCTGACGACGAGCGCCGACGCGATGATGACCACCACCGGATCACTGAAGCCGACGAAGGCCTGGGATGGCCGAACGACTCCGGTGGCCATGGCCACGAGCAGTCCGAGCAACGCCGTCAGGTCGTAACGCAGCCGGTTCCAGACGAACAGCGCCACCAACCCGATGATGATCGCGATGGCAAGTGCTTGGTCAAGGGTCAGGGGCAGCCTCGATGGTTGTGCGGACATCCGCGCGGATTGCGCTGCGGGCGCCGTGCATGAATCCTGCGGTCAGGGTCGAGGTTTGGGCCGGAAGCGCGTCAGCCGGCACATCAGCTCGGCAATCTCCGCGGCATCCTCGATGCCATAGCCGCTCTGAAGGCGATTGTTCAACGTCGCGACTTTGCCGGTCGCGGTGTCGAACACCGTCCACGTCCCCCCTGCGGCATCGGGACGGATCTCAAAACAAGCACTCGGTCGGATGCCGTGGTCCGCAATGGGGCCGCAGAGCATCGCGTTTCTCCTTCTTGAGCCGTGCATGTGATTCTGGCCGGTGGCAGTCCATGGGGAAGCGCTCCATGCCGCTGGGACGTGGAGACGCGAAAAGGGCACCGGAAATCCCCGGTGCCCTTCCGCCCAAGCCCGGCATGGGAAGCCCGGCATGGCGCCTCAAACAGCTTTGAGTTCCTCAGCGGAGGTCTTGCCGCGTTTCGGGTCGCGCAGTTCCTCATAGGAAACCCTCTGGCCCTCGTCCAGCGCGTGCATGCCGGCGCGCTGGACGGCCGAAGCGTGGACGAACACGTCCGGGCCGCCGCTGTCCGGCTGAATGAAACCATAGCCCTTGGTGCCGTTGAACCACTTGACGGTGCCGATGGACATCGCTGTCCTCCTGTGATGCGGGTGGGCACCCCGCCACGCGACGGGGCACGTCATGCTGTGATCCAGGAAGCGCAACGGGTTCCTTGCCCGAAGGCGACACAAGGCCGATGGCAGGATGACCAAATCTACGTGGGGACCGGCCACCGGCCATCCCATCCGGCATCCGGGGAATAGCCCTTGGATCATGTGCGGAATACCGCGCGGCACACTTCCCGCCCGTCCGATGGCAATCAGGCTGGAAACGTGACCGTCACAGCCACGCCCACGTCCTGGCCGACGTCGATCTCGCCGTCGATCTGTTCGACGAGGGCGCGCACGATTCCATAGCCCAGGGCGCCTTCCCGGCCGGCGGACATGCCGACCCCGTCGTCGCTTACACGCACCATCACCCGGTCCGCGCGCGACCGCCGGGCCACCACCGCGATGTGCCCCGCCGGATTGGACGGGAAAGCGTGCTTCACCGCGTTGGTGACCAGTTCATTCACCACCAACCCCAGCGCGATGGCCTGGTCCGCCAGGATGTGAATGTCCTCGTCCGCCTGCACCTCGATCCGAATGCCGGCGTCCTTGCCGGTGGCAGTCATCAAGGATGCGCACAAATCCCGAAGGTAGGGCGCAAGACCGATCCGGCGGGGGTCGCGGGACTTGCTGAGCAGGTTGTGCGCGTGCGCCATCGCTCCCAGCCGCTCCTGCGTGTCCAGGAACAGCGCCCGGACCTCCGGGTCCGCTTGCCGGTACGCCTGCGCGAACAGAAGAGAGGAGGCGATGGCCAAGCTGTTTTTGGCCCGGTGGTCCACCTCGCGCAACAGCACGTCGTTTTCCGCCAGCAGGCGCGACAGGCGCGCGTTGGCCGTCGTTAATTCCTGCGTCCGCTCGGCCACGCGCTGTTCCAGATCCCGGGTGAGCCGTTTCAGGTCCTCTTCGGCTTCGCGGCGCCGTGTGATGTCCAGAAAGGACAGGAAATGGTGGACGATGTTCCCGTTTTCGTCGGTCCACCGGCCGACGAACAGCGCCACCCACAGCGTGCTGCCGTCTTTGCGGTACTGCTGGATCTCCAGTACTTCGTCGCGCTGCCCGGCGATGGCGTTCTTGAACCGTTGGATCGTCGTGGGATCGGTGTCCGGCCCGTCCAGGAAGTGCGGTTCCTGCCCCAGGACCTCGTCCATCGTGTAGCCGGACATGGCCAGGAACGCGCCGTTGGCGAAGATCACCGGGTTGCCCGGCCGCGTCGCGTCGGCGACCATCATCGGCACGCGCGTGGCGGCGACCGCCTTGACGAAGATTCCTCCCTGCGCCCGTACAGCGTCCACTTGCTGCTCCGCGTTGGTGCGTTCTGGCCTGTTGGGCAGGTCTGGACGGAAGCCGGTCATGTTTCCTCCGGAAAAGAACGCCGGCGCTCAGCGCGCAATCCATGTCGCCTGCCCATGTCGCCTGCCCATGTCATCATGACACAGTATGGGCGAGACGATATCGAATCCTCATCCGGAATCCATAACGCCATCTCTCCAACGGTGCGCACGCGTTCTCACCGAAGTTCCAGGCATCGCAAATGAACGTGTCATCAAATAACGGCACAACGCCAAAACAAACTTTTCATTCGAGAAGCCGCATGTTTTGCAGGCTCGGCTGTTCACATAGTCACAAGGGTCCTTATCAACCAAACGGCTCCGGGCGCGCATCCGTTCCGAAAAGCGGCTATGCGGAAACGGCAGTGATCACACGCATCATCATACACGCGGCAGGGAACGCACTGGCCCACCCCAGCGCGCGCCCCCTGCATTGAGCCCATAAGCCTCGACGCCCTGAAAGGGATGGACACCGGATGAACGAACAGACCCCGGGCATCACCCGGCGCGACCTGGAAGCTTACGTCTGCGACACGCTCGACCCGACGGCGACTGAGGTGGTCGTGGCTTACCTGGCTGGCAATCCCGATCTCAGATGGCAACTGATGCAGGACCGCTCCGCACGGCGCCGCCTGCGCGACCGGTTTTCCCCTGTCCTCCAGGAGCCCATTCCCGAACGCATGCTGACGCTCATCCGTTTGGCCGGAACCCATCACAAAACGGGGGCGGCGTCGGCGTCCGGCGGCATTGGGCAGGCGGAAAAGTGAAATTGGACAAGCCGACCGAGATCGCCGTTGAAGTTCCTGGGAGCTACGGTTTCCAATGCCGCCCCCGGTTGGTGACGGGCTCCACGGAGGCCCGCTTGAAAAGTCTCTGGAATCATCGTCTCAAACCGCGATGTGACGCGAGTGCGACTGTTGATGAACAATGCTGCTGGAGGCTGCAATGCGCGCGAGAGACAGGAAAATCCTGCTCGGCACCATTGGTGCTGCACAAGCGCTCAGCATGGAGCGAGTTGGAGCACTTGACCGCTCATTCCCAGTACAAAGGGTAGCCATCGGCCTCAAACGATTGACGTGTGCGGCCTGCCGGACAGCGATGCCGTCGCTGCTCGGCCCACACCGGGCCACCGGCTCCAGTTGCAACCATGGATCTCGCAAAGAGCGGCACGACACAGCGGATCATGCGTTGCAAACACTGTTGAATTCTTTCCTGACTTTGTTGGCGGTCCTTTTGGTTCTTTCCATGATACCAGGGACGGCTTTGGCCGCGGACCTGCAAGGTGTCTGGCTGACGGAAGACAAAGACGCTGTCCTCAAGATTGCCAAATGCGACGGTCAGCTTTGTGGCCGAATTATTTGGTTGGAGAGTTCGACAGATCGAAGTGGATCGCTTCGACTGGATCGAAACAATCCCGATCCTGCCAAACATGCGCAACGGGTCTGCGGGCTCGTCGTCATAACCCGTCTCAAATCCACCGGCCCCGATACGTGGGACGGGTCAGTCTACAATCCGCAAGATGGTCAGACCTACAGCGGCAATATCACCGCTCTGTCGGATCAGGCATTGAAAGTACGCGCCTACATCGGCCTGCCAATCTTCGGCCGGAGCCAAACTTGGACACGAGTAAAAAGCTCGTCCGCGAACGACATAGAATACAAATGCCGCAGCGATCGATAAAATTTTCTCGTTGATGGTTCGGCGCCCATCCCCCGTCCTTCTTTGCGGTTTATGGGTTCATATGCCGGAATCGCCACGGTGCAAAACTTATTTCAGCACCATTTCTTCCATAGAGCCCATCGCAGTCCCTTTATCGGCCTCGGTCGGCGGTGCACTGGCGATGAGGACGTCGCCACGGCATACCCAATTCACGACAACCCCAAATCGGTCTGCCGAACATACGGAACATGACCATGACCCTTCAAACACCCACGCCTCCCGGCTCCACAACCCTTTGGAGCGCTGCCATGGAGTACTTTGTGCCGCCGCTGGTGATCCCGGTCGCCGTCGTGCTGGCGGTCCTGCTCTTCGTCCTGATTCATGGGCCTGTGGCCTGAACCGGAGAAATCGCCATGCTCAAGAACATGGAGAGGGAGACTTTCGAACGGTGCGTTGCCCACGTCACGCTTCGCCCGGACGATTTCAGTATGAAGGACCGCGTCGAGGCGCGTGTCATCAGGGGCGGCACGATCCAAGTCCACACCATCACGGTGACCTACGTGCCGACCCGAACCTCCCGGATCTATCGGTCGTCGCTTCCCTCCGCCTGGTCCGGACCGTTCAGAAAGGATCTGGACGAAGGGGCCTTCTACTGATCCGGCGATCGGCTGGCAGCGGCCGCGACGCTGGGGTCTCCGTGTCACTACCGGCGTTCGAGCGTACCCTGGCGGCGACCTTCGCTGTCCCGGATCACCAGTTCTCCTTCGGCAAAGCCACGCTCGACGCTGCCGATCAGGCGCCCGGCGTTGTCGCGCAACACCTGGCTCCCCTTGACGTCCGCCTCGATGCGCCCGACGGGCCGGTCACCGCGGTCGCGGACGACACCAGCGGCATCGACGTGATTGCCGGGGTCGAAGAGGTGCGTAGGATTGCGCTCATCGGCAGCGGCGGCACCGGCAGCACCGATGGCGAACGAAAGAAGAAGGGCAATGACAGCGGGCTTCATGGTGTCCTCAAGGGCAACGTTCGAGCCGCAGCCCTTCCTTATGTGGCTCTCCACCCTCCATCTTGCGAGGGTGCGCGCCTGACCCCGCACATTTTGCCCCCACACATGTTGCCCGCAGCCCGGCGCCGTCAGTTCTGATTGGCGTGATGCCCGATCACGCTCCGATTCAGACACTCGGCCAGATGCTCCGCCTCGGCGAAGGGCAGACCACGGCGAACCGCCTCACCGGCCAGTTCGCCGTCCACCATCGTAGTGTCGATGACCATCCAGCCATCGAAATCAAAGCGAAGCCCATATTCCATCATCATCCAATGGATATGGAGATGCGCGAGGGCGCAAGCGAAGGCGCGGACGAACACCTGCCGTCGGTACGGCCACGCATCGCGCTGACCAGTCGCTAGGCAACCACCATATTTGACCGAGCCGGGCCCCATCGCGGGATTCTCCCGTCCGGGACCGGACAAGGATCGTCATGCCGCACGAGACGCCGCTCATCGCCACCATCGTCATGGGCCTGGTTCTCGCCTTTCTGGGCGGCCTTCTCGCCAGCAAGCTCCGGCTGCCTCCCCTCGTCGGCTATCTGCTGGCCGGCGTCGCAGCCGGCCCCTTCACGCCCGGCTTCGTTGCCGACGAGGGGCTCGCATCCCAACTCGCCGAAATCGGCGTCATCCTCCTGATGTTCGGGGTCGGGCTCCATTTCTCGATCAAGGATCTGCTCGCCGTCCGCACCATCGCGATACCCGGTGCCCTTGCCCAGATCGCGATGGCGACGGCGCTCGGCATCGGCGTTACGCACATGTGGGGCTGGCCGTTCGGTGCGGGTCTGGTGTTCGGATTGGCGCTTTCGGTCGCCAGCACCGTGGTGCTGCTGCGCGCCCTTGAGGAACGCAACATCCTCGATTCGGAAAACGGACGGATCGCCGTCGGCTGGCTCATCGTCGAGGATCTCGCCATGGTGCTGGCGCTGGTGCTGTTGCCGGCCTTGGCGGGAGTTCTCGGCGGGACTCCGCGCGGCGTGGCGGGGGAGACCGGCGGCGCCCTGGCCGTGACCCTGGCGCTGACGCTGGGCAAGGTCGGGCTGTTCCTGGCCCTGGTGCTGGTGGTCGGCACGCGCGCGATCCCTTGGCTTCTGATGCAGGTCGCCCGGACCGGCTCGCGCGAGTTGTTCACGCTCTCGGTGCTCGCGACCGCGCTCGGCATCGCCTTCGGCTCGGCCGCGCTGTTCGGCGTCTCCTTCGCACTCGGAGCCTTCTTCGCCGGCGTCGTCCTGAGCGAAAGCGACTTCAGCCATCAGGCCGCCGCCGACGCGTTGCCGCTCCAGGACGCCTTCGCGGTGCTGTTCTTCGTCTCGGTCGGCATGCTGTTCGACCCGACGATCCTGATCCGCGAACCGCTGGCCGTGCTCGCCGTCGTCCTGGTCATCGCGCTGGGCAAATCATTGGCGGCGTTCGGGATCGTGCTGGCGTTCGGTTACCCCGCATCGACCGCGCTCACCGTGTCGGCCAGTCTGGCGCAGATCGGCGAGTTCTCGTTCATCCTGGCCGGCCTTGGGGTGACGCTCGGGCTCCTGCCGCCGGAGGGACGCGACCTGATTCTCGCGGGAGCGCTCCTCTCGATCACGCTCAATCCGTTGGTGTTCGCCGGTCTCGACCGGCTTTCCGGCTGGCTGCGCCGGCGACCGGGCATGCTGGGCCGTCTCGAACGCCAGAGAAACGACAGCCTATCAGTGCTGCCTCCGGCCCACGAAGGTCCGCAGGATCATGCGGTGATCGTCGGCTACGGACGGGTCGGCAGCATCGTCGGCAAGGGCCTGAAAAGCCAGAATTTGCCCATCGTGGTCATCGAGCAGAACCGCCGACGGGTCGAGGCGTTGCGCAAACGCGGCGTGCCGGCCGTCTACGGGGACGCGACGACACCGGGCGTCCTGGAGGCGGCCGGCATCCGGCGGGCGCGGCTGATCGTGGTCGCCACACCCGGCGGCTACCGGACACGGCGCGTTCTCGATCTCGCGCGTCAGATCAACCCCGGCATCGATACGGCGGTGCGGGCCCACAGCGAGGCCGAGGTCGCCCATCTGGAAAGGCAGGGCGTGGGCGTGGCGATCATGGGGGAGCGCGAGCTTGCCTTCGGGCTGATGGACCATGCCCTGCGCAGCCTCGGCGCCTCGGACGACAGGACGCGGCGTGTGGTCCAGGGGGTTCGGGTCGCGGGCGAGGGTGGCGTCTACGAGCGGCGACTGGGCGAGCCCTCGCGTGGCGTGCCGGAACTGCGCCAGCATCGTGACGAGGCCCCGGCGCCCGATTGACAATCGTCTCTCGCGCGCTTGGAAGAAAAATCTTGCCAAATCGGCCGCTTCTGAATCAATCGGCAACGTATTTATTGGAGCACAGCCGCGCACCCTCGCGTCCGTGCAATATTTGTCAACTTGTGCTTATTTGAACCGGCGCCGATGATTTTTCAGAATATCGCCTTATATAACGATCTCTCGCGCGATTTTATGGGAGGGCGACATGCCGTTGCGCGCCGAATACACCCTGCACCAATCCGACTTGACCGAGTTCCTGGCCGCCCCGCTCTGGGAGGAGAAGAACGGCAGCCCACTCAGCGTCCTCTCGGCGCTGGCGCGGCTCGACATCGATCCCTGGGCCGAGGCCGCCCGTCTGGCGGCGCTGCCCAGGGATGCCGCGGCAGCGGCGCTCGCCGTCATCCTCCGTCGGCTTCCCGCGCAACAGCCCGAAGCCCCGGACGCCGTTACGACCGCTGATCGTCTGGTGAAGCTCTTGCCGGAAGGCGGGTCCGCCACGACCACGGTCGCACATGGTGAAACCGCCAGCCGGCCCCGCCGCTGGGGCAGCATCAATCGGTGGCTTTTCCTTTTGCTCATGGCGACGCTCATCGCCTGGGGGCTGAAGGGGCTCTGGTCCTGACGGGCCACCCGCGGCGCCAAGCAGCGGTGCGGACTCACTTCTCCAGGACGTAAGATCCTGGCGCGTCGGCCAGCGCGGGATACGCCGCACTGCCCAGCGTCGGCGGCTTTCCTTTTCGACCCGACCGTTCGGCCAGCCACGCCGTCCAGTCCGTCCACCAGCTGCCGCCGTGCGCGGCGGCCGTCTCGCGCCATGCCTGCGCGGTCGCGCCGGGCTCTTCGGCGTCGTTGGTCCAATAGGTGCCCTTGCCGCCGGGCGGGTTGATGATCCCGGCGATGTGCCCGCTGGACGCCAGCACGTAGCGCACCGCGCTCCCCTGAAGCAGCCGGGTGACGCGCCACGCGGCGTCCCAGGGCACGATGTGGTCCTTCTCCGCGCCGACCGCGTAGACGTCCTGCGGGATGCGCCCGAGGTCGATGGCCTCGGCCTTGAGCCTGACCTTGCCCGGAATAATCAGGTTGTTCTCGACATAGGTGTTGCGCAGGTACCAGCTGTGCGCCGCCCGCGCCATGCGGGTGCCGTCGCTGTTCCAGTACAGAAGGTCGAAGGCCGGGGGCTTGTTGCCCATCAGGTAGTTGTTGACGACGTTCGACCAGATCAGGTCGTTGGAGCGCAGCAGGTTGAACATGTTGCTCATCTCCCGGCTGTCGAGATAGCCGCGCTCCATCATCTGCTGCTCGATGAAATCCACCGTCGGCTCGCCCAGGAACACCGCGGTGTCGCCGACATGGGAAAAGTCCTGGAGCGACACCATGAAGGTGGCGGCGTTGAACCGGGTGTCGCGCTTCGCGGCCAGCCAGGCGAGCGTGATGGCGAGCAGCGTGCCGCCGATGCAGTAGCCCATCACGTTGATCGACGCGGCCCCGGTGATGTCGCGCACCACATCGGCGGCCTCCAGCGGGCCGAGGTCCATGTAGTCCTCGAACCCGACGCCGTCCATCGCGGAGTCCGGGTTCTTCCACGAGATCACGAACACCGTGAACCCCTGCTCGACCAGATGGCGCACCATCGAGTTCTTCGGCTGCAAGTCGAGGATGTAGTACTTGTTGATCCACGGCGGCATGATGAGCAGCGGCACCGCGTGCACGGCCTCGCCCGCCGGCTGGTACTGGATCAGTTCGATCAGCCGGTTGCGGTGGACCACCTTGCCGGGGGTCGTCGCCAGATTGCGCCCCGGCTCGAAGGCGGTGGCGTCCACCATGCTGAGGCGGCCGTCCCGCAGGTCCGAGAGCAGGTTGCGCGCGCCGTCGGCCAAGCTGACGCCGCCGGTTTCCAGCACCCGCCGCAAGGCGACCGGGTTGGAGGCCAGCAGAAGCGTTGGGCTCATGGCGTCGACGAACTGGCGGAGGTGGAAGGTCAGCCGCCGCCGTTCGGCATCGTCGAGGCCGTCGGCCTGCTCGCCCTGCTCCAGCAGCCAGTCGGAGGCCAGCAGGTACATCTCCTTGAGCGTGCGGTAGGCCGGGTTGGCGTGCCATTCCGGCGCGGCGAAGCGCCTGTCACCGTCGGACGCCGGACGTGGCTTGGCCTCGTCCGCCGCCTTGCCGTTGCCCAGACCCCACCAGCGGCGGCCCGCGTCGTTCCAGGCCTCCATGGCGGACTCCCAGACAGCCGCCTGCACATCGGCGGCCTTGCGCATGGTCCTGTCCGGATGGCTGAGCGACAGCACCCACACGGTCCGGAGCGCGCGGGCGACTTCCGCCCAGTCGACCGGCACGATGGCGCGGAAGGGGTTGGAGTTCCACAGGCCGTCGATGGACCGGAGGACCGGGTCCCTGGCCAGGATGTCGTTGAAATGCCGGGTTCCGGCGTCCAGCATGGTACCGGTGAGATCGTCGGGCGAGATCTGCCACCATGGCCTGTTTGCTCCGGTCCAATCGCGGACGGCGCCGGCGTTGGCCTCCATCCAGGACGTCCAGAGGCCCAAGGCCATGTCGGGTCTCAAGGGCAGGTGGTCCGGGGGCAGCCGGTCTGGGGGCAGCCGGTCCGGACCGCCATCCATTCCGGTTTCCCTGTCCTCCCGGTTCGCGGCTGCGCCGCCTTCACGGGCTTGGTGCCGCCGGCGATCATGGTCCTTGCCTCTTTCGGTGCTCATGGGAAATGCCTCTCGTCGTTCGCCTCTCCGGCTGTGGCCGGCCGACCGTGGCGGGCGATCAGGGTTCAAACGGCGCCGGAGACGGTCGGTCGTCGAGGACGTTCCCCGGCATCAACATCGCTGGTGGCCTCTCGTTCTGCCCAACATCAGGTGAGGCCCGTCACGGGCTGGAGAGCATCCACGCCACCACGGCGGCGATGCCGATCAGCACGCCGGCCAACCCCACCTCGCTGAGGCGCCCGCGCCGGTACAGGGCAACACAAACCGCGATGACCGAGGCGGCGGCGATGAACAGGCCCATCTGCGACTGGTTCACGGCATCACCCCCCGCAGGCGTTTCACGTGTTTCACCTTCCGAGCCGACCTGCCGGCCCCATTTCCCGCCCATCTCCCGATGATGGGTCAACCGTCCCGGGGGTGCATTGTCATGATCATGCGCGTGCCCACGTCCGTGGTGCTGAACGGAATTCTCGGGGAAGCACCCGCGGAGCACGTGACGCTGGACTGGCTCGTCGGAAGGCTCGGCCATCGTTCCTTCGGCGTCATCCTCCTTCTGCTGGCGCTCCTCGGCGCGCTTCCGGGCGTGTCCGCCATGGCCGGCGTGCTGCTCATGATCGTTGCGTTCCAGATGATCCTGGATCGTCCCGGCCCCGTGTTCCCCCGCCGCATCGCCACACGCCACGTCGAGACCCGGCGGCTGACCGCCATCATCCGCCGGACCGTTCCGATGCTGCGGTACCTGGAACGGTTCATCCGCCCGCGCTGGGCCACCCCGTTCACGGCGACCAAACGGGTGGTCGGCGGTGTCGTCCTGCTGCTCGGCGCGAGCCTCCTCATCCCCGTCCCCCTGAGCAACATCCCTCCGGCATTCCTCACCGCCCTGATCGCCTTCGCGTATCTGGAGGAAGACGGTGCGCTGCTCTGTGTCGCGCTGGCCGGAACCCTTCTGCTGTCCGTGATCGCCCTGGGGATGGCCTGGGAGGCGATGAGTGCCACCGGCTGGCTGCCAGGTTTCCTGTAGAACTCCCCATGTCCCTGCGTCCTGCCGGGAGCGCCCGTCTATGCGACGGCTGCGTCGGCCTGCTCGGCTCGCTCCAAATCCAGAGGATCGATCGTGGCGGCCTGGACGAGGATCGGACCGCCGGCGCGCACCGGCAGCAGGATCACCGTCGCGACCCGCCGGTAAACCGGAAAGGACAGGCCGTCGATCAGTTCTTCGTCGGTTTCGACCGTGTAGGTTCCCGCCGGTTGCGCACCGTCGATCCCCGCCAACACGAAGGGGTGCGAGAATGTCACTGTTTTGCTGCTGGTGCGTGAGAACATCGGATGCCTCCTGGGGCTCGATCTACCTGCTGGTGCGCAGGGGAATGCGATGCGGGGGTGACGAGGGCCAGCCTTCCGACACGGCCGCGTTCCATGACCGATCGTCGTCCGCCCTGGCTCTCCGATCGTCAGCGGGAGCCGCCGGGACACTGACGTCCATCGCGGCCTTGTCCGGAAGCGCAATCACGTCATGGGCTTCATGCGGAACAATCTCAGTCGAAGCGTCAACCATCACATCCTCCCATCAGCGGCCCATCAGCGGCGGTAAATTTTCTCACGTTACCGCATCAGAATTCATATAGGCGCAGCTGCGGAATTTCCCTCACACGGCGCGTGGATATTCAGGCCATGCTGCTTTCTTGCGGGGGACGGGGTCGGAAGGGCGCCACGTGATTTTTCCAATTCAATGAAGGCGACGGCCGCCGCGGCGCCTGTCCCCCTCTCAGGGAGCAGGCGTTCGCTTGGCGGCGGTCAGCGCTTGGTGCTGGTGGGCTTGGTGCCGGGGTGGTCATCGGTGGGCTTGACCTTCACATCGGTGCGCCGCGCCGTGGCTTCCACGGTTTTATCGTGCTCGCTTGCCTTCTTGGACAGCACGACCTCCTCGACGACGCGCGCCTCCTTGGTCACCTCCGGGGTCTCGGACGTGGCCGTCATCTTGAGGGTCTTGTCCTCGAAGGCGGCCTCGGCCTCACGGCCGCTGAGAGCCCGGTCGGCCTTGTGGCGCTCGACATCCACCTTTTCCTCGCGCAACCGGACGGACTCCCGAACCGGCGTCTCGGTGACTTCCGTCGTCACCTCCATCCCGCCCTTGCTGACGCGGCGCTTGCCGATCTCGACCTCCTCCTCGACCACGGGAACGGTCTCCTCCTCCACGACCGTCCCACGAGCCGCCTTCTGCTGCTGCGGGGAGCCTTCGGGCAGGTCGATAGCGCCGTTCTCGTCAAGAATGGCCTCCGCGGCATCCGCGTCCCGATCGGCAATGTCGGCCGCCACCAGGGTGTGGCCCTGCTTGATCGCGGCGCCGTACCGCTGTGCAAGGTCCTTCGCGAAGCCGCGGTCCAGCAGCTCCTTCATTGCCTTGTCGGCGTTGCCGGCCCCGTCGAAGGTGTCGATGTCCTTCTCCCGGCAACCGGCCGCAACGAGGGCCTGGAAGGCCTTCTTGGCGGCGCGCTGCTCCTTGTACAGTCCAACGACGATGGTGCTCATGATGTTCTCCGTTGAGATTTGGTGATGGTGGAGGCCGTTCAGGCCTCGGTGTCGGGCGGGGATTGTCCCCGTTCGACGATGATGTCCTGGCGACGAACCTTGACGGTGTCTTCAAGCCTGCGAGTGTCGGTGTGGCGGGTAATCCGCACCTCCTCCACCAGCTTCAGCCGCACCTCCAGGGTCGCGACCTCTTCGACGACCGAGATGACGGTCGTGTCACCCTCCTGACGATCGGGGATGGGGCGGTCGACGAACCGGTCGCACGGCACGCGCTCGATTTGGATCGTCTGCACCGACAGGTCGGCTTCGACCGGCTGCTCGTGCTCACGGGTGACGGTGTGGGCCTGAAGCGTTTCGGTGACCCGCTTGCGCTTGTGGATGGTCACCTGTTCCTCGGCCACCGGAAGAGTGTGCCGCTCGATCTCGGATGCCTTCATGGGGAGCCTCCTGCCGTTGCGTTCGGGGGGATCGGCCGTCCGAATGGTCGGGCGGATGCCGGTCGCGTGGATACCGGTCGCCTCAGCCGGCGCGCCCGATCCGCTTCTGGCCCGCCGCGTCGGCCGCACGGGCCGAAGCCTGAACGATGCGGGTGCTGGTGTCGAAAAAGGCCAGCATCCCGTCGAGCCAGAACCGGTTCCCGGCGATCAGAACATCGCTTGGGCTGCGGGCACGAAGCATATCGTTCATCATCTCGCTCTGACGCTGGGCCGCCCGATTCATGTGCTTGACCATCTCGGAGCACGCTGCCCCATAGCTCGAAGCCATGACGTTGCCGAACTCCATGGCCATCGTGAGGTTCTGTTCGGCTTCTCGGGTGGCGCCCTGGACGGTGCGGCCGGCCAGTTCGCCGCCGGTGCCGGATTGCGGTGCCGGCCAACGTGTTGCCTGTTGGACGAAATCACGGGCGGATTGTGCCGCCACCCTGCCGGACGGCCGGGCCGATCGGTCATCATGGGGCTTCCTGGCAACAGGACCGCCGGACCTCGTCGCCCCTTCATCGCTGGCGCCGCGGATGGTGTGGATCTTGGAACTCCCTGTCTTTTCCGCGGCCTCATCGCTGGCGCTCCGGATGGTGTGAGCCTTGGAACTCTCTGTTTTGTCAGCGGACTCATCGCTGGCGCTGCGGATTGTGCGAACCGGGGACATGCCGTCGGCCATAGTCTTCTCCATTGATTGGTAGGGTGTTCAGGGAGCGATGTGCTCGACCTGTGATGTCCAGCTCTATATTATGCTGCATTGCACATTTACAAGGTGCGCAAAACAAAAATGTGATGTGTGCCCGATAAAATTGATGAATGGCCATAAAACAGTGATGATGTTTTCCTTAATCATGCTGCCGTACATAATCAAGAAGGCGCTGTTCTTAATAACGATTATTATTCCAGACGCGCCCGAGTCCCGCCAAATAATTGCAGCGCCGTTGCGGCTGGACCAACCGTGCAGGGAAGGACCCGCACGGCGATGGGGCGATGGGGCGATTGGGCGATGGGGCGATGGGGCGACGGTCGTGCCGTGCGGATCAGCGACTGGCCGGCCCCGCAGCATGGGCCGGCCAGTCGCTCGCCGATCCGGGCTATCGAACCCAGGTTATCGAACGACACGCTGTGTCACCTGGATCCGGCGCTGCACGGCCAGGGAGCCGCCGATCGCCGCGGCGACGGCGCCGAGCAGCAGGACGGCGAAGCCGGCGAAGGATGTCCGCGACGCCGCCGACGCGCTGGCGTCCGCCGTATCCTTGGCGGTCTGCACGGCCTTGTCACGGGCCTGCTGGAACTTGGCCTGACCGTCCTCGAAACGCTTCGCGGCCTCGTCGTGGCTCACCTTCGTCTGGGCCGCCATGATGGTGATGATCCGCTCCTTGGCCGCCGCCGCGTCGCCGCCGCCGCCCGCATAGGTGACCAGATCGGTCGCGATCGCCTTCTGGGCGTCCTGCGGGCTCATCGTGGCCGGATCGGGGTTCGTCGGCTGCAGGTACGCTTCGGCCTGTTGCCGGATCATGTCGGGGGACACGCCCGCCGCCTGCGCGATCGGCTTGGCCGCGTCGCCGATGCCGCTGCTTGCCGCGGAGGTCACGCTGCCGAGCGCCGAGAAGCCGCCGCCGATGATCCCGCCGATGGCCGAGGTCAGCAGCCAGAACGTCACGAGGGTGGTAATGCCCCAGGTGACCAGGCCGTGCAGGATCCCGTCGAACCGGATCTCGACACCGGCCAGCCAAGCCGCGACATACCCGCCCGCGGCGATGGCAAGGCAGCTGGTGATGACCCACCAGATGCCCGCTCCGATGCCGAGGCTGCTGGCGCTCGGGGTGTTTCCCGCGTTGGTCTCGACCGTGCCCAGGCCGATGCCGGCGCCCAGCAGGCTGAGCGCGAGTTGGACGGCGAGGGCCAGGATCACGCCCCCGAAGATCGCCGCCCATGAGATGCGGCGGTGGATGTGTGACCCTCCGCCGGTCGTGGTGGTGGTGGTTTCGAGCACGCCCGAACCGCGAAGCGGCGGGGCGCCATAAGTGTCCGTTGACATTGGTCGCTCCAGAAGTTGGCGTTCGAGGCTCCTGACGGTCCCCCGAACGCGCGTTGGCGGCAAATCAGGTTTTGGTGACGGGCGGAGCGGGCGGGCGCTTCTCGATCTCGACATCCTCGCGGCGCACGGTGTCCCTCACCGTCTCGACGCGCTCCGTTGCGTCCTTGCGCAGCACCACCTCTTCGGTGACACGGGCGCTCTTGCCGACGACCGCCTCCTCGTCGACCTCGGTCATCTCGACCGTTCTCTCGGTGAAGTCCGCATCCGTGACCGGACGGTCGCCGGTCACCGCGCGGCGCTCCACTGTCACCGTCTCGTCGCGCAGGCTGACCTGCTCCTCGACCGGCGTTTCGACCACAAAGCGGCGAACGCGGGTCGTGCCGCGGTTCACTGCACGCTTGCCGACGTGCAACTGCTCTTCGGACAGCTGGATGCTGCCGCCCTCGTTGGAAGCGGCGATACCGGCGGCGCCTTCCCGCGTGGTCGTCACCGACAGCCGATCCGACATCCCATCGGCGGACGCCCGCTCGTCGATATCGACGGGGCCGTGCGTCTCCAGGATTTCGGTCACCATCGCGGCGTGCTGCCCCGAAGCCCTCACGGCCACGACCGTCGAGCCGCTGTCCAGGCTGCGGTCATAAACCGCGGCGTCATGATCCGGGTCGCCGCCAATCAGGCTGCCCCAGAACCCTGGCTTCGATTCGGGGGCCGCTGCGGGGGCAGGTGTGGTGGATGCCGATGCCGTGCGGGCGTGCCGGCTGATCGCATCCGCCGGAACGTTGGCCGCCCTGAGGTCACGCACGGCGGCATCGGCTTGGGCGTCCGTGTCGTAAACGGCGACGATGGTTTCGTCCGTCATGTCTGTTTCTCCCAGAAGAGTTTGAGAAGGGTTTGGCAGGATGGGTTTGGTTGGGCTTGCCCATTAGGCGGCACGGGGCAGCGTCACCGCTTCCCGGTGACGCTCGGTGACGTGGACCCGCCGCATGTGGATTTCCTCGCGGAGGCCGGCACCGCCATGGCGCCGGAGCCCATTCGCTCAACGGCGAATCAGCCGACAGCCGCATGAGAAGAAACAGACCCGGATCAGGAAAGTTTTCGTCTCAGGCGCATCCAATTGCGGTGACCGGCTATGCAGATCTGCACCGATGCCGATACCGCGGAATCCGGGTTGTTGCTTGTACTACCGGTTCGTGTTCCCGCCCGAAGACTTTCCCACCACATCCGGGGGCAGTGCCGGGGGCAGTATTTTGGCAAGATTTTGAATGTGGCTGCTGATGTGCGTCAGGACGGTCCTGATCCGGGGCGTATGGCGGTTGTCGCGATGCACGACGAGCCAGATCGCGGCGCTCGGAGGCATCGATGGGGTCGTCAGGAGCGTCAGCCCGCTTTCCCGATCGGCGCGAAACCGTGCCAGACAGGCAAGCCCACCGCCCTGCGCGGCAGCCAGCACCGCGGCCTCGTGGCTGTTGGTCTGCATCGCGACACGGGCGCGAGGGGCCAGATCGGCCAGCCAGTTGGTCTGCGCCGCCTCCTGAATGTCGTCGGTCTGCGTGATCAGGTGGTGCCCCGGACAGCCGGCCTGATAATCCGGTTCACCCTGGCGATCCAGGTAGGCCGGCCCCGCGTAGAGACCGAAGTCCAGGCTGCCGATCTTCCGGACAACCAGGTCGTGCTGGTCCGAGCGTGTCAGGCGCACGGAGATGTCCGCTTCCCGCATGGCAAGGCTGAGTTCACGCGGGTTGGAGATCAGCTCGACCATCATCTCGGGGTGTTCCGCGTGCAGCGCCGCGACGCAGGGCGCCAGGATCTGGCTGGCGACGGTTTCGGCGCAGGTGACGCGAACCAGGCCGGCAAGACGGGTGTCCCGACCCCCGACGTTGCGCTCCAGGGTCAGCGCCTCCGCTTCGAGCCTTTCCGCCTGAACGCGGACCTCCTCGCCGGCCAGGGTTGGCAAGTACCCGTCCGGCGTGCGGTTCAGCAGCCGAACGCCGAGGCTCGCCTCCAGCGAGGCCAGCCGGCGACCGACCGTCGATTGGGCGACCCGCAGTTCCCGGGCCGCCGCCGAAAGGCTGCCGGTGCGCGCCAGGGCCAGAAAGAACCTCAGGTCGTCCCAATCGAGCATGGATCCGCCCGCCAAGCGTTTTCGCAGTCCCACTCGCCGGTATCGGCCACATGACGCGGCGAGGGGGCCCTCTACGGTGATCGAGCCGGCATTTCTCCCAACACCCGGCGTGAAGAAAGGATGCAGCGATGCCCAAGCCGCCCGCTCCGGAGGCGGGCCGTTCCCCGCCATCGCCTCCCAAGCCCGAGCCGGCCCCCCGGATCGACGAGGAGAAAAGACATCCGGACACCGTTCGGACACTGCGGTGCCGGACCGTCGCTCAGGGCCGGTTCCAGCAACGGAACCACATCCGCGATCTCGCGCCACAACCAATCATTGAGGGGTCGATCGCGGAGGCGCCGGTCACGGAGGGTGAGCCGGACGGTCCGCTGAGCGGGAGCACCGCTCCAACCGCTTCCGAGGTGCTGCTGGCTACCCTCGGTTCCTGTCTGACCGCCAGCATTCATGCCGACGCCGTCGCGCGTCACATCCCGGTGCACCGGCTGGAACTGGTGGTGGAGGCGGAGATCGACATCACGGCCGGCTGGACCCTTGGGAACGCCGAGCCGAGGCCGATCGGCTTCGAGGCGATCCGCGTGACCGTCCACCTGGACGCCGACGCTCCACGCGACGTGCTCGCCGCCCTTGTCAGGCACGCGACGCTGTGGTCGCCGGTCTCCAACACCCTGCACAATCCCGTTCATCTGGATGTCGCCCTGGCCGACAGCGCCCCCGACGCTCTTCCGACCTGAGTTGTTCGGTTCGGTCGGACCCGCGGCGGCCCATCCCCACGGGCCGTGCCCGCAGGGAAGCCGACCGTCCGGAGGACATCCCTCTTCTTTCCCGATCTCGCGGCAGCCCCATCGAAGTCCGGCGACGGACAACCTCGAGGCAAATAAATTCACGGTGGATGTCTTTTCGAAAACAACCTCAATTTATTAGACAACAGTCTCCAATGTTTTTTCTAGAATTCTGCGCCTCGCGCGCCATATCTCTTTAATCGCTTCCAACGACAATTCGGGAAATCGCCGGACCGTTCGCCGAAACATCCCTTTTGGAAGGAAATTACGGAGATCCTCCAGCCCTCGGCCGCGCCGGGGACTGTCCAGCAACGGCCCGCCAGAGCCGAAGATCGCCGTCGGGAGACAAGGACAGGAGCCGCTCGTGATTTGGCCGGGCGCGCGGACTTGCTGGCCGAAGTGGGGCTTCGACATGCGCGAAAAAACAAAACTCGCCTTTTTCATCACCAAAACCGCCGCGGGATGGGTCGTGCGGGCCGATGGGTACGTCTATCCCTTGTGCGGCAGTTCCGCCGACGCCCTCTCCACCGCCATGCGGGAGGCGCGGGCCGCCGGCCGTCTCGGCTTTGCCAGCGTCGTGCTGGCTCGGCCGGCGCTGGACCGTCCGTACGAAATCCAATGGGCGTACGGCCGCGATGCCTATTTTCCGGCAGTGCCGGGAGGAGAGCCGCCATGCCACGTCGAATTTTCGAGGTGATGCCCGGCACCGAACTGGTGATCCTGCCACCTTCCGCCACGGTCCACGCCGCGGCGGTGGCGATGGCGGAGCGGCGGCAATGCCTGGTGCTCGCCATGACCGCCGACCGACTGGACGGCATCCTCACCGAACAGGACGTGGTCCGCCGCGTCGTCGCCGCACGGCGTGATCCGGACCGGGTCACCGTGGGCGAGGTGATGACCCCGCACCCGGACACCATCACCGCCGACGACCTTGCGCTCACGGGAATGCAGATGATGGAGGATGGGGGGTATCGACACCTGCCGGTCGTCCACAACGGGCGCGTCGTCGGGCTGATCTCGCGCGTCGATTTCGCCGGGGCCGAAAAGACCGAACTGGAGGCCGAACGGCGGTGCTGGGAAAAACTCTGGTGACCCCTCCCGTTCAGACCGGCTCCACGCCGGTGTCCAGACCGGTGCAGCGCACGGCGCCCTCCGGAACCGAGAAGGAGTATCGTCATGAACGCGTGCTTGACGAGCTTTGCGGGGATCACGCCCGAGGGCGCAGATGTCTTGCGTGAACGTCTTCGCTGGTCGGCCGCCGAGCAGCGCTGGTCTGAACCGCCGCTGGCGTCCCGACGCCCTCCGATCTTATGGCCTCCCGGCTGCGGATCCCTTCAGCGCGGCGCTCAACTGACCCGGTTCACCGACGCCGGCCGGAGGCATGCCTCCTGATCCCAGTCGCGGCTGGTCTCATGCATCGGCTCCTCACACAGAAAGGCGAGCGTATGCCCGAGCGTTTCCACAGTCCCGACGATCAGGGCCTCGCTCCGGCCGTACGGGACCGGCCGCCCGTCCCGGCGCTCGGCGCCGTGCAGGCCGCTCACCACGTGTGGCTGGAAAGCGCGGGGCGGCAAGGACATCAGGCCGACCTGTGGATCGTGACCGGGCTCATGGGCGACCAACCCGCCAACGCTTCGGGCGATCCGGATACGCGCCTGCCGGACCGATGGGAGGACTGAGGCATGGGGCTCGCGCACTATATCGTCGCGCAACGTGGGGCCGGCTGGTTCATCCTCATGGAGAAAAACCGATACGGCCCTTTCCCGGACGGGCGGGATGGCGCACTGACCGCTGCCGTGCAAGCCGCGCATCAAGCCGGCAGGGATGGCCATCACGCCCATGTCTCCTTGCGCGCCTTGGACGGCACCAAGCAGACCGTTTGGTCCTTTGGCATTGACCGCTACCCGCCGCGCTGGGTGGACCAACTGCTGCTGGTGCCGCCCTCGCGGTCCAGCCGTCCGCGCCCGGCGGGGCTCATGCCGAAGCCGCACGCTTCAGGAGACGTCCCATGATCGACCGCGAACTTCTCGGGCGCTACCAGACGGTGTTCGGCTGCACCTTCGACATCGCGCTCTGGGCGCCGCGGCCGGGTGACGGTGTCAACGACATGATGCGCGCCGCGCTTGCCGGATATGGACCGCCGGTGACCGACGAGCGCATCGCAAGCCGCTTGCGTGAGCGGCTGGTGCCGCCGGTGTAAGCCAACCGCGATGATGGAGAGCACCCCGCCGATACCGATAATGAGGTTCCGCCACCAGGACGACCATCCAGCCCAGGCCGAGATACAGGCGCCGAGATAAAGGCCCGATTCCAGTTTCTCGAACCGGCGGGGAAACCACAGTTTGAAGGCCGCACCGGCGGATGCCACCGGCATCCCCGGCAGGCCAAGGCCATAGACCGCCAGCGACCATGCGGCCCGCGCCGACTGTCACTCCGCTGGATTCGGGGTTCGCCGTTTGGTGCCGGCGAGACCGTCTCAAACCTG
>NZ_JBPXMQ020000064.1:0-25813 GCF_053470405.2 Azospirillum mesophilum
GATACTGGTCGCCGAGGTCGATCACCGGCTTCAGCTTGGTCGAACCGCACACGCGGCACGTCTGACGATAACGCGGATGCAAGACGCCCCCTTTTCGATCGCCGGGCCAAGGCCTATGGCGCTTGGCGTAAAACGGATGGAATGTGCTTGCTCTTTAGCGCAATCCCTTTTGTCTCGCAAGGATAAGTCACCGCCTCGACAGTGCACAACTTAGGACATCGTCGTCCACAACGCTTCAACCGGGCGCACGAGGTCGAACTTCATCAGGTGCACGAGGCTGCGCACCAGCAGCAACTGGCGCTCCGGTGGAAGGAGCGCCGCCAGTTCGGCCACGGTGCGGCCGGGCGGTTCCAGCGCGTCGAGCGCCAGGGCGAGGTCGGCGGGCGGCGAGAGGGTGCCGCGCACCGTGGAGTTCGTGGGGTCGGCGTGCAGGATCGCCAGGGCTTCCCCCAGCGCCGCGCGGCTGGCGCCGCCGGCGCGCACCAGCCGCATGCCCGGTTCCAGCATGCGCGTCGGGTAGGCCTCGAACATGCGCAACGGGTCGGGGTGCAGCGGGTTGCCGTCGGTGCCGGACCGGCGCGGGGCGCGTTCCTCCGCGCGCCGGCGGATGTCGGCAAGCTGGCGCCAGACGTCCAGATACTGCGGGATGATCGCCTTCCAGTCGAACAGGGCGGTGGCGCGGGCGCGTCCTTCCTCGCCCATCCGCCGGCGCAGCCCGGCGTCCATGGCCAGCCGCGTGAAGGCCTCGGCCGCCGCCTCGACATCGACGGCGGTGACCTGCGAGGTGCGGGCGATGTAGTAGTCGTAGGTGTCGAGGCCGGCGGCGTAGCGGTCGGCGAAGTCGGCGCCGGCCCCCGGCGGCGGCAGGACGGTCGGCACGCGGAAGCCGTCCACCCCGTGGCGCACCGTCTCGCGGTAGCCGTCCCAGTCCGTCACGACGCAGGGCAGCCCGGCGGCCATGGCCTCGATCGGGGTGATGCCGAAGGTTTCCTGCACGTTGTCCACCAGCGAGGTAAACAGGTCGGCGGCGGCCCAGATGCGGGTCCGCACGGCCGGCTTGCGGCCGTCCAGGAAGATGGCGTTGACGCTCGGGCAGTAGCGCTTGGCCCCCTCGATGAAGGCGGCGGCGATGGCGTCGTTGCCGAACCAGCCGGCCTGGACCAGATGGATCCGCTTGCCCGTCCGCCGCGCGGTCCGCTCCAGCGCCATGTACATGGGGATGGGGTGCGCCTTGGCGTGGAAGCTGAGGCGGCCGACGAACAGCACCACGATGTCCTCGTCGCCGATGCCGAGCGCCGCGCGCTCGGCGGCGCGGGTGGCGGCGTCGAAGCGGAAGGATTCCGTGTCCACGCCCAACGGGATCACCGGCAGGTGCGGCAGCGGCACCTCGGCGGCGCCCAGCCGGTCGCGCAGATACTCCGCGTAGGGGTGCAGAACGGCCTCCACCGAGGCGCGCGCCGCCTGGGAGGTGCAGATCACCGCGTCCCACGGCTGCACCGGCGCGGTCGCAAGGGCGCCCAGGACATGCGGCGATTCCGCGGTGGTGTGGGTGACGCCGCACAGGCTGTAGCCCCGCTGGTCGCGCGACCGGCGGCGCCAGGCGTACTGGTCGATCCCCGGTCCCGGCACGAACAGGCAGCCCACGTTGGCCAGCCGCGACGGCTCGGCGGTCGGGTACAGCGTCACCCGCCGCCCCGGCGCGTGGCGGGCGGCGAGGTCCGCGAACAGGCGCGCCTGCTCCGGCCCGTCGGAGTGGCAGGCGAAGCCGTCCAGCCCGGAATGCCGGAAGAAGCCGATGAGGAAGGACTCGCCCGCGACATGGCGTCCCTTCAGGTCGGCCCGCGCGGTTTCATAACCTTCCGGGTGGAAATAGATGGCGGCGTTGGACACGGACACGGGCGGCGGTTCCCCGGAAATGAGCGGCACGGGAGAGTAGCGGGGCCGTTTCGATTGGGCAATGCAGGCGGACGATCCGGCGGGAGAATCCGCAGCCGGACCGACGCGGCGCAGGCCAACCCCCGCCGCCCGTCCGTTACTTCAGCCAGAGCGCCAAATAGCTGGTGTCGTTCACCGTGCCGGGCGACGTCATCAGCGACCCGACGGACTTGCCGCTCAACGTCAGGCTGGCGTCGATCCGGCCGTCGCCGTCCAGGTCGACGTGGGCCGTGGCTCCCTTGAAGCCATCGGCCCCGTTCATCTCGTCCCAGGTCAGGGTCGAGGCGCCCGGCTGCCAGCCCCAGACGGTGATCATCTCCCCCGCTTCCAGGTCCGTCACGGTGGACCAGACCGGCTCCCCGGTCCGGCCATCGAGGAAGAAGGTGTCGTGCCCGGCGCCGCCGGTGAGGAAGTTGGACCCCGTGCCGCCGTCGAGCACGTCGTCGCCGGCGCCGCCGTCGACGGCGTCCATGCCGCCCAGGCTGTTGATGAAGTCGTTGCCGGCGCTGCCGACGATGGCCTCGCCGTCGTTGCTGCCGATCAGCTGCCATTGGAGGTGCTGCACCGGGCCGGAATAGACGGCGGCCTCCTGAAGCAGGCCTTTGCCCGACGCGCTGTTCGCGACGGCGAAGAAGACGCCGGCCGGCGTTCCGGGCGTGGCGTCCGGGTTCAGCATCAGCGACGTATCGCCGAAGGACAGATGCTCGACGCTGCGCAGCACCGCGGTGCCCTGCGGGCCGCTCACGGTCACCTCGTCCGCGCCGGTGTGCAGGATGCTGTAGGCGGCGGCGGGCTGTTCGAAGACGGCCGTGTCCTCGCCGTCCCCGCCGTCCAGCGTGTCGTTGCCGGCCCCGCCCGTCAGGGTGTCGTCGCCGGCCCCGCCGGCCAGGAAATTGTCCCGGTCGTTGCCGATCAGCACGTCGTCGCCCGACCCGCCGGTCGCGTTCTCGATCCAGCAGTTGTAGGCGATGCCGAGCGTCCGGGACTCCAGCAGGAACCCGGACGTCCAGGCCGGTCCCAGGTCGCTGTAATGGCCGGGGCGGAGGTCGATGCGGGCGTCGCTCGTCTGGTTCCACCAGCTGATGGTGTCGTTGCCGCCGCCGTCCCAGATGGTTTCGAAGATCGCCTGTCCGGGCGCCCAGGAATAGAAGGTATCCCCGGCGTTGGTCGCCATGTTGGCGCCGTAGAGGTATTGGATGGCCGCGATGTCGTCCACCATCGGCGTGGTGGCGAAGCGGTCCTGCCAGTAGCCCATGTTCACCGGAGCCCCGGCGTAGGACCGGTAGCTCATCACGGAGAAGAGCTGGCTGTCGATGTTCGTCGGGGCGTCCGGAAAGGACCCGGACTCGTCGTGCGTGTGCTTCAGCCCCAGCGCGTGCCCGATCTCGTGCACGGTCGTGAGATAGGCGTAGCCCCCCGGAGCCCACGACACGGACGGGTCGGCGAAGCTGTTGCCGAACCAGACGTCCCCGCCCTCGGGCAGGTCGGCGTAGCCCATGATCGTGTAGGCGACCGGCGGCTGGCCGCTCCCCGCGATGCGGATGTCGCCGCAGCTGGAGCCTGTGTCGGCCACCTCGGTGCAGGAGATGTTCGCCACCGCCGTCCAGGTGCCGATCGCCTTGCGGATGGCGGCCTGGGCCGTGCCGGACAGGGTCCAGGCGCTGCCCGGATCCGGCGTCGCGTAGTCGGCCCGGTACACCGAGGTCCCGACGGAGCCGAAGGAGTAGGTCAGCGCGATCCCGTCGCCGGGATTGGCGTTCGCCCCCCACCGGTATCCCGACATCAATGAATCGATTTCAATGCTTCCGCTTGCGGGAATCGCGGACACAGGAAACGTGGTATCGGGAGCGCTCATCGCCAATATCCTGAAAAATGTCGCGGGAAGACAAGTGCTTCTTCAACTCAGGATGATTTGGCGTATCTACAATTTAGTCTTGAGAGTTATGAGCCATAAGGACACGCTTCTTCGAAAAGCTAAGTCATCGGGAGTGTCTGTGCTGAATTCGGAGAAGTCATTCTCCCGTGGGGACGTAGCTCCGCCGCACGCCGGGAAAGAAGGGAGTGGTGCCGAGGGGACCGCGGCCCGATTTGGAATGGACGGCCGGCCTGAACTGGCTAAGGACGACGGCGGCGTCCGCGCGAAGGGAACGCCTCGCGGGGGGAGGAGGCCGCCGCAACCACCACCAAATTGCAGGCGAATTGTGGGTGGTCCGACGCGGCCGCTTGCTTAGGGGGGTGGTTTGGGGGCCTTGTTGGGCGTCCCATGAATGACCGGAGGGGAGCGATGGAGCGGGTGGACTGCGTGGTGGTCGGAGCCGGGGTGATCGGGCTGGCCGTGGCCCGGCGGCTGGCCCGCGCCGGGCACGAGGTGGTGATCCTGGAGGCGGCGGACGCCATCGGCACCGGCACCAGCTCGCGCAACTCGGAAGTCATCCACGCCGGCATCTACTACCCCACCGGCAGCCTGCGGGCGCGGCTGTGCGTGGCCGGGCGGGACGCGCTCTACGCCTACTGCGCCGCGCATGGGGTGGAGCACAAGCGCATCGGCAAGCTGATCGTCGCCACCGAGGAGGCCCAGCTGCCCAAGCTGGACGCCATCAAGGCGCAGGCCGCCGCCAACGGGGTGGACGACCTGTATGCGATCTCCGCCGCCGAGGCCGTGGCGCTGGAGCCCAACCTGCGCTGCGTCGGCGCGCTGGTCTCGCCCTCCACCGGGATCATCGACAGCCACGGGCTGATGCTGGCCCTGCAGGGCGACGCGGAGGAGGCCGGCGCCATGCTGGCCCTGCTGAGCCCGCTGGAGCGCGCCCACCGCACGGCGGACGGCTTCGAGCTGGAGGTCGGCGGGGCGGAGCCGATGCGCATCGCCTGCACCACGCTGGTCAACGCCGCGGGCCTGGGCGCCTGGGGCGTGGCGCGCGGGCTGGAGGGCTTCCCGGCCGACCGGATCCCGCCGCGCGTGCTGGCCAAGGGCAATTACTACGCGCTGGGCCAGGGCCGCTCGCCCTTCGCGCGGCTGGTCTACCCGGTGCCGGTGGAGGGGGGCCTGGGCGTCCACCTGACGCTGGACCTCGCCGGGCAGGCCCGCTTCGGCCCGGACGTGGAATGGCTGTCCCCGGACCAGCACGACCGGATCGACTATGCGGTGGACCCGAAGCGCGCCGACGGCTTCTACGGCGAGGTGCGGCGCTACTGGCCGGGCCTGCCCGACGGCGCGCTGGTGCCGGCCTATTCCGGCGTGCGCCCCAAGCTGAGCGGCCCCGGCCAGCCGCAGGCCGACTTCCTGATCCAGGGGCCGCAGGCGCACGGCGTGCCCGGCCTGGTCAACCTGTTCGGCATGGAATCGCCGGGCCTGACCTCCTGCCTCGCCATCGCCGACGAGGTGGCCGGAACGCTGGGCGGCTGACGCCGCCCGTCAGGACCACTCGGGTCAGAACAGCGCGTTCTCCACCAGCTCGCACAGCATGTGGCCGGCGGCGATGTGCATTTCCTGGATGCGCGGCGTGTCGGTGGACGGCACGCACAGGCAGACGTCGCACAGTTCCTTCATCCGCCCGCCGGCGGCACCCGTCAGGCCGATGGTGCGCAGGCCGAGCGCGCGCGCGGCCTCCAGGGCGGCGACGACGTTGCGGCTGTTGCCGCTGGTGGAGATGCCGACCAGCACGTCGCCCGCCCGGCCGAGGCCGCGCACCTGCCGCGCGAACACCTCGTCGTAGGAATAGTCGTTGGCGATGGCCGTCAGGGCGGAGGTGTCGACCGTCAGGGCCACCGCCGCCAGGGGCGGCCGGTCCCGCAGGTAGCGCCCGGTGAGTTCGGCCGCGAGGTGCTGGGCGTCGGCGGCCGAACCGCCGTTGCCGCAGAACAGCACCTTGCCGCCGGCGCGCAGCCCCTCGATCATCAGCCCGGCGGCGGCGGCCACCTCGTCGGCCTGCCCGGCGAAGGCCGCGAAGTTCCGGGACGTTTCGAGGAAGGCGTCGCGGACGCGGTCGGCTTGGGAAGAACTCATGTCCATATCCTGTCAGAGAATGCCCTGTCAGAGAATGCCGAGGCGCCGCCACAGGGGCAGCCTCTGGGGCAGCACCGTGCCGGCCAGCACGGCGGCGAGGCGGCGGCGCATGGCGTCGGGATCGGCCAGCGGGGTGCCGTCCTCGGCGGAGATCCCCCGCCCGAAGGCCTGGAGCGGCCCCGCCACGAAGGCGCCGAGCGCTTCCGCGTCGGCCGGCTGCCCGCTCAGCAGGCTGGCCAGCACGAGGCGCTCCAGCGTGTCGGCCCCGATGCCCTGCCCGATGGCCGGAGCGGCCAGGAAGAACAGCGTTTCGTCGATCAGCATGCGCCGGGCGATCGCCCGGTTGAGCCGGAGGGCGGCCGCGCGGCTCTCCTCGGACGGCACGGCCAGGGGGTGGGCGTGGCTGGCCGACACCAGCAGCGCCACGAAGCGCGAGATCGTGCCGAAGTCGTGCCGGGCCATCGCCGGCATCGCCGCGATCTCGGCGAGGCTGGGCGCGCCCGCGGCGAGCGCGTCGAGGATCGGCAGGCCGAGGTCCGGGTTGTGGCGCAGCTCGCCCAGCGGGACCCGGACCGACAATCCGGCGTTCTCCCGCGGGATCGTCAGGGTGAAGCGCTGCATCCGCAGTTCCGCGTCCATCTCGGCGCGGGACATGGCTTCCGGGCCGCGGACGAAGATGTCGCGGCGGAAGACCTGGTTCACCGCGAAGTCGCGCACCGTCTCGACCAGCGCGGGGTCGGCGATCTCCGCCAGGATGGCGCGCAGCTCCGGACGGACCGACAGATCGTCGATGTTGTGCGGGATGTTGGCCGAGCAGGCGTAGCCCAGCTTGGCGCGCGCCAGCTCCTTCGCCACCTGGGCGTGGGCCAGCGGCTCCCAATGGCTGTTCAGATACTCGTGGGTCAGATAGCGGCGATCCTGCCCGGCCATGGCCGCCAGATGCTGGCCGGCGGCGGCGTTGGTCGCGAAATAGCCCGCCCCGGCCTCGTTCAGCCGGGTGAGGAAAGCCATCGCCGCGTCGAGCTGGCGGTCGCTGCGGGCCGGGTTGGAGGCCGCGTGCGCCAGGATCAGCTTCTGAAGCGGCACCAGCGGCGACCAGCCGGGCAGGGTGTTGTAGCTGAGGTAGACGACGCCGCCGGGGTTCAGCATCCGCTCCAGGATGTCCACCACCGCCTGGCGGTTTTCCGGGCTGATCCAGCTGTAGACGCCGTGCAGGGTGATGAAGTCGAAACCCTCGCCGGAGGCGGCCCCGCGCGGGGCCTCGGCGGCGAAATCCTGGAAGCTGCGCTCGCGGAACACGACGTTGCCCAGCCCGGCCTCCTCGGCCAGCCGGCTGGCGCCCGCGACGTGCAGCGGGTTGAAGTCGATGCCGACGAACCGGCCCTGCGGATGGGTCGCCGCCAGGACGTTCAGGGTCACCCCCTGTCCGCAGCCCAGCTCGCAATAGCGGAAGGGCCGGTCGGTGCGCGGCGGCCGGATGCCGTTCAGCAGGCAGAGGTAGGACAGGTAGCCCGGCGAAAGCTCCCGGTAGACCCCGTGGGTGTAGGCGATGTCGGCGTTGTAGCCGTCGCTCCAGTCGCTCATGGGGTCGGCCTCGTCTGCGGTGTCCGCCCGGCGATCAGGTCGTCGATCAGGGCGAGGTGGCGGGGCAGGGTGACGGTGTGCAGGTCGTAGTTCTCGACCACCGTCCGCCGCGCCCGGTCCCGCAGGGTCTGCATGCGGTCGGGGTGCTGGAACACCTCGTCGATGCGGTCCACCAGGGCCTCGCCGTCGAAGAAGTCGACCAGCAGGCCGTTCTGCCGGTCGCGCAGCACCTCCTCGACCGGGATGGTGGAGGAGCCGATCACCAGGCAGCCCGTCGCCATGGCCTCCAGGAAGGACCAGGACAGGACGAAGGGGTAGGTCAGGTAGATGTGGGCCGAGGAGATCCGCAGGATCGTCAGGAAGGTGGGGTAGGGCACCTTGCCGAGGAAATGCACGCGCTCCCGGTCGATGTCCTGGCCCACCTCGTCCAGCATGACCTCGCGGAAGCTGCGGCCGTCCGGGGAGACCTGGCCGTAGCTGACCTCGTCGCCGCCGACGATCAGCACCTGCGCCTTGGGGCGCCGCTTCAGGATGGCCGGCAGGGCGCGCATGAAGACGTGGAAGCCGCGGTAGGGCTCCAGGTTGCGGGCGACGTAGGTGACGACCTCGTCCTGGCGGGTCAGCGTCAGGCCCGACGGCAGGCGCAGCCACGCGTCGGGCTCGGGGCGGACGATGGTGGTGTCCACGCCCTCGTGGATGACGCTGATGCGCGAGCGCATGTAGTCGGGGTAGAGCGACCACTGCCAGCCGGTCGGGGTCTGGCCCCAGTCGGCGGCGTCGAAGCCCAGCGTGTTGATCACGTTCTTGGTGCGCACCCGCGGCCCGTCGTTGGGCGTGACCGGCAGGGTCGGGTCGAAGCCGATGTCGGCCCCGGCCAAGTGGTAGAAGAACTCGAAATAGGCGAGCAGCGGCACGTCCGGCCAGACGTCCTTCATGTACAGCGTCTCGCCCCAGCCGTTGTGGCCGATCATGATGTCGGGGCGGAAGCCCTGGGCCTTCAGGGTCCGGCAGGCCTCGTAGACGCTCTGGCCGTAGATGACCGCCTGCTCCAGCTCCTGGATGTAGTGGTGCGTGGTCCGCTGCGCCGTGCGGAAGGGCTGGTAGACGACGCGCTCCACCCCGGGGAACTGGAGGGCGTTCTCGTGCGAGATGAAAACCACCCGGTTGCCCGGCTGCGCCGCCAGATGCTGGACGATGTGCTGGTACTGGCCGGGGAAGTTCTGGTGAACGAAGAGGTAGTTCATCGCCTGTCGCCGATTCCGCAATAAGCCGTTGCCGGCGCGAGCCCTCAGCCCGCGGGATTGTCCGGAAGAAGGCCGAGGTCCCTCAGCGCGTCGTGCGACGCGGGGGGACGGAAGCCCCTGACCTGCAGCTCGTAAGCCGCGTCCCGCCGCCAGATCGCGACCGGTTCGAAGCCCGCGTCCTGCAGCAGCCGGCCCAGCGTCTTCGGCGTGAAGCCGGTGCGGTGGGCCATGAAATGGTTGCCCGCCGCGATCGACACCCCGTAGCCGTAGATGATGTCCAGCGGCGTGATCGGGCCGACGCTGGACTGGTACAGGGCGTCGTCGAGGCGATCCTCCGCCACCAGCTTCGCCACCGCCTGGAGGTCGGGAACGGCCAGCATGAGCTGGCCGCCCGGCCGAAGGACGCGCAGGAACTCCCGCAGCGCCATCGGGACCTCGTGCGGGAAGAGGTGTTCCAGGTTGTGCGACGACCACACCGCGTCCATCGACCCGTCGGGCACCGCCGCCATGTCGGTCATCGAGGCGACGATGTCCGGATGGACGCCGGGATCGATGTCGAGCCGCACCTCCCGCCATTCATCCGCCGGGAAGGCGCCGCCGATGACGGTGATGGTGCGCGGGCCGCAACCGACGTTCAGCACGGTCTTCGGCGTTCGCGCACCGCCGAAGGCTGGACCGGCGGACTCTGGGCCAACGGACTTTGGGCCAACGGACTTTGGGACGAAACCCGGGTGGGGGTGTGTCATCGGCCTGGAACGACTTCCCGATCAGTAGGGGCGCGGCTGGGCGAAGGCGCCCTGCTTCTCGATCACGCGCAGCAGGATGCCTTCCAGCGCGTCGCCGATGGCGTCGGAGCGGCAGGGGCTGCCGTTCTGGCCGGTGGGCGAGCGGTAGCCGCTGACGAAGGCACCCTCATAGGCGATGTCGAAGCGCTCCGCGGCGGCGCCGCGCAGGCGGATGGAGAAGCCGATCAGCGGCGTGCCCAGCCCGCGGCTGCCGCACATGTTGCCGCCGGAGATCCACGGGGTTTCCCAGCCGTTGGCGGTCAGGCCCTTGTACTCGATGTCCTCGGGCGACAGGCCCTCCACCGGGGTGATGGAGAAGGCTTCGATCCACAGCCGCTGCCCGACGGCGCCGGCCCAATTGGCGTCGGAGAAGCGCACGTCGCCCTGACGCTGGACGTGGGCCAGGATCTCGGTCCGCGGCGGACGGGCGGCCGGCGCCACGGGAGCGGCGACCGGCACGGGCTGGGGCTGAACGGCCTGGAACTGGGCCACTTGAGGCTGGGCGGCTTGAGGCTGGGCAGCCTGCGGCGCGGCGGCCGGGACGTCGTCGAGGCGGGCGAACTGGAGCGACACGGTCGCGTTCGGCCGATCCACGTGCTTGTAGGAGGTGAGGATCACGTTGGCGGTCCCGCCCGTGACCTTGATGATGACCATGTCGCCCGGCTTGGCCAGCCAGTTGCCCGGCACGCTGCCGATCATCTCCACCCCGACGCCGGCCGCGCTGCCCGGACCCGCCGCAAGCTGAACGCTGGGCAGGGGGAATTCGCCCGGAGCCGCCGCGCCGCCCCCGCCCGTCACGAGCAGGGAGTAGAAGCCGGGCGCCAGGGTCAGGTTCTGGGCCGTGGCCTTGATTTGGTTGGCCTGTGTGGCTTCTGCGGACGCAACGCTACCGATCATCGACGACCCCCCGCGGGAATGGAAAGTTGAACAACGGAGATCCGGAGCGTCCGAATCCTCCGCTGGACCGTGTGGCCTGACATTAGACCGAAAGGAGACGGGCCGCTGGATTGCTACGCCATGGGGCGTATGAGCGTCAAGAATACCCAGAAGCGCGTCGTTGATTGCTACAGCGTCCAGAGAGGGCGGCAGCAGATGACCGCCGCCTTGGGCGCGGATCCGTTCGGCAAGCGCCCCCAGGTCGAAGGCAGCGACCTCCAGACCGGCCCGCCAGGCGGTGGACAGGGCGTAGCACCAGGTCTCCGGCGAGATGGAGGGCAGGAAGGCGAGGTGGGCGTTCTGCGCCCGCACCAGGGCGACCGCCTCCTCCTCCGTGAAGCGGCCGGTCACGAAGGCCCGCCCGGTCTCGAACAGGGGCGGGTCCTCCTCGCTGAAGCCGACCACCACGAACTCCAGCGGCAGGTCGCGCGCCGCGGCGTCGCGGGCGCAGGCCAGCAAAAGCTCGTAGCCCTTCTGGATGCCGACCGCGCCGATGGTGCAGACGCGCCAGCGGCCGTCCCGCGTGCGCGTCGGCGGCATGAGGGACGGCGGCATGAGAGACGGGGCGGCGGCCGGCGGGACCACCGCCTCCCAGGGCCGAAGCTCGACCGGGCGGGGGGCGACGTGGCGGAACAGGCGGGCGGCCACGTCGCGGGTCGGCACCGTCACCCGCCGCGCCCCGGCAACCAGGGCGCGCGAGCGCTGCCGCAGGGCGGTCACCGTCAGGTCCGGGTCGAAGCGGTCGGCCGGGTCGGCGGTGCAGCGCTCGCAGGCGGCCAAATCCGGCTCCCCGCAATAGCGTCCGTCGCCGTTCACCAGATTCACGCGCGGGCAGATCAGCCCGTAGTCGTGGACGGTGATGTCGTAGGGCACGCCGAGCCGCGCGGGCAGGTCGAGCACGATGGACTCGTGGCCGAGCAGATGGTGGATCTCCACCGCCGCCGTCCCGGCCTGGCGCAGGGCCGCGACCAGCTCTTCGAACTCCGCGCGGGTGCGGAACACCAGGTCGGCGAGGTCCGGCCGGTCGGTCACCGCGATGCGGCAGCGCAACTCCGGCGGGGGGGCGTCCCCGGTCTCGTCCTTCTCGTCGTCGTCGTCGTCATCCGCGTCGCTCTCGTCGGTCTCGGGCGCGAGGCACAGGACCCGCCAGCCTTCGGCGCGCAGCGCCTCGACGCGTTCGGCGACGAAGCGGGCGACGCCGCCCCGGCCGGCCAGCGTGATGAGCAGGACGGCGGGCCGCCGAGGCTCCCCCTCCTCCAGCCAGCGGGCGAGATCCAGCCGGCGCCGCGCCGCCATCAGCGGGTCGGCGGCGATGAATTCCTGGACCAGCGCGTCGTATCCGGGGTGCAGGCTTTCCAGCAGGCGGCCGTTGCGCGCCGCCAGGATGACCTTCTGCCGGCCGAAGGACCGGCCGCCCACATGCGCCACGAAGACGTCCGCCGCCCCCAGGTGGCGCCAGCCCAGCCGGCGGGCGCGCAGGCAGAAGTCGTTCTCCTCGCCGTAGCCGCGCCCGAACAGCCGCTCCTCGAACAGGCCGGTCTCGGTCAGGCAGTCGCGGCGGATGTAGGCGCAGAAGCCGACCGCCGTCGGCAGATCGACCCGCAGCCCGGCGTTCACCGAGCGGGCCAGCCGGTCGAGCGCCGCCGTGTCGGCCAGAGTCGGGGCCAGAGTCGGGGCCAGGGTCGGGGCGGGCGGGCGGCCCTGGCCCGACGGGTAGCTGAGGATCGTCGCGTCGTTGGACAGCGGCGTCACCGTGCCGACGTCGTGCGCCGAACAGGCGGCCGCGCGCAGCCGCGTCAGCCAGTCCCCGGCGACGAGCGTGTCGGCGTTGAGCAGGACGGCGTCGCGGTCCGGATGCAGGCCGAGGCCCCGGTTGACCGTGGCCGGGAAGCCCAGGTTCCGCTCGTTGCGCAGCAGCGTGATCCGCCCCTCGGCGGCGAGTGCCGCGAGGTCGCGGACCAGATCCGGTTCGGGGCTGGCGTCGTCGATGACGATAATCTCGTGGGGGACGCCGTCCCCGGCCGCGAAGACGGAGCGCAGGCAGGCCAGCGTCTCCTCCCGGCCGCGGTAGACCGGCACCACGATGTCCACGACCGGCGTCAGGGCCGGCGTCAGGGCCGGCGTCGGGCGCGCCGGTCGCTGCGGGAGCGGGCCGACCGGCGACGGGCGCCGCGCCGCGCCGCCCGGACCGGGCCAGGGCAGGGGGCTGCCGGCGAGGGGGACGTCGCCCGGACCCGCCGTGACCCGGAGAAGGCCGGGGGCGAGTCCGCTGCCCTCCAGGTCGAGGGTGAAGGCGTAGTCGCCGTCCTCGATCCCGTAGAACTGCGCCTCGTCCAGCGGGCGGTCCGTGGTGAGCGTCACGGAGCGGCCGGCCGCGTCGCTCACCCGCACCGCCACCCGCTGCGGCGGATCGCCGGGACACCAGGCCCAGCCGGTCAGGCGCGACGGCCCGTCCAGAACGGCGCTCCCCTCGACGGCGGCGTGGCGCAGCGGGCGCAGCGGCGCGCCGAGAAGCTCCACGCCGTCCAGGGTGATGGCCAGCGGCTCGCCCTCCGCCGACGACTCCAGCGGAATCGTGAAGCGGACAAGGCCCGTGCCGGCGTCCGGACGGCCGAACCGCCGCTCGAAGGACGGCCGGTCGATGGACAGGAGCACGCCCTGCCGGGAGGCGATTCGCAGGACGCCGCCCCGGTTGGCGTTGTCCAGGGCGGCGTTGTCCAGGTCGGCGTTCTCCAGGTCGGCACCGTTCAGGCGCAACGCGCCGACGATCCGCAGGCCGAGGTCGGACGCCGCCCAGCCGACGGCGCCGCCGGACAGGACCGTGTGGTCGGCAAGGTCGGCCAGCAGGGGAGCGACGCCCACCGGAAAGCGGTGCAGCAGACGGGTGAGCAGGGGAATCAGGCGGTCCATCGCGCCGAGCCGCGCCAGGGCTTGGCCCAGGGCGATGCCCGCGGTGGGGGTGGCCGCCCGCTCGGCAAGGTCGGCCAGGAGGGGCGGCACCTCGGCGGGCCGGTCCGCCGCGATCAGCAGGGCGGCCTGGAAAGCCTTCAGCGCGACGTCCTTCGGCGCGAAGCGGGCGCTGCGTTCGGCCCAGCGCAGCGCTTCGGCGAGATCGCCCCGCGCCAGGGCGCAACGGGCAAGCCCGGCCGCCCCATGGACGTGGCTGTCCTCATCGCGCAGCAGGGCGCGAGCCACCGCTTCCGCCTCGGCGATGCGGCCGTCGGCGAGAAGACCGTCCAGACGCTGCAGATCGTGGTTCGGTCTTGCGGAAGGCATAGGTGCGAGGACCCCTCACGGGAACGGTCGTTGGCCGATCAGCCGGAATGGTAGGGCACGGCTGCGCCTGAAGCGGCCCGCAGTCGGACAACCCGGAAAAGGGGCCGGTCCATGATGGGGCGTCCGTGGGGAAAAGGGCGATGGGAAAACGGCATAAAAATGGACCTGCCGATGGCTCGGCAGGTCCGTAGGCTTTTTTGCAGGGGTATTATTAGACGGCGAAGTTGCTGGCGGTCAGGTTGGTGACGCCGGCGATCGTGATCTGCGTGCCGTCCGACAGCGACAGGACCGAGCTGCCGCCCGACACCGTGACCTTCGACGCGACCTGGGCGGCGGTGAGGCCGTAGCCCTGGACCGCGATGAGGTCGGTGCCGGCCTTGAAGTCGCCGATGACGTGCTTGCCGCCGCCGAAGACGGTGCTGAACACGAAGATGTCGTTGCCTTCACCGCCGAACAGCGTGTCGTTGCCGACGCCGCCGACCAGGGTGTCGTTGCCGGCGAAGCCGCCGAGCACCGCGGTGCCGGTCTTGCTGGTGTTGCCGACCAGCAGGTCGTTGCCCGCGCCACCGGCGATCAGGGCGTTGCCCGAGCCGCCGAACACGGTGTTGTTGCCGGCCGCCGCGGCGACCGTGACGTTGCCCTGGCCACCGGCGATCAGGTTGTTGCCCTGGGTGATCAGGATCTGCGAGTTGCCCGTACCGGCGCCGATGGTGGCGTTGCCGCCAGCCGCGTAGACGGTGTCGTTGCCGGCCGCGAAGATCTGGTTGTTGCCGCCCGCGGAGAGGATGACGTTGTTGCCCGCACCGGCGGTCAGCACGTTGTTGCCGGCCGCGGCCACGACGGTGTCGGCGCCCGTGCCGCCGAGGATGGTGGCGGAACCGCCGGCGACGGTGCCCGTGCCGAGGAGCTGGCCACCCGCGCCGCCGACCAGGGTCTGGCCCTTGCCGGTGCCGGCCTGCAGAACGGTGCCGGCGGCGTCGTTCGCGACGAGGACGTTGTTGTCGCCCGCGCCACCGAAGACGGTCGCGGCGGCGGCGGTGTTCAGGACGACCGCCTTGTTGCTTTCGGCGATCAGGTTCAGCTGCTTCGTCGCCGGCAGGTTGGTTTCGTCGAACAGAAGGGCCGTGGTGTCCTTGGTCGCCGCAACCAGGGAGGTGTTCTTCAGCACCGCGCCAGCCAGGGTGGACGCGACGGTCGCGTTGGTAACGCCACCGGTAATCGTGGTCGAAGTCGTCATATTGTTTGAACCCCCGCCAAAGTGTCTAAAACTTTGTGCCTTAAGGCATGCCTTTGGCTCGATACCATCGGTAGCCCCAATTTGCAAGGGGCGAATGGAATCAGCCGATGTGATAACCACCTATGGGCGGTCGACGCTTAGGGATAATGCTGTAGACCGATAATCCAGGACGACCGTCACCGTTACATTTCGGTAATAGAGGCGGGGTGCCGCTGCACGTGGAAGGGCGGTGATTCTCGCAATTCGTCGTCCCGGCAGCATGCGCGTGTGGATTTGTCGGGCGTCTTTGAGGAAGATGGGGCGAATTCGGTTCCGCGTCGCGCTCTGAGCGTTCCAAGAACGGCGATCCGCCGTGCGGCCCCCGGGCGATCGTCAACCGGGAACGCCGCACCCGATCCGCCGTTCCTGGTTTGCAGCACCGCAGCCGCCATGCCATTGTCGGAAGAAACATCGCCGCGGCCATGCGTATCCTGCTGCTTTCCCGCTACAGCCCCCGGGGCCCCAGTAGCCGTCTCCGGCATTACCAGTTCCTGCCGGCCCTGGCCGAGGCGGGCATGTCGGTTTCCGTGGCCCCGCTGCTCCCCGATTCCTATCTGGAGGCGCTCTACAACGGCCGGCCGCGCCCGCTGCATTGCATCGCCACGGCCTACGCCAGGCGAATCGTCCGGATCATGGAGGCCCGGCATTTCGACCTGATGTGGATCGAGAAGGAACTGCTTCCCTGGCTGCCCTACGGGGCCGAGCGCTGGTTCCTGGAGTCGGCCCCGCCCTACATCGTCGATTTCGACGACGCCTGGTTCCACCACTACGACCGCAGCCGCTGGCCCCTGGTGCGCCGGCTCCTCGGCCGCAAGCTGGACCGGGTGATGAGCCGGGCCGCCCTGGTGACCGTGGGCAACGCCTATCTGGCCGGGCGCGCGGAGTCGGCCGGAGCCCGGTCCATCGAGATCCTGCCCACGGTGGTGGACCTCAACCGCTACACCGCCTCTCCGTCACCGGACGGAGCGGAGCGGGATGGGGCGGAGCGGGATGGCGCGCCGCCGGTGATCGGCTGGATCGGCTCGCCGATCACCGACCATTACCTGAGCCTGATCGCCGATCCGCTGCGCCGGATGGTGGAGGGCAAGGACGCCCGGATCTGTCTGGTGGGCGCCACCCCCGGCGCGCTCGGCGGCGTGGCGTGCGACCGGCATCCCTGGCGCGAGGACACCGAAACCCGCCACATCGCCGCGTTCGACATCGGGATCATGCCGCTGGACGACACGCCCTGGGAGCGCGGCAAGTGCGGCTACAAGCTGATCCAGTACATGGCCTGCGGAAAGCCGGTGGTGGCGTCCCCCGTGGGCGTCAACCGCGACATCGTCGAGCACGGGGTCAACGGCTTCCTGGCGGAAAGCCGGCAGGACTGGATGGACGCGCTGCGCCGGCTCGCCGCCGACCCGGATCTGCGCCGGCGCCTGGGCGCCGCGGGGCGGGCCAAGGTGGAACGGTCCTATTCCCTGTCCGGCATCGCGCCGCGCCTGATCCATCTGCTGCGCGCGGCCTCCGGCCTGAAGGGAACGGCCTGAAGGGAACGGCCTGGAGTGAACGGAAGGGGGGCGCCGCGTCCCCGTCCCGACCATGAATGAGGCCGGAGGGCGGGCTCCCGATCCGTTTCAGCTGATCCGTTTCAGCCGGCCCGCCTCAGCCGTCGACGACCGCCGTGTAGTCCTGCAGCAGATCCGTCCCGGCGTCCCGGTCGTGGCGCGCGATCAGGTGCGCGGCGAAGTCGTACATGCCGTAGTTGGTGTGGGCGATGTAGGCGGCCTTCAGCAACGCCCCGCCCCCCTGCGCCGCCAGCCGGTCGGTGGTCTTCACATAGATGGCGTCCGCCCACAGAAGCTTGGAGCGGCTCTGCTGGCCGGGAAGCGCCGCGTAGCCGGAGTGGCCGAACTTGGTCAGGTCCAGCAATTCGAACCCGCGGTCGCGCAGGAAGCGGTGGATGTCCGGGAACAGCGGCTGGTCCTTGTAAACCGGCTCGAACTCCACCTCGCTGTGGACGAAGAGGATCCGGTCCAGAAGCCGTTCCGCGCCCAGGAGCACATCCAGTTCGCCGCCCTGGACATCGATCTTGAGATAGTCGCAGGCCCCGACCTCGGCAATGTCGTCCAGGCGCGTCGTCTCGACCGTCTGCCGCTCCACCGGGCGGCACATGTCCGCCAGGGCATAGAACTGGCCGAGATAGGGCAGGTTCGCCTCAAGCAGGGAGGACGCCGGGTCGAACTGCGCCACCTGGAACGAGGCGGGGCCGCCCTTGCCGATGAAGTGGTTGAGCATCTGGACGCCCGGCTCGGCGTCGGTGCGCTTGTCGGCCGCGTCCTTCAGCGGTTCGAACCCGATGACGGTGCACCGGCCGTCGGCGAGCAGGCGGGCGTAGACATGGTCCTCCGACGACAGCATCTGCGCGCCGACGTCCACAACCGTGACGGGCAGGACGCCGTCGGCCGCGAGGATCCGCTCCGGGAAGGCCGCGCTCAGGTGGGCGTTCACGCTGGCCAGGGCGACGCGGTCGGACGCTTCGCGGCGGACCTGCTGGAGCGTGCCCGACAGCGTGTTCGCGCGCTGACGCAGGGCATCCCGCTCACGGACGACCATGCTGTACTGCTTGGCGACATGGGCGTAGAGCGTGCGCTGCCCGTCGGCCGCGTCAGAGAGCGCGTTCCATTGCCGGGTCAGCTCCTCGAACACGGAGTCGGGGCCGTTGCCCGCGTCGGTCACCTCGGCCGCCCCGGCCGACGCAGCGGCCGGCAACGCGCCGCCGGACAGGGCGAGCATCATCGTCGCGCGAAGCTTCTCGAACTCGGCGCGCAGCGCCGCCACCTCCGACTCCTGCTGGGCGACGCGGGCCGTGTTGGCGTCGTAGCCGGCGGCCATCCGCTCCATCTCCTCGGCGAGCTGGTGCGCGAGCATTCCGATCCGGGCGTCGATGCGCCCGGCATTCTCCTGGATGCTCGCCCCGATGGCGGCCTGTGTCGCCGCAACGGAGGACACGGCCTCCTTCAGCGGCTCGACCGCGCCGGCCAGCCCGTCGCTCCGGCCGCGCAGCTCGGCCAGCTCCGTCCTGATCGCGGAGATCTCCCCGATGAGACGCTGGAACTTCGCCCCGATGATCGGGGTCATCGAGAGCAGGCGGCTGGTGACACTCATGGGGACCGGAACCTTGATTGGAGAAACTGAGCCTGGAGGGCGAGCCTCGGGAGGCCGAAACCGTTGACGGACGCGCTCGCGCCGGAATGCGAAGGCCCGCGACCGACGCCGGCCGTCTTCCGCCGCAACGCACGCCGGCCCGCCGGGGACAGACCGCCGGGGACAGGCGCGCATCATGATGCGATGCCGGCACAGCGTCAACGCGCCGCGCCGGCTGCGGCATCAGGTCATCTCGGCAAGCCAGGCGTCGGAGTAGGGCTTCTCGATGTCCTTCAGGGCCAGCGTCTCGCCCGTGGCGACGTCGATCACCGGCATGTCGCTGATCAGCGCGAAGCGCTCCACGCCCGTCGCGTAGCTCAGCTTCCCTTCGGTGTCCCGGCTGTCGCGGTGGCGCGACGGGAAGGCCTTGATCTCCTCCAGGTAGGGCAGCACGGAGTCGGCCAGGTCGCGGCGGACGAAGAAGGCGTTGATGCCGCTGGAGTTCGTGCCGAGGAACTCGTACCCCCGCTGTTCCGCCAGATGGCGCAGCGCCATGATCGAGGCGCCGAAATACAGGCCGCTGTGGTGGGCGGCGAAGCGGGTGAAGGCGGGCTCGTAGGGCACCACGACCGGGCGCGTGTCGCCCAGGATGGGGTTGTACTCGCAGATGACGATCGCCGGGTCGGCGGCCGTCACGTTCTTCCAGACCCAGTAGTCGTTGCCGTCGATGTCGACCGACAGGATGCCGAGCGGCCCGGAGAAGCCGTTCTGCTCCAGCAGGTCGTTGATGTTCTCCGCCGTGATGAAGGCGGGCACCGCGGAGAGGGAGTGCATCCAGTACAGCCGTTCGGCCTGCAGGGCGCGCATGTGCTCCTCGCTGCCGTCCATCACCAGACCGCGCCAGTTGCGGTTCATCAGAAGGAAGCGGCAGTTGGCCTCGCGGAAATTCTCGACGCCGAACTCGACGAAGCGGGTGTTGGGCACCGGCACGTGGGCCGCCAGCCAGTCGATGATGCCGTCCTCGCCCCACTGGGAGAAGACCTTGAACTCGACCTCGGACAGGTTGCGGATGCGCTTGCGGTACGGCAGCGCCCGGCTGGCCATCCGGCCGTTGAGCAGCAGGGAGGCTTCCAGCAGGTTCAGCGTGTGGTGATGGACCATCGCCCCATAGCCCGCGGCCTGGGCGGCGTAGGTGTTGATGGCGTCCAGCCGCGACGCCAGGCCCCGCTCGACCTGCTCGACCTGCGCGGCATGGCCGGCGAGCACCGAGGCGAGGTTCGCGGCGACCCGCTCCTCCAGCGTCCCGGCGTTCCGGTCGATGCGCTGGATGGCCTCATCCAGGCGCAGGATGGTGTCGTCAATGTGCCGCGTCCGATTGGACAGGCCCCAGAATTCCCGGACCATGGCCTTCAATTCGGACTTGATACTCATGAGCCTCGGCACGTTCGCTTCCTTTGTTCTGCCGTTGATCAGGGCCGTTGATCAGGGCCGTCGATCAGGGCCGTTGATCAGGGCCGTCGATCGGGTTTCGCGGGTGGTCGGATCAGGTCGGGCTGTTCTGCGGCTGCGCGCCGGAGAGGACGGCCGCCGGAGCCGGACCGGGCGCGGCCTGCACCTGCACCGCCACCTGCACCGCCATGTCCCGGAACTCCTCCATGATCTGCCTGAGCTGGTGCATATACAACTTGTCCGCCTGCGTCTTCTGTGACGCATGGACGCGGCTGCAGGCCAGCATGTCGGGAATGTGGTAGGCGGTCGCCCCGGCCAGCCCCATGCGCAGCCACATCTCGTAGTCCATGGCGTAGAACAGGTGCCGCTTCAGCAGCCCGCCGGACAGTTCCCAGATCCGCCGCGAGAAGAAGACCTCCGGCTGGAAGAAGTAGTTGCCCGTGTGCCAGGACTGCGTGAACTTCATGAGGTCGAGGCCGCTCAGCGGCGTGGGGCCGCCGAAGGGCAGGGCGCAGTGGTGCCGGTACAGCTCCTCCGCGCGGGTCTCGCCGATGCGCACGCAGCCGCCGACGACCAGATCCGGGGCGTGTTCGAGGAAGGTCTCGGCGATCCGGGCGAAGGAGCCCGGCTCCACCAGATCGTCGCTGCACAGCCAGTTCAGGATGTCGCCGGTCGTCCGGCCGAAGCCCTTGTTGAGGGCGTCGGACTGGCCCTCGTCCGGCTCGATCACCAGCGTCGACAGGTGCGGCCGGTAACGCTCCAGGATGTCGACGGACCCGTCGGTCGAGCCGCCGTCGATCACCACATACTCAAGGTTCGGATAGCCCTGGCCGAGCACGGAATCGAGGCAGGCCTCCAGGAAGTCCGCCTGGTTGTAGCTGACCGTGACCAGGGAGATCTTCGGCCATTCCGTCGCCCGGATCGGGAAGGGGGCGTGGCGCGGGGCGGCCGGCGCGATCAGGCCGAAGCCGGCGCCGAAGGGGCCGACGTCCGGCCGGCCTTCCGCCGCGGACAGCGGCAGGACGATGCCGGGGACGGCGTCCCCCAGGCCGGCCATCACGGCCAGCGTGCCGGCCACCGCCGTCTCGTCCAGGATCACGATCAGGCCGGTCGCCCGCAGCCCGTCCGGCACCGCCAAGCGGAACCAGTCGAGGAAGGAGCCGGGCCGCGGCCGCCGCAGGAAGCCCTCCGCGATCCAGGTCGCGTCGGCGCCGTAGCCGGGGTCGAGGCGGGTCGCCTCGACGCCGAGCGCCTCCAGCGCCGATCGCAGCGCCTCGGCCTCCTCGCCCAGCCCGACGATGCGGACCGGCTTGCCGCCCGCCGCCCCGCGGACCAGCTCGGCGCGGACCAGTTCGGCGAGCTTGCCCGCCGCCATGCCGGGGGCCGGCGCCGGGTCGATCAGGGAGCGCAGCAGCGGCAGCCGGCGCCACCAGGGCCAGGCGACGGCCGGCACCGGGGGACGGCGGCGCGGCTGGGGCCGCGGCCGGTCCGCCGCCAGGCCGGACAGGCGGGTGACCGACAGGGTGAAGCGCGGCCGTTCGCGGGGAATGCGGGACGGGAAGGGGATCGCGTCCCGCGCGATGTCCTCGTCGATCAGGACGATTTCCTCGTCGCAGATCCGGCGCAGCGCCTCGACCCCGGTGCCGTCCAGCGTCAGGCGCAGCGGAAAGGGAGCGTCCCACCCGTGCACGTCGCACAGCGGCCCGCCATCCGCGGCGCCCTGCAAACCCGTCTCGTTCCTGGGCGCATGTTCCATGGGGTTCCTCACTGCGCGTCGATGACTTCGGCGGTGGCGGGGCGGCCGGCGTCGATGGTGGTCGGCTCGAACACGTCGAACTCCGTGTGCAGGTCCGCCAGCCCGTAGAACTTCAGCATCGGCTCGTCCCAGAAGACCAGGATCGGGCCGAGCTTGTCGTGCCGGTCGAGGAAGCGGCCGGCGTTCTGGTCGTCGGTCCCGTGCTGTTCCGCCGTCGCCAGCGACAGCGAATATTCCCCGGGCATCAGCGAGAAGCGCAGCCGGAAATGGATCACCAGCGTCTGGCCGGGCTCCATCGGATCCAGCGTGTGGCCGAGGTTGCGCAGGCTGATGCCGTAGACGAGCTGGCTGAAGCGGTCGTAGATCTCCACCCCGACGTTCGGCTCCACGACGCGCTCGTTGGCGCGCAGGGCCAGCCAGAGGTTCAGGGACTGGGTCGAGCGGACCTCCAGCACGTCCTCGCCGGCGTCGGTGCAGCAGCGCGCCCCGGTGATCTCCAGCCCGCCGCTCCCCAGCCGGACCTGCCGGGTCAGGATCGACTGCTTGTGGATCGTGTCGATCAGCGAGTCCGCCGCCCCCGGCCCGCTCCCGCGCTCCGCGGTGGCCTCCGGTCCGGCGGACGGGGCGCCCGCCGCGGCGGAGGGGGTGGTGTTGGCCTGGTAGTAGTGCATGACCGCTTCGTCCGGGTCGCCGACGAAGGTGGCCCGGCCGCCGTTGAGCAGGACCGCGCGGTCGCAGATGTTGCGGACGGCCGACATGTCGTGCGAGACGAACAGCAGCGTCGTGCCGCGCGCCTTGATCCGCTGGATCGCCTCGAAGCACTTCTGCTGGAAGAACAGGTCGCCGACGCTGAGCGCCTCGTCGACGATCAGGATGTCCGGCTCCATGAACAGGAAGATCGAGAAGGCCAGGCGGACGAACATGCCCGAGGAGTAGGTCTTCACCGGGCGGTCGAAGAAGGCGCCGATGTCCGCGAACTGCTCGATGTCGTCCATCCGGCGCTTGGCGTAGCCGGGATCGAAGCCGTGCAGTTCGGCGCTCAGCTCGACGTTCTGGCGGCCGGTCAGCTCGACGTTGAAGCCGGTGCCGAGTTCCAGCAGGGCCAGCACCCGGCCGTTGACCCGGATGGAGCCTTCCGTCGGGTGCAGCGTGCCGGTGATCAGCTTCAGCAGCGTGCTCTTGCCGGAGCCGTTGCGGCCGATGATGCCGACGCACTCCCCGCGGTGGATGGTGAAGTCGATGCCGCGCAGGACCCAGTTGTCCTTGTGCCGGCCGGGGCGGTCGCCCCACAGCCAGCTGGCGATCCGGGCGCCGGCGCTGTCGTAGATCTTGAAGTTCTTGCCGAGGCCGGCGACCTCGATGGCCGAAGACGACGTCACAGCACATCCCTCAGATCGTTGCGGACACGGCGGATCGTCACCACCCCGAGCGCCACCGCGCCCACGGTCCAGGCCGCCATGATGCCCCACAGTTCGGCATCCGGCAGGGTGTAGTAGAGCAGGATCGACCGGAAGCCGCTCAGGAACGGGGCGAACGGGTTGACCACGGAGACCACGCGCAGCAGCTTCGGCGCCGCCTCCTCGGTGTAGAGGATGGGGGCGAGCCACATCAGCACCTGCAGCACCACCGGCACGATCTGCCCCAGGTCCCGGAAGAACAGGTTCAGGCAGGCCAGGAACAGCCCGATCCCGTAGACCATGACCAGCAGCAGCGCCGTGACCGGGACCAGCCCCAGCCAGGACAGGTCCGGCAGATGCCCCATCACGATCGAGAAGGTGAAGAGGATCAGCAGCAGGATCAGGAAGGACAGGAGCGAGGTGAAGGCCGCCTTGGCGACGAAGACCTCCTCGGGGATCGGCAGCTTCTTCAGGAAATGCGCGCTCTCCAGCAGCGCGGTGCTGCCGCGGCCCACCGATTCCGTGAAGAACAGCCAGGGGATCAGGCCCGAGGTCAGGTAGAGCGCCATGCTGAATTCGGTGGAATAGTTCCCCTTCACCCGCACCGGCATGATGCCCGAGAAGACCAGGCTCATCACCGCGACCATGGTGAAGGGATGGATCACGTTCCACAGGAAGCCCAGCTTGGTCCCCGCGTACCGGTTCTTCAGGTCGTTCAGACTGTTGCCGACGATGTAGCGGCGGTATTGGAGCAGCGCCTGTATCATGATCCCTGGCCGATCGCCGTGGAAAGTTGCGCTTCGGAAAGCCGGTCGCCGAGCGTCTCGGCGAGGCGGCGGCGGTGCGGGAAGATCCAGCCGGGGTCGTGCGACAGCAGCGGCAGGAGGCGGTCCCGGGCGAAGCCGATCAGGCGGGGGTGCCAGCCGTAGCGGTCAACCGTGGTCAGCAGCGATTGCGCGGCGTCCAGGTAGCGGTGCTTCTGGATCAGGCACATCTCGATCAGTTCGACGTAATAGTCGAAATGGACCGGGATGGTCTCTCCGAAGGCGGTCCGCGCGACGCCGATCCCCTCCAGGCAGGCGGTGACGATGCAGCGGGCGATGTGGTCGGGATCCTCGTCGGTCATGTCCAGCATGTGACCGCTGGGGATGCCCCAATAGTCGAAGTCGTGCGAGAAGCAGCCGAACACCGAGCGGGACTTGGACAGCAGCTGGATGTTCGGCAGGGTGCGGGCGGCGGTGGAGGTCGCCGCCACGGTGCCGCCGCTGCCGGCGCCGACGAACAGGGTGCAGTGGCGGGTCAGCGCCGCGCTTTCCCGCAGCGACAGCGCGCCGCCGTGGTGCGACCGCGCGTCCCGCATGGTCATCGGCAGATGCGTGGAGAAGACGAAGCTGGCCGAGGGCAGGCGGGCGTAGACCCGTTCGGCGACCTCCTGGGCGAGGTCGGGCGTGACGAAGGACTGGCCGCTCTTGGGCGAGCATTCGAAGAGGATGCGGTGCTCGTGGCCCGCCAGACCGGTCCGCCGGACGAAATCCTCGACGCGCTGCTCCTCGTCCGCGGTCAGGACGATGACGTTCTCGATCGGCACGGTGATCGGCCGGCCGTAGGCGCGCAGGATGCTCGGCCGGATCGTGCCGTCGAAGTTCTGGAAGTTGTTGGGCCAGATCTGCGACAGGACGGCATGGTCGAACTCGCGGCGCAGCAGGCGGCGGGTCGCCTCGCGCTCGAAGATGCGCCAGGCCAGCTCCTGCTGGCTCCAGTCCGCGACCGGGATCTCCCAGACCTCGTCGATGTGGGGGTTGTTGACCAGGACCGGGGCGCATTGGGACGAGATCGCCCAGGTGATGTGGGCGTCGGGAAAATCGTGACGGATCTGGCGGGCGAGAATGGTCGTGTACAGGCAGTCGCCGTTGGCGCCGAGCTGGCCGAGCAAGATGCGTGTCACTGTAAGCTCCTATCGCCGCGCCGCGCCGCGCGCGTCCGGCCGTCGGCCGTCAGCGCGCGGAAGACGGGCGAAGCCGGTCGACGATGTCGATGAGGGACGACTGCGGCCGGCGGCCGACCTTCGCCTCCAGCCGGTCGAGCGCCACGGTGAAGGCCGGACCGGGGTCGCGCGACGGCTGGCGGACGCCGATGTGGCGCGTCCAGTCCAGCCCGTGATGGGCGAAAACGCTCTCCACCACCTCCCGTCCGGTGCGCGTGGTCCCGCTGGCCATCACGAAGTCGGTGTCGGGCGCCTTCTCCGCGATGTCCACGGTGATGTCCATCAGCTCCGCCGCACAGCTCCAGTCGCCGTGGAAGTCCAGCGTCTCGACCTCCATCCGGAAGGACGGATCGGCGAGCGCGCGGTCCAGCCCCTCGGCGATGCGCGGCAGGAAGTAGGTGGCCGGCCGGCGCCGGGATTCATGGTTGAACAGGAACAGGTTGCCCGCGGCGATCCCGTGCCGCGTCCGGTAGTGCCGGATCAGCTCCAGGCTGGCGATCTTGCCGATGCTGTACAGGCAGGTCGCCCGGTACGGCGTCGTCTCGTCGATGCGGCCCACCAGCGGGCCGGGGAAGATCTTGGCCGAGTTGGCGTAGACCACCCGCAGCGCCGGATTGCGGGTGCGGGCGTGTTCCAGCACGGTGTGCAGGGACACCGTGTTCACCGCGGCCATCGCCCCCCACACCGGCTCGTAGGCGAAGCCGGCCGAGCCATGCACCGCGGCGACGTGGAAGACGACGTCGGGGGCGGTCTCCTCCAGCAGGCCGGCGAGACCCGCCGCGTCCTGAAGGTCCGCGCGCGCGTAGGTGAAGCCGGGGGCGGCCGGAACGTGGCGGCTGGCCTCGTCCCGGGCGGCCCCGACCACGGCGTAGCCCCGGCGCAGCAGGGATTCGGCCAGGAAGCTGCCGTCCTGGCCGTTGACCCCGAGAACCAGCGCCCGCGGCATCAGCCGATGGCCTTCCCGTCGAGCAGCAGGGAGGTCATCATCTCCGTGCTGGTCGCGGCGGAGGCGAGGGCCTGCTCGTAGTTGTTGCGGTCGACGACCTCGACCTCGGGCAG
>NZ_JBPXMQ020000065.1:0-24211 GCF_053470405.2 Azospirillum mesophilum
TCATCGCTCCGACTCTCCGGCTCGGTCCCTGCCGATAGCCTTGTGAATCAACTGACGACTCGCGTCACCCGAAATTCATCCACCTTCTCTGAATCGCCCTGGCGGGGCCGCCGGTGCGATTTCACAATTGTGCAATCCAAAGGGCCAGAAGGTCAGACTGCAAGCTGCGGGCTCGGGCGAGCCAGGCGCGCGCCTCCGGTGGGATCTCGGCGATGCGGCGATCCATGGCGGCGTCCATGGCGCGGCGCTGCGCCTCGTCGCCGACGAAGAAGGCGAAGCCCAGGCGTCGGCCGCCGGTGGTGGTCAGGGTGCCGGCCAGCGCCTTGGCGTAGGCCAGCGTCCCGGACTTGGCGTGCACGCCCGTGGGCAGCGCCTTGCCCTCGTCCTCGCCGGGCAGCAGCGCCCACACGGCGGGGCCGGCGCCGCGCAGCAGGGCGGCCATCTGCGCGGGCGTGATCCGGGAAGCGGTGCTGAGCCCCGAATGATTGGCAAGGCGGAGGCCCGACCAGTCCGTGCCGGGGGCCACGGTGGTGGTTGCGGCGACGCTCGCGGCGGTCAGCACCGCCGCCGACCGGGGCAGGGTCGTCACCGTGGGGTCCAGCCGGCGGGCGGCGGCCAGCCCGATCAGCTCCGCCGACAGGTTGTTGGAATAGCGCAGCACCTGGCGCGCCAGGACGGCCAGCGGCTCGCTCCGGTGCAGGGCGACGAGCGTCGCGTTCCAGGGGATCGTCCCGGCGGCGGGAGTGGGCAGGGCGATGCCGGCGTCCGCGGCGACACGGCGGAAGACATGGGCCGCGGCAAGGCCGGGGCGGGTGACCGGCAGCCAGACGCTTCCCCCGGTCCCGGTCTTTGGCGCGAGGCGCCAGCGCTCGCCCTCCGGGGCGGAGACGGGCGTGAAGGGGGCCGTTTCGCCCTCCGCCACATCCACCGCCACGCAGTCCAGCGGCACGCGCCCGGCATCCGACACCGACCATGCGGTGACCTTCAGCGGCTGGCTGGGGCTGCGCGTCCAAGACAGCTGAAACCGGTTGAAATTCACCGACAGCGCACCGATCCCCGTGTTGTAGCCCGCCGTCCAGGGCTGGCCGGAATCGATCTCCGGCAATTCGGGCAGGGCCGTGCCGTCATACAGGAAGCGGCCGGACACCCGCGCGATGCCCGCCGCGCGCAGCTCCGCCGCCAATTCCATCAGCCCCTCGGTCGCCAGCGACGGGTCGCCGCCACCCTTCAGGATCAGGTCGCCTTCCAGCACCCCGTCGCGCAAAGCGCCGGTGGCGTGCACGGTCGTGTCGAAGCGGTGCTCCGGCCCCAGCACGGCCAGCGCCGCGGCCATCGTCGGCAGCTTGGCGACGGAAGCGGGGGCGAAGGGCTTGCCCGCCTGCCGGGCGGCGATGGTCGCCCCGCTCTCCAGGTCGAAGAGGACGTAGCCGACCTCCTCCGGCCGGAAGCCGCTGCGGGCGATCGCCGCGCGGTCGTCCGGCCCGGCGGGGAGTTCCAGGGGGGCTGCGCCGGCAGCAACGGTCGTCACCCAGGCCAGCAGGAACAGCACGGGAATGGTCAGCAGCCGCATGGGTCCGCCCGTCGGAATCAGGAGATCGGCGATGAGGAGGAGATGCTAGCGCAAGCCGGCGGCTGGCGCCCGCGCCATTCGGGGGATGGTCGGCCGAATGCGGGGGACGTGGCGGATGGAATTCTGCTGCGAAATCCGCTGGGCTACCCTACCATATCGAAGGATCGGGCATATCGAAGGATCGGGAACCCGCGCGGCAGGGGTGGAGAGGCAAAAGCCATGATGTCACGGCGCCGGGATGTTCGATTCGAAGTTGTCGTCGAGCAGGGCGGCAAGCCCAACATCGATGGCGTCTTCGAAGACGAGGCAACGGCGCGGGAACGCGCGGGATATTTGCTTCGCCTTGCGAAATTTCCAGTTGTCCGCATCGTGAAAGTCAATCAGGCCGGCGGCGAACAGGTCGTCTTTGAAAAGGCCTCGTCCGGTGGCGGCAAGAGCACCACCATCTCGCACATCGACGACGCCGGACCGCCCTGCACCGACGTGCTTCAGGTGTTTTCCTTCCCCAGCCGGATGACGCTGCTGCGGCTGCTGCGCGGCTATTGGGACGATCAGCTGGTCATCCCCGCCGAACAGCTTCACCGCTATTTTCCGCTCCGCTATTTCGAACGCGAGGCTCTGCTGTTCAACCCGGCGCTCAGCCGGCTCGCCACGCTCCAGGCACCGCTGCTCGACGTCAAGCCGTTCGACCGGCAGGACCAGCTGCTGCGCCTGTTCACCGCGCTGAAGGACCTGGCGCAGGGCGCTGACGCGCTGGCCCCGGTCGATCAGGCGCTCACGCGGGGCGGGTTGGCGGGGCTGCTGGCGGCGACGGCCGACCGCCCGCCGGAGGAACACGACCGTCTGGTCACCCACGCCTTCGGCGCGGTGCTGGAACCCTGCCGCGCCTGGAACGCCAAGGTCGCGGCGATCCTGCGCTTCCACGAGGAAGGCGACGCGGAGAACACCCGCATCATCGATGAATTCCTGACCGAGACGGTGGATGGGCGGGAGCCGGTGCGGGCGCTGATCGGCTACGCGCCGGACCTCGGCTCCGCCCTGCAAAGCCTGCTGGCGGTGGTGCACGGTGACCTGGACGATCGGCTGCCCTACACCGATGAATTGCTTGCCCTGTCCAACGCGCTGGGCGGCGGCGGCTTCCATGAGACCAGGGGCGCGCTGCTGCACCGCATCCAGGGGGGCCTCGCCGGGCTGACGCCGCTGGCTCGCACCACCGACATGGCGGAGGCCAAGGCGTTCCAGGCCATCGTCGACCGGCTCGTCAGCTTCGACGGGTATCTGGGCGGCCCCGGCATGGCGGAGGCGCTGACCCGCCGCGCCAAGATGGTCTGGGGCATGAACGGCCGGGACGTGCCGTTCGACGGGGCGGTGCAGCGCCTGACGGCGCGGCTGCCCATGCCGGCGCAGCGCATCGGCTTTCTTCTGGACCTCGCCACCAGCGACTTCGGGCGGCACAAGATCAGCGTGCTGATCCGGCAGGTCGCCGGCGAGTTCGAACACATCGGGTCGGCCGCCGAGCTGGCCGCCCCCGGTGTCAGCGTGGAGGACGTGCGACGCGGGCTGGGCCGCCGGCTGCGCGCCGCCGGCATCCCGCGGGCGCTGGCCGAGGGGCTGATCGCCAAGATCGCCGCCATCCCGGACGAGCAACGCTCGGTCCGCCTGCCGCGGCCGGGAGCGGCGGTCCCGGCCTCCCGGATGGAGGAGTCGGTGACCGCCGAAACGGTCGATCTGTCCGCCCCGCAGCCCGCCCCCAAGCCCGATTCCGCGCGGCTGGTGCTGACCTTAGGCGCCCGGACCTGGGCGATCCCGGACGAGGGCGCGGAGCTGGCCATCGGCCGCTCGTCGCAGTGCCAAGTCGTGCTGGACATGGCCTCGGCCTCGCGTCGGCACGCGGTGGTGTCCCGGCGGGAGGGTGGATTCGTGCTGGAGGATTTCAGCCGCAACGGCACCCGCCTGGAGGTGCCCGGCGCGGAACCTTGCGTGCTGCAACCAGGGCAGCCGATCGTCCTTCCCCCACGGGGCGTGATCGTCATCGGCTCCGGCGCTGTGGGTGAGGAGCCGGCGCGCATCGCCTGGGAGATCGGCGCCTGAGTGATCAGGGGGAGCTGACCAGCTCCTCCGCCGTGTGGTGGATGAGGCGCCAGCCGGTGCCGCGCACCGCCACGGCGCCGACCCGGTCCGGCGCCGGGCGCAGTTCGAACAGCGACCAGTCGGCGGCGGTCCCGGCGTCCAGGGACGCGTCGACGCTCAGCAGGCGCGGCGGGCGGCTGGGGACCAGCTCCACGGCGAAGCGGTTCAAGGGCATGGACAGGCCGGCGCCGGTCGCCTTGATGAAGGCCTCCTTCCGGGTCCAGCCGTTCAGGAAGGCTTCTTCGCGCTGCGCCTCCGGCAGGGCGGCGAAGGCGGCGTATTCGGCGGGGGCGAAGAAGCGCCTGGCGATGCCCTCCGCGTCCGAAACGGTCCGCGTCCCTTCGATGTCCACCCCCAAATCCAGGGGCACATCTTCGGCCTGCGCGATGGCGATCAGCACGTCGTCCTTGCTGTCGGCGAGGTTGAAAGCCGGCCCATCGGGCAGGAACGGCTTGCCGACCGGCCCGTACTCGAACGCCAGCGCCTCCGGCGCCCGCCCGGTCGCCCGCCCGAGCAGCCGGCGCAGCAGCCCCCGCCGCAGCACGCAGCGCTCGCGCAGCTGGTCGGTCCGGTAGCGGGCGGCACGCTCTGCCTCGTCGGGGGAGAGCAGGGCGCGGAACGCCTCCCGCCGTCCGGCCAGCGCGCGCAGGTCGGCGTACCAGACGTGGATCTCGCCATCCCTCAGCATGTGCCCCTCAACCTCCGCAACGGTCCTCTACGGAAAATGGGATCATAACCGCGCTGGCCCTGGGCGGCGATTGCGCTATCATGCGGCTCCCTTTTTGCCGGATTTGGAACCATGGTCGACACCGCCCAGCTTGCCCCGCACCTGTCGAACGTCGTCAAGGACGCCGCGATTCCCGAACTGCCCAACCATTACCGGGGCAAGGTGCGCGAAAACTACGACCTTCCCGACGGGCGGCGCGTCATCATCGCCACCGACCGGCTGTCGGCCTTCGACATCATCCTGACGGCCATTCCCTTCAAGGGGCAGGTGCTGACCCAGATCGCCCGCCATTGGTTCGAGGCGACGAAGGATCTCTGCCCCAACCACGTCATCGAATACCCGGACCCCAACGTGGTGGTCGCCAAGCGCCTGACCATCATGCCGGTGGAAGTGGTCGTGCGCGACTATCTGGCCGGCACCACCGGTACCTCGCTGTGGACCATGTACAAGAAGGGCCGGCGCGAGATGTACGGCCACAGCTTCCCCGACGGGCTGCGGGAGAACCAGAAGCTGCCGCAGACCATCATCACCCCGACCACCAAGGCCTTCGACGCCGGCCATGACGAGGAGCTGACCGCCGCCCAGATCGCGGAGCGCGGCCTGCTGACCCAGGCCCAGTGGGACGAGGTGACGGCCAAGGCGCTGGCGCTCTTCGCCCGCGGGCGGGAGATGGCGGCGGAGCGCGGCCTGATCCTGGTCGACACCAAGTACGAGTTCGGCTTCGACGAGGCCGGCAACATCATCCTGGCCGACGAGATCCACACCCCGGACAGCAGCCGCTACTGGTTCGCCGCCAGCTACCCGGAGCGGTACGAGGCCGGCCAGCGTCCGGAAAGCTTCGACAAGGACTTCGTGCGCAGCTGGGTGACCCAGCGCTGCGACCCCTACAAGGACCCGATCCCGGAAATCCCCGGCGACGTGGTGCTGGAGGCTGCCCGCATCTACATCGAGGCCTTCGAGACCATCACCGGCCGCAAGTTCGAGGTCCCCGCCGATGTCGCCCCGGTCGTGGAGCGCATCCGCGGCAATCTGGCACCCTACTTCACGACGTGATCGGTTCCGGGCTCCGATGAAGATCGCCATCCTCGACGATTACCAGAACGTCGCCCGCGACCTCGCGGACTGGCACCTGCTGCCGAACGGCAGCGCGCTGACCGTGTTCAACCGCCCCATCCCGGCGGAGGAGGTCGCGGCGACGCTGGAGCCCTACAGCGTGCTGGTCATCATGCGGGAACGCACGCCGTTCCCCGCCGCGCTGATCGAGCGGCTGCCCAACCTGGGCCTGCTGGTGACGACGGGGATGCGCAACAACGCCATCGACCTCGCCGCCTGCAAGGCGCGGGGCATCCCCGTCTGCGGCACGGGCATGGTCGGCACCCCGACGGCGGAGCTGACCTGGGGCCTGATTCTGGCTCTGGTCAAGCGCATCCCGCTGGAGGAGCGGTGCCTGCGCGAGGGCCGCTGGCAGACCGGCCTGACGCAAGGGCTGGCCGGCAAGCGGCTCGGCCTCGTGGGCTTGGGCAAGCTCGGCACGCAGGTGGCGCGGGTCGGGCAGGCCTTCGGCATGGAGGTCGCCGCCTGGAGCCCCAACCTGACCGACGAGCGCGCGGCGGCGGCCGGCACCGTCCGCCTGGACAAGCGCGACCTGTTCGCCACGTCGGACATCGTCAGCGTCCATCTGGTGCTGAGCGACCGCACGCGCGGCGTGGTAGGCGCGGAGGAACTGGCGGCGATGAAGCCCTCGGCCTTCTTCGTCAACACCTCCCGCGCCGGTCTGGTGGACGAGGCGGCGCTTCTGGCCGCCCTGCACGAGCACCGCATCGCCGGGGCCGGCATCGACGTGTTCCCGGTGGAACCGCTGCCCGCCGACAGCCCCTGGCTGACCGCCCCCAACACGGTGCTGACCCCGCACCTGGGCTACGTCACCCGCGAGAACTACGAGGTTTTCTACCGCGACGCGCTGGAGGACATCCTGGCGTGGCACGCGGGCCAGCCGGTGAGGGTGCTGGGGGCGTAGAGAAGGACGCGCTTTCTTTTCATGGTTGTTTGGATATTGTCCCAAGTGCCGTTAGGCGTGCGGTTGTGCGGCGGCTTGGGTGAGGATTATGGAACTGCATCTCGGTAAGCTTGAGCGAGTGGATCCTCGAAAGCTTTGGGAAAAGGAAGCCGGTGATTTCACGCCATGGTTGGCCAAAAATATCGGCCTTCTTGGTCAAGCGTTGGGCCTGGATCTTGAGTTGGTGCAGACTGAAAAGGCGGTCGGTGACTTCTCTTGCGACATCCAGGCGAATGACACTGGTCGCGACCGCCCGGTCATCATAGAAAACCAATTGGAAGCGACTGACCACCGCCATCTTGGTCAGTTGCTTACTTATGCTGCGGGGCTCGACGCAGCTGTGATTGTGTGGATCAGTCCAGAAGTACGTGAGGAACATCGAGAAGCACTGGACTGGCTCAACCGCCACACAGACGATCGTATCGAATTTTTCGGTGTAGCCCTTGAAGCCGTTCGCATCGACGACTCAAGGCCTGCTGTCCAGTTCCGACTCGTTGCCTTTCCCAACGCCTGGTCCAAAAAAGTGACAGCGAGCGGAAGCGGCGAGGTTTCTGAAAAGCGATTGCGATATCAACAATTTTTTCAATTGGTTATCGACGAGTTGCGCGAGAAGCATAATTTTACCAACGCCCGACTTGCTCAGCCGCAAAGTTGGTACGCGTTTTCCAGCGGGATTTCTGGAATCACCTACAATGGTGCGTTCGCTGGTGGTGACCGGCTGCGTGCGGAACTCTACATCGATGTTGGCGATGCTACGCGCAACAAAGCTATTTTCGACGCTCTATGCGCACGAAAAACGGAGCTTGAGGAAAGAATCGGAAGCCTCGATTGGGAGCGCCTGGATCAAAAGCGAGCGTGTCGTATCTCATTGGTCCGATCAAACACGTCTATTGACGATGCGACGACGCAAGCCGATGCGATGCGAGCTTGGCTTGTCCAAGGGCTGTTGAAAATGAAATCGACATTCGGGCCACTTGTCAAAACTGCCGCGCTCGTTTGATTTTTGCTTGGTCAGGGGGGCAGCGGTGTGGGAACGTTGATGGAACATTTCCCGCACCGCTGCCGCCTTCAGTGCCGAAGGGCCGACGCCGTCAGTACTGCCACGCTTCAGCCTGTTCTCACCCCACCGCGTTGAAATCGTCCAGCAGCGTTGCAATCCGCCCGCTGTCGCTCTGGTCCATGATGACGCGGGCGCGGCGGCTTGCCTCCATCAGGTCGAGCGTGCGGATGCGCCGCTTCACCACGGGGATGGAGGGCGGGACCATCGACAGGTCGCGCACGCCCAGGCCCAGCAGCAGCGCGGTATAGCGCGAGTCGCCGGCGATCTCGCCGCAGACGGAGACCGGGATGCGGGCGCGCAGCGCGGCCTCGATGGTGAACTGGATCAGGCGCAGCACGGCCGGGTGCAGCGGGTCGTAGAGCGAGGCGACCTGCTCGTCGCCGCGGTCGATGGCCAGCGTGTACTGCGTCAGGTCGTTGGTGCCGATGGCGAAGAAATCGGCGGCGTAGGCCAGCGCGTCGGCGGACAGGGCCGCCCCCGGCACCTCCACCATGACGCCCATGGGCGGCAGCGGATCGGCGATGGGAACGCCGCGGCGGCGCAGGCGGCGGGCGACCTGGCCCATCATCTCGCGCACGCGCTGCACCTCGCTGACCGAGCAGATCATCGGCAGAAGGATGCGCAGCGGCCCATGGGCGCCCGCGCGCAGCATGGCGGCGAGCTGCGTTTCCAGAAGCTTTGGTTCGCGCAGGCCCAGGCGCACGGCGCGCAGGCCCAGCGCGGGGTTGGCGGGTTCGCCGTATTTCCCGGCCATCCAGCCGGCCAGCTTTTCCCCGCCCACATCCATGGTGCGGGCGGTGACGGTGCGCCCGCCCATGCCCTCCACGATGGAGCGCAGGACGGTGTACTGCTCGTCCTCGTCCGGCAGGTGGTCGCGGTTCATGAACAGGAACTCGGTGCGCAGCAGGCCGATGCCCTGTGCCCCGTTGTCCAGCGCGTGGTCGAGGTCGCGCGGCAGCTCCAGGTTGGCCTGGAGCGTGATGGACGTGCCGTCGCGGGTGACCGCCGGCAGCTTGCGCAGGCTCTTGAGCTGCTCCCGCTCCCGCTCCCGCTCGGCGCGGCGTTCCTGGTAGTCCGCCAGCACGTCCGGTTCGGGATCGATGATGACGCGGCCCTGCACGCCGTCGACGATGATGGTGGTGCCGTTCTTCAGCCCGGTTAGCAGCCCGGCCGCGCCCAGCACGGCCGGCAGCCCCAGCGAGCGGGCCATGATGGCCGTGTGCCCCTCCGCCCCGCCCAGAACGGTGGCGAAGCCCGCGACGCGGCGCGGGTCCAGCAGGGCGGTGTCGGCGGGGGTCAGCTCCTCCGCCAGGATCACCGTCCCGGGGTTGAGCATGGAAAAGGCCTTGTACTCGTGCCGCATCAGGTTGCGGATCAGCCGCCGCCCGACCTCCCGCACGTCGGCGACGCGGCCGGCGAGGTAGGCGTCCTCCATGCTCGCGAAGGTCTGGGCGATGGTGGCGATTTCCGCCTGGACGGCGGATTCGGCGTTGACCAGCTCCTCCCTGATGCGCCGCTCCACGCCGCGCGTCAGGCGGGAGTTGGTCACCATCGCGAGGTGGGCGTCCAGCAGGAAGCCGATCTCCTCCGACGCGGAGCCCGGCAGGACCAGCGCCTTGGTCTTCAGCTTGCGGATCTGCCGGCGGGCCTTGCCGCAGGCGTCGGCGAAGCGCGCGACCTCGGCCTCCGCCTGATCGGCGGTCAGGCTGTATTCGGGGACGCGGACGGCGCCGCTCTCCACGACATGGGCCGGGCCGATGGCGATGCCGGGCGACACGCCCAGCCCGCGCAGCGACCGTCCCTGGCCGGCGGCCGGAACGTCAGTCTTCATCGAATTTGCGCGTGATCAGATCGACGAGGGCGGCGATGGCGTCCTCGGCCTGATTGCCATAGGCGCACAGCTCCACCGACGTGCCGGGGCCGGCGGCCAGCATCATCAGGCCCATGATCGATTCGCCGGACACCTGGGTCTCACCCCGCCGCACCTCGACCTCGCAGTCGAAGGTGGCGACCAGCTTCACGAACTTCGCCGCCGCCCGGGCGTGCAGGCCGCGCTGGTTGCAGATGGTGACGGTCTGGCAGATCTCGGGGTTTTTCTTCGTATCCTGGCCCGTGTCCTGGCCCCTGTCCTGGACGCCTTGCGAGGGCGTCTTCTCGTCTGAATTGGTCATGCGGTCATCCATCCGACAGCAGCGACGATGCGACGTTGATGTATTTCTGCCCCGCCTCGCGCGCGGCGGCCACGGCGTGGGCCAGGGTCTCCTGGCGGCGCACGCTGGCCAGCTTGATGAGCATGGGCAGGTTCACGCCGGCGATCACCTCCACCTTGGCCTTGTCCATGATGGAGATGGCAAGGTTGGACGGCGTGCCGCCGAACATGTCCGTCAGCACCACGACACCCGCTCCGTCGTCGACCGCGGCCACGGAGTTCAGGATGTCCTGCCGGCGCTGCTCCATGTCGTCGTCGGGGCCGATGCACACGGCCTGCACCTGCTGCTGCTCACCCACAACATGCTCCAGCGCGGCGATGAACTCTTCCGCGAGTCGCCCGTGGGTCACCAGAACCATACCGATCATGGGACATCCTTCAATTTTGGACCCTCCCCCCAAACCCACCATCCATTTTCATTCTTCTTCGTTTTTTACTCGTTACCGTCCCTTGTCGCCGTCCGCCCTTGTCGCACGCGGGCCTCGTCACCCGGCCCGCGGCGATTGGCGGTCCAACTCCCTGTGGCTCAGGCCGACCTTCAGCCCCAGTTCCCTCAGCCACGCCGCCAGCCGCTCCGCGACGAACACCGACCGATGCTTCCCGCCCGTGCAGCCGACCGCGATGGTCAGATAGCTCTTGCCTTCCTGGTTGTAGCGCGGCAGCAGCGGCTGCAACAAGTCCGTCAGGTGGCGGAAGAAGTCCGGGAAATCCGGGTCGCCCTCCACCCGCGCCGCCACGCGGGCATCGAGTCCGGTCAGGGGGCGCAGATCCGGATCATAATGGGGGTTGGTCAGAAAGCGTACGTCGAACACGAGGTCCGCCTCGCGGGGCAACCCCAACCGGAAAGAGAAGGAGGTCACGAAGACCTGCAAGGCCGCCTGGGCGTCGATCTGGAAGTTGCCGGCCAGGATGCGGCGCAGGTCGTGGATGGACAACTGCGTCGTGTCGATGGTGACGTCCGCCTGCTGCTTCAGCGGAAACAGCATGGCGCGCTCGCGCTGGATGCCGTCCGGCACGGGCCGGTCGATGGCCAGCGGGTGGCGGCGCCGCGTCTCGGTGAAGCGGCGCTGCAGCACCTCGTCGCCGCAGTCCAGGAAGACCAGCCGGACATCCAGATCCTCGTTCGCCTTCAGCGTTTCGACCTCTTCCAGCAGTGCGTGGGCGGAGAAGTCGCGCGTGCGGCTGTCGATCACCAGCGCCAGCGGGCGCTTGCGCGGGTCGGCCTGCTCCAGCAGGGCCGGGACCAGCGACAGGCGGAGATTGTCCACCGCCTCGTACCCCAGATCCTCCAGGGCCTTCAGGGCACCGGACATGCCGGCGCCGGACATGCCGGTGACGAGCACCAGTCGGCCGCGCTGGCGGGGCGGCGCCTCGGGCGAGGATGGGTCGGGGGTGGGGGCCTCGGATGTGGGGGGGAGTGTCATGGCAGGGCCGGAACCTCTCCCAGCGTGCCGGCCCGCGCCGCGGTGGCGGCGAGTCGCAGCTTGGCCGGGGTGGAGGCGTCGAAGGGGCAGAGCGCCAGGCGCGGCACGGCCTTGTCCAGAAGCGGCGTGGCCTCGGGATCGGGCAGGCGCTCCACCCGGTCGCGCGGCACCAGATCGACCAGCAGGCCGACCTCCGCCTCCGCCGCGGTGGGCACGGGCAGGATGCCGACGCCGCGCGCCTCAAGCAGACCGGCCAGCGCCGCCGGCGCTGTCGCCATCAGTCTGCCCTGGTCCATGCGCAGCTCCACCCGGTCGTCGGCGATCAGCTTGGCTCCCCCGTCGATCAGCCGCAGGGCCAGATCGGACTTCCCGCTGCCGGATGGCCCGCGCAGCAGAACGCCGATGCCCGAAAGAAGGACGCAGGTGCCGTGAATCGTCACCATGATCCCGCGAAGGTGAGGCGTGCCGCCGGTTCTGTCAATGGGATGGAGAAAATGCGTTATTTCGCACCGTCGCCGGAGGTCCCGGCGCTCGCGGCCACGCTGGTCATCCCGCTGCCGCGGATTTCCGCCAGTTCAAGGACCAGGGCGTCGCGGCGGCGGATCATCTCGTCCAGGTCGTCCAGCTCGGCCGCTTCCTGGCAGGCATCGCGGAAGTCCTTCTCGCGCTTCAATCGGACCAGAAGGCGCTTGTAGCTGTCCGAAATGTGCACCAGATGGCGCTGCGCCCCCTGCAGCGCCTCGGCCAGCTGCGCCCGTTCGGTCGTGGACAGCCGCATCAGGCGCGCCAGCTCGCCCTGCTGGCGGCCGGCGTCGCGAATCAGGCGGGCCAGGCGGTAACGGCGGAAGTCGATGACCTGAGCGGTCTCGGACATGGCCCCTCACGGCGGTGAATTGGGCCAGCCGGCGCGGGCGCGGGGTCATGCGCAATGGAGAGGCATGAGGCGGGCGCGAGCGAAGAGTGACCGTATTCAAGGATCGTCCCCGCACCCGTATTTGTCCACAAGTCTTTCCCGGTAAGACAACTTTGCCGCAGACGGCCTAGGGGCGCGGCAGCCGGACGGTGAACAGGGAGCCGATCACTCGTCCGTCCGGCGCGTGCCGGTTGGTCGCGGCGATGGTGCCGCCGTGCGCCTCCACGATCTGCTTGGAGATCGACAGGCCGAGCCCGGAATGGGTGCCGAACTTCTCGCCCGCCGGCCGCTCCGTGTAGAAGCGTTCGAAGATGGCCTCCTCCTTGCCCTCCGGAATGCCGGGGCCGTCGTCGCTGACCGTGACCTCGACCGGACCCGTCCCGTTCCCGCCAAGGCGCCGGGCCGTCAGCCGGACCAGCCCGCCGGGCGGGGAGAAGGACAGCGCGTTGGCGATCAGGTTCTGGAACACCTGGGTCAGCCGCCCCTCCAGCCCCGGCACGGTCAGGTTTCCGCCCGGCGGAAGGTCCACCACGACGCGCGGGGGCGGAGCCTCCCCGTCTTCCGCCTCCTCCTCCGGGTCGGCGGTGGCGCCGTGGATGTCGGCCAGCATGCGCAGCATGGCGCCGATGTCCACGGGCTCCGGCTCCGCGCGGGACAGCTCGGCGTCCAGCCGGGAGGCGTTGGAGATGTCGCTGATCAGCCGGTCCAGCCGCTGCACGTCGTCGGCGATGATCGCCATCAGCCGGTCGCGCCGGTCGGGGTCCTGGATGCGGCTGACCGTCTCCACCGCGCTGCGCAGCGAGGTCAGCGGGTTTTTGATCTCGTGCGCCACGTCGGCGGCGAAGCGCTCGATGGCATCCATGCGCGCCCACAGCGCGGCGGTCATGTCGCGCAGCACGCCGGACAGCTCGCCGATCTCGTCGCCGCGCCGGGTGAAGTCGGGGATTTCCGTGTGGCGGCCATGGCCGGTGCGCAGCCGGTCGGCGGCCTGGGCCAGCCGGCGGATCGGCCGGGCGATGGTGCCGGCGAGATAGATGGACAGAAGCACCGTGACCAGCAGCGCCGCCGCGAAGACCCGCAGAATGTCGAAGCGGACGGAGCGGATCGCCTCGTCGATGCCGGCCCCGCTGCGCGACAGCAGCACGGCGCCCAGAACCTCCTTGTAGCGCTGCACGGGCACGGCGACGGTCAGCAGCAGGTCGGCCCGCTCCCCGCGCGCGTCCAGGCGCCACACGGTGGCGCTGTTCTCGCCGGACAGGGCGCGCTCCACGTCCGGGGGCACGGCGGTGTCCTGGCCGGGCGCGTTGTCCCGGTAGAGGGGCAGGCCCTCGCGACTCGGGACCACGTCGATGAAGCGGCTGTACAGCTCGTTGATGCCGCGCGACACGGCGTCCCCGGCGGGCGGGGGCGGTAGCTCGCGGATTTCGATCTTGCCGGGGGAGCCGGTCAGCACGCGGCTGTCCGACAGCAGGCGGCCGTCGGCGCCGTAGAGGCGGGTGTGCGTCTCCGTCGCCAGGGCCAGGCGGCGGACCATCTGGCGTCCCAGTTCCGGCGACAGCTCGTAGCTTTCGCGGCCCGACTCCGGCTCGTCGGCGGCGCGCTGCACCGCCCCTTCTCCCAGCGCCGAGGCGAAGATGCGCGCCTCCGTCTCCAGCGCGTCCAGCTCCGCCTGGACCAGCCGGTCCTGGTAGCGGCCGAGGTAGAGCAGGCCGACGACCAGCATCGCCAGCGCCAGCACGTTGACCGCCAGGATGCGCAGCGTCAGCGGCGACACGGACCAGCGCTCCGGCCGGCGCGTGGCGCGTCCCGACGTGCTGCGTCCGGGTGCCGCGCGTCCGGGCTGGGCGGGCTTGGCCGCGCGCCGCCCCTTATTCCTTGTAGCGGTAACCGACGCCATAGAGCGTTTCGATCTGCGAGAAGTCGGGGTCGATGGCTTTGAACTTCTTGCGGAGCCGCTTGATGTGGCTGTCGATGGTCCGGTCGTCCACATAGACGTTCTCGCCATAGGCGGCGTCCATCAGCTGGTCGCGGCTCTTCACATGGCCCGGCCGCTGGGCCAGCGCCTTGACCAGAAGGAACTCCGTCACGGTCAGGTCGATGGGCTGCCCCTTCCAGGTGCAGGAATGGCGGGCGCCGTCCATGCCCAGCGGGCCGCGGGTCAGCACCTGCCCCGGTTCGGGCGCGGCCTTGTCGCGGGTCAGCGTCTCCCGCCGCAGCAGGGCGCGGATGCGTTCGATCAGCAGGCGCTGGGAGAAGGGCTTCTTGATGTAGTCGTCCGCGCCCATGCGCAGGCCCATCAGCTCGTCCACCTCGTCGTCCTTGCTGGTCAGGAAGATGACCGGCATCTGGCTGGACTGGCGCAGGCGCTGCAGCAGTTCCAGCCCGTCCATGCGCGGCATCTTGATGTCAAGCACGGCGAGGTCGGGCGGGCGCTGGGTCAGGCCGCGCAGGGCTTCCGCCCCGTCGGTGTAGGTGCGCACCTCGAACCCCTCCGCCTCCAGCGCCATGGAAACGGAGGTCAGGATGTTGCGGTCGTCGTCCACCAACGCAACGGTGTGAGACATGGCGTTCGCGTTCCCAAAGCAGGCCCCAAGTCGTGCCCGGGCGCCGTTCATTACATCAGCATACGACAGAAGATGGTTTCACCTTATTTCGAAAAGCGGTCTTACCTTTTCTCCCGCTTACCCAAAAGGCACCCCAAACGCATGAGATGCCAAGTTTTCGCTTTTCCCCGCCTATTTATCTGGGCCAATATGGCACCAATGCGGCGCCGACGAAACGGCGCGGCGCGGGAGAACGCATTCGTTTTTCGGGCATGAGTTCAAATGAACCCCCCAGCGTCCCGGCTCCTTCGGAACCGGGCGATACGGCGTCCTCCGACGCGGCCGGCAAACCGGGCGATGCGGCGCGCCGCCTGATGCGTGCCGCGGATCGGGCCGCGCTGGCCACCGCGCTGCGCGGCGAGGGGGACGGCTGGCCCTACCCGTCGCTGGTGCAGGTGGCGCTCGACCTGGACGGAACGCCGCTTCTCCTGCTTTCCACGCTCGCCGACCACACGAAGAACATCGCGGCTGATCCGCGCGTCGGGCTGCTGTTCGACGGGACGGCGGGGCTGGCGCAGCCGCTGGCCGGGGCGCGGGTGTCCGTGCTCGGCCAAGCGGAACCGTCCGACGAGCCGCGCCACCGCGCGCGGTTCCTGGCGCGCCATCCGGCGGCGGCCTTCTACGCCGGATTCGGCGACTTCGGCATCTATAAGGTGTGCGTGCGGCGCGCCCATCTCGTTGCCGGCTTCGGCCGCGTCCGCTGGCTGGAACGGAACGAGTTGCTGCCGGGAGACGTTCCCGCGGCCCTGGCCGAGGCGGAGAGCGACATTCTGGCGCACATGAACACCGACCACGCCGAGGCGGTCCGCCTCTGCGCCACCGTCCTGGCCGGCCGTTCCGGCGGCCCGGTTCAGGAGGAGGCGCAGGAGGGATGGACGATGACCGGCATCGATCCGGACGGCATCGACCTTCGCTGCGGGGGCAGCGTGACACGGGTTGATTTCGATCAGCGCGTGGAAGACGCGGAAGCTGCTAGGATCGCGCTTGCCGGGCTGGCCCGGCGTGCCCGGCAGAGCGTTTCCGTCCAGGGCGCGGCGTACCGCGCACTTGATTCGAGAGAGTGAGACGGCTAACCACGACGCCGCAAGAAGCGGCGCGCACGAGCGCAACCAGGAGAAAACGTCAAGTGGACCATAACGGACCGACCCGTTGCCGTTTTGGGTTTGTGGCCCTCGGGCCCCCCGCTCTTGCCAGACCAGTGATCGGGATGCGCCAGCCGCGCGCGTCGTGATGACACGCCGTCCGGCCTTATGGTCGGGCAGCGACGAGTGAACCGGCGGCGAACGCCGCCATAATTCGATGACGGATTTTACAAAGGGCCGAAACAGGCCACCCGTCAGGACCTTCGGACCCGCGGTCGCAGCGCTGCGGAGGCCGGAGACGAGTGAGAGGCAAAGGATGACCGGAACGACGCGCACGCGGAACAAGAAGCTCCTGGCTTGGGTCGAGGAGATCGCGAACAAGTGCAAGCCCGAGCGGGTGCACTGGTGTGACGGCTCGCAGGAGGAGTACGACCGCCTCTGCGCCGAAATGGTCGAGTCGGGCACGTTCATCAAGCTGAACGAGGCCAAGCGCCCGAACTCCTATCTCTGCCGGTCCGATCCGGGTGACGTCGCCCGCGTGGAAGATCGCACCTTCATCTGCTCCGAGCGCAAGGAAGACGCCGGCCCGACCAACAACTGGGTCGCCCCGGCCGAGATGAAGGTCAAGCTGGACGGCCTGTTCGAGGGCTGCATGCGCGGCCGCACCATGTATGTGGTGCCCTTCAGCATGGGTCCGCTGGGGTCCGACATCGCCCACATCGGCGTGCAGCTCTCCGACAGCCCGTATGTCGCGGTGAACATGCGCCTGATGACCCGCATGGGCCAGAAGGTGCTGGACATCCTGGGCGACGGCGATTTCGTGCCCTGCCTGCACTCGGTCGGCGCTCCGCTGGAGCCGGGCCAGAAGGACGTGGCCTGGCCCTGCAACGCCGACCACAAGTACATCGTCCACTTCCCGGAAGACCACTCGATCGTCTCCTACGGCTCGGGCTACGGCGGCAACGCCTTGCTCGGCAAGAAGTGCTTCGCGCTGCGCATCGCCTCGGCCATGGGCCGCGAGCAGGGCTGGCTGGCCGAGCACATGCTGATCCTGGGCGTCGAGAGCCCCGAGGGTGAGAAGACCTACGTCGCCGCCGCCTTCCCGTCGGCCTGCGGCAAAACCAACTTCGCCATGCTGGTCCCGCCGGCCGAGTTCGAAGGCTGGAAGGTCCGCACCATCGGCGACGACATCGCCTGGGTGAAGCCGCAGCCGGACGGCACGCTGCGCGCCATCAACCCGGAGGCCGGCTTCTTCGGCGTGGCGCCGGGCACCAGCCTGAAGTCGAACCCGAACGCGCTGAAGACGCTGAACGCCAACGTCATCTTCACCAACGTCGCGCTGACCGACGACGGCGACGTGTGGTGGGAAGGCCTGACCGACGAGAAGCCGGCGCACCTGATCGACTGGCAGGGCAACGACTGGACGCCGGAATCGGGCCGTGCCGCCGCGCACCCGAACTCGCGCTTCACCGCCCCCGCCGCCCAGTGCCCGTCGATCGACCCGGCCTGGGAAGATCCGGCCGGCGTTCCGATCTCGGCCTTCATCTTCGGCGGCCGCCTGTCGAAGACCTTCCCGCTGGTGTTCGAGGCCTACAACTGGCGTGAGGGCGTCTACTGGGCCGCGACCATGGGCTCGGAGGCGACCGCCGCCGCCGTCGGCCAGGCCGCCATCCGCCGTGACCCGTTCGCCATGCTGCCCTTCTGCGGCTACAACATGGCCGACTACTGGAACCACTGGCTGGCGATGGAAGGCAAGGTCGAGAACCTGCCGCGCATCTACCGCGTCAACTGGTTCCGCAAGGACGAGAACGGCAAGTTCGTGTGGCCGGGCTTCGGCGACAACATGCGCGTCCTGAAGTGGATCGTCGACCGCGTCCGCGGCCGTGCGCCGGAGCCGGCGAAGAGCCCGTTCGGCTACTCGCCGCACTACCAGGACCTGAACTGGGCCGGCCTGAACTTCACCGAGGACAAGTTCCGGACGATCATGGACATCGACCGGAAGGAAGCCCAGGCCGAAGCCAAGGACCAGGAAGAGCTGTTCAACCGCTTCGGCACCCGCCTGCCGAGCGACATCGAGCAGCAGCGCGTCGAAGTGCTGAAGCGTCTGGAAGCCGCTCCGGACGTCTGGCGCATCGGCTGATCTCCGCGCGTTTCGCTTGTGATCAGGGGAAAGGGCCGCCTTCGGGCGGCCCTTTTCCTTTGGTGGATCCTTTTGGTCGCAGGACTTGGGGGTTCCGCTGCGAAAACAGGCGTGCTAGGGGTGATTGGTACACGTCCTAATGATTTGAATAGGGATGTGTTCGCCACATGGGTTGTGCGGACGGGAGGACTGGGTGGTGCCGACTCGCCGGATTTTGGCTGCCGGAGCCCTTCTGATCGCGATGCTGGTCGCGGGCTGGCCACTGTCGGTCGCCCACGCCCAGCCGCTCTACCGCGAATCGCCGATTCTAACGGCCGTGGTGGGGCAGGGGGCTCTGCCGCCGGTGCAAGAACGGCTGCCGCGAACGCCGCTGCTGGTGCAGCCGGTAGAAAGCATCGGCCGCTACGGCGGCGTCTGGCGCATGGGCATGGTGGGCAACGGCGACGGGCTGCTGCTCTACCGCTCCTTCGGCTATGAGCATCTCGTGCGCTGGGATCCTGGCTGGAAGCGCGTCATCCCGAACATTGCCCTGTCCTTCGAGGTGAACGACACCGCCACGGAATTCACCTTCCGCCTGCGCCCCGGCATGCGCTGGTCCGACGGCCACCCCTTCACCGCCGAGGACATCCTGTTCTGGTACGAGGACGTGCTGTCCAACCCGGACCTCGCGCCGCGCCACAAGCATTGGATGATGAGCGGCGACCGGATGGGGCGCGTGGTCGCGCTGGATCCGCAGACCGTCCGCTTCATCTTCGCCGCTCCCAACAGCCTGTTCCTGGCGCGCATGGCCTCGGCCTACGACACCAAGGGGCCGACCGACTTTCCAAAGCACGCGCTCGCCCGCTTCCACCCGCGCTACAATCCCGAGGGCATCGCCGCCGAGGTCGCCGCCGCCGGCGTGGCCAACGCCGCCGAGCTGTTCCGGCTGAAGTCCCACATCGACCACTACGTCTCCACGCCGGAGGCGCTGCTGCGCCGTCCCGTCCCGGCGGGCGTGTCGGCGCTGCGGGCGGAACCGATCCCGACGCTCGCCCCCTGGGTCATGGACCGGTGGGAGGCCGGCCAGCGGGAAGCGGGAGAGCCCGCGCGCTTCATCGCCATCCGCAACCCCTTCTACTGGAAGGTCGACCCCGCCGGAAACCAGCTGCCCTACATCGACGAGGTGGTGATCCAGCAGGTGTCCGGCCCGGAGGATCTGCGGATCCTGGTGGTCAGCGGGCGCATCGATTTCCAGGCCCGCAACATCGCCATCGGGGTGCCCCGCGAGTCGCTGCCCGAGACGCTCAAAGGCGGCGGCTACCGCAGCTTCGAACTGCTGTCGGCGGAAAACAACACGTTGCCGCTGGGGCTCAACCTCACGCACCCGGACCCGGCGAAACGGGCGCTGTTCGCCAGCCGGGACTTCCGCGTCGCGCTGTCGGAGGCCATCGACCGCAAGGCGATCATCGATCAGGTCTTCGGCGGCCAGGGCTTGCCGTACCAGCCGGCGCCCCGGCCCGAATCGGGCTTCTACCACGAGCGGTTGGCCCGCCAGCACCTGTCCCACAACCCGGCGGCGGCGAACGCGCGGCTCGACGCCATTGGGCTTGCCGCGCGGGATTCGTCCGGGTTCCGCCTGCGCCCCGACGGGCAGCGGGCCGGCTTCACCGTCACCGTGCGCCGCGACCGCCCGCCGCTGGTCAAGGGCGTGCGCCTGCTGGCGGAACAGTGGGCGGAACTGGGGCTCGACGTCCGGGTGAAGACGGTGGACAAGAACGAACTGAACGCCCTGCGCGACGCGGTCGATTTCGACATGACCACCACGGCGACCGACGGCGGCATCGATCCGCTGATCGAGCCGCACGGCTACATGCCGCAGACCGACGACTCGATCTTCGGCATCGCCTGGGTCCACTGGATCCAGAAGCGTGCAGGCACCCTGGCCGAAGTGCCGCCGCCCGCCCAGGCGAGCCAGCTGGCGCTTTACGACCGGCTCCAGGCGACAACGGACCCGGAGGCGCAACGACAGCTCATGCGCCGAATCCTCGACATCGCCGCCGACGAGTTCCTGCTGATCGGCGTGTCGCTGCCGGCTTCCAGCTATGGGCTGATGCGCGACACTTTGCGCAACGTGCCGCCTTTCCTGGTCGATTCCTGGGTCTACCCCACGCCGGGGCCGGTCAATCCATTCCAGTTCTATTTCGCGGCTTCGTAACGGGCGTGCCTCTTCTGGGTACTCCCTTCGTGACAGGGGCCGCCGCCGCCGGTAGGATCGCCACGGACAATGGGCATCCGTGTCCCGCGAAGTTTACAAAACTTCAAGAGGTTTTCGGGTCATTGTGACCGCGAAGACGGAACGGGTTTCGATGACCGCCTGACGGACGCGGAGTGGGCGGACGTGGTCTGGGCGCACGCTGGAGGACGGAAGACATGTTCGTGATGATCGGCTTCGGCGTCGTGGTCTTCTGCGTGTTCGGCGGCTACGTCATGAACGGCGGCCATATGGGCGTGCTGTGGCAGCCCTTCGAGTATCTGATCATCCTTGGCGCCGCCGCCGGCGCCTATCTGATCGCCAACCCCAAGGGCGTAGTCACCCACACGGGCAAGGAGATCGGCCACCTGTTCAAGGGGCCGAAATACAACAAGGACAACTATCTCGAACTGCTGACGATGATGTACCAGGTCTTCAAGATCGCGAAGACCAAGGGCCTGCTTGCCCTTGAACAGCACATCGAAAAGCCCGAGGACTCGCCGCTCTTCCAGCAGTTCCCGAAATTCTACGGCGACCACCACGCCATCGCCTTCCTCTGCACGTACCTCCGCCTGATGTCGCTCGGCGCCGACAACCCGCACGAGCTGGTGGACCTGATGGACGAGGACATCGAGACGATGCACCACGAGCACCAGCGCGTGTCCGATGCCATCCAGGCGGTGGCGGACGGCGTGCCCGCGCTGGGCATCGTGGCGGCGGTGCTGGGCGTCATTCACACCATGGGTTCGATCACCGAACCGCCGGAGGTTCTGGGCAAGCTGATCGGTGGCGCGCTCGTGGGCACCTTCACCGGCGTGCTGGTGGCCTATGGTTTCGTGGCGCCTATCGCCAGCGGCCTGAAGAACATCTACCACGCCGAAGGCAAGTATTATCAGGCCATGAAGACCGGCCTGATCGCTCACCTCTCAGGCTACGCGCCGGCCATCTCGGTGGAATACGCGCGCAACATCCTGGAACCGGAATACCGACCAACCTTCGCCCAGGTCGAAGAGGCGACCTCCGCCTTGCCGCCCGCCTGACGCCGGGCGCGCCCCATGCCGTCGGACGATCCCGTCATCATCCAGTGGAACGAGGGGACGATGGGCGAGTGGTCTTCGCTCTTCGCCCGCATCCCGCGCTCGACCCTGCCGCAATGCTTCGGCTACGCCCAGGCGATGGGGCGGACCCACGGCTTCGTGCCGCGGCTGGGCACCATCCGGCGGGGCGGGGAGGTCGTCGGCCTCGTCCAGATCCTGGAACGGCGGATGCTGCGCCTGTTCCGCCAACGCCAGATGCACCGTGGTCCCCTGTGGCTGGACGGGGTCGAGCCCGACCAGGAGACCCTGGAAGCGACCTTCCGCCTGCTGCGCCGCGCCTGCCCGGACAACGCGTTCAACCGCGCAAGTTTCCTGCCCGAACTGGCCGCGTCCCCGGAAACCGAAGACATGCTGCGCCGCTGCGGCTTCCGCCGTTTCGGCCCCGGCTACCGCACCGTCTGGCTGGACCTGTCGCGCAACGAGGACGAGCTGCGCGCGGCCATGGCCCGCGACTGGCGGCAGCGTCTGAAAGGGGCGGAGAAAGCCGGCCTCGTCATCGACCTGGATTGGGAAGCCAAGAACCTGCCCTGGCTGATGAAACAGGAGCACGAGCAGGCGCTGACCAAGCAGTTCCGCCCGATGACCGGCCCGTTGGCCGTCCGGATCCGGAACGCCCTGGTCAAGGGCGACGGCGTGCTGATGGCGGCGGCATTGGAGAGCAAAGCGCGCGACGCCAAGCCGGTGGCAAGCGGGCTTTTCTACCTGCACGGCACCTCGGCCACCTACCAGATCGGCTGGGCCAACGAGGCCGGACGCAAAAGCGGCGCGATGCGGCTCATCCTCTGGCGCGCCGCGCTGGCGCTGAAGGCGCGCGGGGTGTCGTGGCTCGACCTCGGCGGCATCAACCCGGAGAGTGCCCCGGGCGTCACCGAGTTCAAGCTCGGCACCGGCGGCGAAGCCGTGGAGACCACCGGCCTGTATCGCTAGGCGAATCGCGGGCGTTGAATCATCCCGCCGCTTGCACCATCCTGTCCGCAGCAAAGGAGGCGGCCATGGCCAACGACGACGTCATGAAACCCGAAGAGGCGCAATTGGCCATCGCCAAGGCGGCCCAGGCGAAGCCGCAGGTGCAGATGATGCGCGACCGGCTCCGCAAGCTGGCGGAGGATGAAGAGAAGGGGGCGCAGATCCTTGTCTCCGCCATCCGCAACCTTCTTCATCAGGAATAGCCCGCACCAACGGCAACCGGCGGAACCCGGTCAGCAGGTCGTCGCCTTGCTGCAGCTCTTGTCCTCGTGCGGACCGGGGCTGCGTGCGAGCTGCAGACCGCTCTTCGCCTGCTCGAACGTCTTTTCCAGCGACCGCACGCTCTGTTCGAAGGCCTGCAGTTCCCGACCTTCCAGCTTCTCGCCAGTGGGCAGGTCGATGCTCTTCGGGTTCACCTGCTGGCCAGCCTTCAGCACTTCGTAATGCAGATGCGGGCCGGTCGAACGCCCGGTCGTCCCGACATAGCCGATGACGTCGCCCTGGTCCACACGCGCGCCGCGCCGGGTGGTCTTGGCGATGCGGCTCAGGTGCGCGTAGGCCGTGGAGATCTGGGTGTTGTGGCGGATGCGGATGTAGTTGCCGTAGCCGCCGTGCGGCCCGACCTCCTCGACGACGCCGCCGCCCGCGGCGAAGATCGGCGTTCCCGTCGGTGCGCCGAAATCCATTCCCTTGTGCATCTTGCTGAAGCCCAGGATCGGATGGTGGCGCATTCCGAAGCCGGAGGTGATCTTGGCGCCATCGATGGGCGTGCGCAGCAAGGCGCGGCGGATGCTCTCGCCGTCGCGATTGTAATAGTCGATGCGGCCGTCACGCGTCTTGTGGCGGAAGATCGGGAATTCCTCACCGCTCAGCACCAGCGCGGCGTAGAGCACCTCGCTCTCGCCAGCGACCTTGCCGTCGGCGGTCACCAACCGCTCGTACAGCACCTCGAACCGGTCGCCGGGCTGCAGGTCGCGCTGGAAGTCGACATCGTAGGAATAGTCGCGGATCAGCGCCATCATCACCGACACCGGAATGCCGACGGCGCTTCCCGCTTCGAACAGGCTGGACCGGATGACGCCCTGTGCGGCCACCGGCTGGCGCGTCACCGCCTTTTCAACCTCGCTGGAGGTGAAGTCGGTGTCGTTCTTGCGGGACACGGACACGGAGCGCACCACGTCGGGCACGAACTCCAGACCGAGGAAACGCTTGGAGCCGCCCCGGCGCGGCTCGAACAGGACCGTCACCTGTTGGCCGACCTGGAGCTTGCGCGGGTCGTAGACCTTACGGAGCGCGGCGATGGCGTTGGTTGCTTCGTCGGCCGGCACGTTGGCCCCGGTCAGCATGTCCATCAGGGTGTCGCCGCGGCCGACCGACAGCACCTGCCGGTTGGGCGTCGTTGCCTTCTCCTCGGGATCGTCGCGCTGATCCTTCGCGTTCCGCTCCTGCTCCGCTGGCCGGGCACCGGCCGCGAGCGCGGAAAAAGAAACCGTCTGGGAGAGGATCCCCGCCATTGCAGCGGCAACCAGGGCGAGCGTGGGAAGGCCGCCGAGCCTCGAACGCACCGTCATTCTCCTATAGTTCCCCACCCAAACCACAAGCCAATCGAAGTGCCGGACCCGTCGTCGTCCGCGCTACGCCTTTATAAAGGCGACCATGCGCGTGGTCATTGTCACTGTCAACCGCTAAGCCCCCTTCAAACCAAGGCGTGCAGTTGGGACACATCCCCTGCCAAGATGCAGCTCCGATTGCAAAGCCAATCCGTCAAAAATTTTTCATCCGCATGCAAAAAAGCGCTTGCCTGTCCGGCGGCGGCGCGCCTATAACCCGGTCCACCGACGCGGCGGCCGCTGACGAAGCGACGCCGGGCCGGGAAACAGATGACAATCTGGCCCTGGCGACTCACTCCTCATACGGGACTGAGCGCGGGGTTTTGCGGTTCCCCAGGTGGCGCCGCGGGTTCTTGGAAATTGTGGATACCGTGTTGTGAGAAGGGATGCGCAG
>NZ_JBPXMQ020000066.1:0-24105 GCF_053470405.2 Azospirillum mesophilum
TGTGATCGTTCAAAAATGTTTGCACATCGACAAGAAAGTCTGCACATGGACAAAATAGTTTGCTCGCAGTCGAGATCAGGCTTCCCCGCGGCATGCTCACTTGCCGGGCAACTGACCATCCGAGGGGAGCTTGGCAATGCGAGTGGTGATCTCTCGTTGCCTTGGTTAATCCCACGGGACGAGGATGGCCGGTGCTCACGCGCGGCGTCATTTGGATACGGACGCGTGTCGCCGAGCAGGAGGCCCTGCTCGTCCTCCTATGTATCGTCTTTCCGAGCGCCCCGCGCTGTGCGCTTGCCGCAGCCAAGCGGGATCATGGTCGGGCGCCTAACGTTCAACGCGCCGTTCACCAGGATGGTGCCCACGCTGGCATCACAGCCTTTTGACGCTTGATCGGCAGCCTGAGATCGTATCAAATCATAGAAAGACAACTTTTCGACGACAGTGCAGACTCATTTATCCGACCAAAGGTTATGATGGACGGCACCATTCAACTCCCTTATAGCGACCTGTCTCGCGAGCAACTGGTGCAATTGCTTCTGCGCCGTGACGCAGAGCGAAAAATTGGGCTCGTTTGGGAACGAGCAAGCGCCAACGAAAACCTCAATCGGGACTTTGTCGTCCTCGACCCGGACTGGTCATTGTCGGTCGGTGGCTTGCCTACTGAAAACATCATCATCGAAGGCGATAACTGGGACGCGCTGCGCTATTTGCGCATGACAATGGCAGGGCGTGTGAAATGCATCTGCATCGACCCCCCATACAACACAAAGGCGGCGTTTGATCACTACGACGACCGGTGGGAGCATTCAGCGTGGCTGTCGGCGGTAAGCGCGCGCTTAGAGGTCATGCGAGAATTGCTTACGCCGGACGGCAGCATCTGGGTGTGCATCGACGACCGTGAGGGCCATTATCTCAAAGTTCTTATGGATGAGGTTTTTGGCCGGCACGCCTTCGTTGCAAACGTGGTGTGGCAGAAGCGGACATCTCGGGAAAACCGCGCGGCCTTCAGCGTGTCTCACGACTACGTGCTCGTCTACGCCCCCATGGGCGCCCAGGCGTGGCGCGACGTGCGCAACAAGCTGCCGCCCACGAGCGACGGTTACGGCAACCCGGACGGCGACCCGCGAGGGGAATGGCGCTCGATCCCCTTCACCGCTCAGGGCTATCGGGCAAACCAAGTCTACGACATCGTCAGTCCGACCGGTGTGGTGCTGAAGCCGCCGCGCGGCCGGTGCTGGGGCGCAACGGAAGAGACCTTTCGGCAGCACTTGGCTGATGGGCGCGTGCATTTTCCGCGCGGTGGCGATAGCCGTCCGCGGATCAAGCGCTTCGCTTTTGAAGATGAGGGCCTTGTGCCGGGAACGCTCTGGACCAGCGCCGAAGTCGGTGACACTGAAGAAGCCAAAAGGGAAATCCTGAACCTGTTCGCCGGCGATGATATTTTCGATACTCCCAAGCCGGAGCGGCTCATTCAGCGCATTCTGCACATCGCGACCGTTCCCGGTGATCTCGTTCTGGATGCGTATATCGGTTCAGGAACGACGGCCGCCGTTGCCCACAAAATGGGGCGTCGCTACATCGGTATCGACAACCAGACCCATCTTCGTCGTTTCTGCCTGCCACGGCTTGCGTCCGTCGTTGCTGGCGAAAGTGGAGGCATTTCACCCTCAGTCCATTGGCAAGGCGGCGGCGGAAGCATGCACGCCCGCTGCGCTACGGTGCCGTTCGAAGACGTCGGTTACGATCTGGAGCCGGAGCGGGCTTGGACGGCCATACGCCTGATCCATGGTCTGCCGCTTGGGCCTGTCGAGGCCGATGCTCCTTTCTGGCTGTCTGAACGGGACGACGAAGCAATTGTCTACCTTGATCGGGTCGTGGAGGAAACCGCGGTCCAACTGCAGGAAATGGCCAAGACCAAGCGTCTGACGGTGTGGTCATGGACCCCGGGGGCGGTGCGGGACGCGCTCGGGACGTGTCGCGCGGTGGTTCGCAAGCTGCCGGACGACCTTGTTGACAGGTTCGAACCATGAGAGCCACGTCAATGGTGAGTTCCGTATCCGCAGGTGGCGCATCCCTGGAAGAGTTTCAGGAGCGGGCCGTCACAGCGATGGTCGGAATCATCCAAAAAACCATCAGCACCATGGCACAAGCAGAATCCGCTCGGCGGAGAATCGCGCTCAGCATGGGGACGATCTTGCTGCAGGCACCTACCGGCGCTGGCAAGACCCTGATGATGAGCGAAACCCTGGCCCGCGCGGATAGAGTGCTGCGGAGCGAAGGCGAGCGGGTGGTCTGGTTCTGGTTTGCCCCTTTCACGGGTCTGATCGAACAGACGGCGGACGCCATCCGGCGCGACTGTCCCACGTTGCGAGTGCGCGATGTGCGGACGGACCGTCATCTCGCCCGTGTTCGCCGCGGCGACACGTTTGTACTCAATTGGCAAACGGTCGCGGCACGTAATGCGCAAAGCCGAGTTGTGAGGACCGACGCTGAGTCGGCTCCGTCACTCGACCTGTTGATTGAGGCGTTGCGAGTGGAGGGCTGGCGGATCGGCTGCGTGGTGGACGAAGCCCATCACGGTTTTCGGCCGGGAACCGAGGCGTGCCGCTTCTACACCCAAGTGCTGAAGCCGGATGTTACGATCCTGGCCACTGCCACGCCGCGCGATCGTGATGTTGAGGCCTTTTGCCGTCTTGCGAACATTCCGCCAGCGAATCTCAATACGATTTCGGTCGCGCGGAACCACGTCGTCGAGACGCGGCTGAACAAACGCGGAGTGCGCGCAGTCGCCTTCAAGCCCTACCAGAAGGACGCCGCGTTGATCGACACCGCCGAAACGGCGGTCGACGCGGCACTCGCCCACCATCGGCTCGTGAAACGGCTGCTGTTGGACAATGGCATCACCCTCACCCCGCTCTTGCTGATCCAAGTGGAAGATGGCGACCGCGCCATTCCCGCCATGCGGCGTTTCCTGGTTGAGCGTGGCGTTCCCGAAAGTGTCATAGCCGAACATTCTGCAAAAGAGCCAGATCGGTTTCTCCATACCCTTGCCTTTGACGAATCTAAGGAAGTTCTGATCTTCAAGGTCGCTGTTGCCACTGGCTTTGATGCACCCCGCGCGTTCACGCTGGCGTCGACGCGAACCAACCGGGGGCACGAGTTCGGTCTTCAGATCATTGGCCGCATCATGCGGGTGCATCCGCGCCTTAGGCATCGGACTGACCTGCCCGCCGAACTGGAATACGGATACGTGTTCCTGGCTCTTTTAGAGAGCCAGACGGGGCTTGCCTCGGCTGCGGCCGAGATTGGTCAGGTCCGCGACGAGATCCGCACCGTCGCCGACGATGTGATCGTATTCGAGGCAGCAAGCGGCCCCGACGGTGTTACAGTGATCGCCCCTGGGGAAGACGGGTTCAAGGGCGTTTTCGACAGCGTAACGGGCATGGTGCAGCAGGAAGCCCGGCCCCAGGCGCTGACGAGCGGGGCAATACGTCGATTTGGTTCGGCTGGGGATCTGTTCGGCAGTTGCAACGAGCTATTCGCCGACGCGCCCTCTTCCGGCAACGACAGTCCCAAGCTGAGGCCTCAGCCGCCAGCAAGCCATGTCTATCGGCTGCGCAGCGATCTGGAGTTTCCACGGGTGTTCCAAACCGAAATGGTGCCCTCGACGTTCATGCCGTTGGCCGATGCCGTTGCGGCTCGCGTCCATATCACGGACGGCATGATGATGTTCCTGCTCCGTCAATATGGCCGTGTACAGCGCATCGAAACGGACCTCTTCGAGGAATGGCGGACGACCTCGCACGAGGACGCTCTGCTGTCGCCGACTCGGCTTGCGCGAGAGTCGCAGCACGCTTTCGAGTTCAGCGACCGGATCGACCCGCGCCAGGTCCGTCGCGCGCTTCTGGAGCGTTTGCGGCGCGAAGCGGCGCATCGGCGTCTAGCGGAGCCATCGGAGCAAGACCTCCGGCGGTGCCTTGATCTGATCTTGGCCGAAAATCCCCGGCTGATTGCGGCGGCATGCCGAGTTTGCATGGGCGAAGTCGTTGAGGTGCGTTCGACGGAGCCATTGCCGGAGGCGCATTACGCGCCTTTTCCGCTCGATCCGTCCCGGCTCAATGTGTACGGAATTTACCCGCAGGACCTGAACACCTGGGAACGTCCTTTCGCTGAACTTTTGGACGAAGACACCTCAGGAATCGTGCGGTGGTGGCACCGCAATGTACCACACCGTGGCCATTCTATTGCCATCATCAAGGCGGACGGGCATCCATATTTCCCCGATTTCGTTGTAGGAGTCGAGGGAATGGCAAATACCGAGCGCGCGCGCTTGGTCGAGGTTAAGGAAAGAATAAACGACGATCGCAACGAAATCGCCAACCGCTCCCGTCATAAGTCGTACGGTTCGGCACTCATGGTGCGGCGCGACCCGACGTCGAAACGTTGGCAGGTGGTCAAGTTCCTGGAAGGGACAGGTACCAATGTTCCGGATCGGGACTTTGAACATCTTCTCTTGCGGACATGGGTTTAGCACGTTTGCACGCAGCAACTTTGCGCAGTGGAAGGTACGGATTTGCCTATACTCTAAATATTCTTGGCTCTTGTCGTGAAGCGGGGTGGTGCGTGGGCGATCATGTGACGATGGCTCCCACCAGGGCAGCGAGCAGGGCCTTTCCGCGCCGCCGAGCGTTATGAACGAACTGGAAGAAGGCGAGATAGCGGGGCAACTTGTCCTGGGAGATGCCGCGGTGCGGGCGCAGCCAGGAGCGCAGCAAGGACCAGACGCCCTCGATGGTGTTGACGTGAACCTCGCAAAAGCCGTCGCCATCCTCATCGCGGGCGTAATCACCGTGGGCATGACAGACGGTCTTATGCGCGTAGCCCCAGGTCTCCAGACGGGCGTAGATATCGTACTCGTCGGTGTGGATCAGGGCGCCTGCGGCGACGGACGCCTGAATGATGGGCCGGATGGTCGCCTGCTGGACGTTGGCCAGCATGTGCAACACGACCTCGCCGCCGCGCTGGATCAGGCCGAGGATGGGCGGCTTGTCCTTCGCCAATGTGCCGCGCCCGCGCTCGCCCTTCAGCCGGCGGCGCCGTCCCGAGCGCCCCTTTTGGCGACTTCGGCCGGCTGGCCTTTATGCCCGGCGACCACGTAGACCTCGTCGATCTCGACGGCGCCGTTCAGCGGCGGGGGCGGCGCCTTGGCGGCCAAGCCGGTCCGCAACTGCTCGGTCATCGCCTGCACGTCGCTCACCGCCAAGTCCAACTCCTGGGCGATCTGCCGGTTCGACAGGTTCAGGCCCATCAGGTACAGGCACAGCACCCAGACGCGCAGCGGCCGGTGGTGGCCGGCCAGCACCGTGCCGGTCAGGTCGTCGAAGCGGGCCTGACAGGCCTTGCAGCGATACCGCTGGCGCTCGCGGTGGGTCTCGTCGAAGCCATGGCGGACCACCGCCGCGCTGGCGCAATGCGGGCAGCGCACGCCCTCCGGCCAGCGGTGCTGGCGCACCAGCGCGTAGCACTTGGCGTCATCGAGCAGGGACGTCAGGTTCACCAGAAGGGGCGACGGCATCGCAAAAACCACGACAAGGGGCGATCCTCACGTCAACCGACGACGTCGCTTGTCCTCACGCCGCCCCTCACCACCCCGCTTTCCGACAAGAGCCAAGATAATTTGCACACGGTCCCAAGCCGGTAGGTGCTGAACCAGCAAAGCTTGCGCTTCGCCGCAGATGGCGTACCCTCGAAAGGGGTAGTCGGGCTGCGGAGTGACGGCATGGGGCGCCGCAGGTACAGCTTCGATGAGGACAAGATCGCCCGCTTCCACGCTGAGGGGCGGGGCACCGGCGTGGGCGCGGACTACAAGCCCTGGCTCACCGTTCAGGACGTGCCGTCGACCGGGCGCACTCACCGGCCCCGTGGGCTGAAGACCGGACGGGTCCACCATCTTCTGTCCGACATAGAGCGCGATCTCTTCTACATCCTCGACTGGTCCGAGTCGGTGATCGACATCCGGGAGCAGTTTCCCCTCGACCGGACCGTCACCCAAGCCATCACCGAGCGAATCGGCGTTACCCATCCCCGCGACACCACGACCAAGACCCCGCTGGTGATGACCACCGATTTCCTGTGCGATGTGGTGCGGGATGGACGGAGGGTTCTGATCGCGCGCTCCGTAAAGCCGGCCGACAAGCTGGAGAACGATAGGATCGTCGAAAAGCAGGAGATTGAGCGCCGCTACTGGGCGGAACAGGGAGTGGACTGGGGCATCGTCACCGACGCTGACATCCCTGCGACCTATACAGAAAACATCGGTCATGTTCACAAGCACGCGTCGGTCGCTGACCTGACGCAGCCTTACCCCGGTTATTACGCGGAAATGGCCGCGCTGATCGCCCGCGAGGTGCCGGCGCGGACGTACCTGTCTCTCCAGCAGTTCTGCGCCGAGATGGACCTTCGGCTGAAGCTGCCTCCGGCCACGGCCCTGATGCTGGTCCGCCACCTCATCGCGACGCGGGCTCTCGTCTGCGACATGACCAAGCCCCTGGACTACGATGCCCCGTTGATATGGCTGCGGTTCGCCGAGCCCGGCCAAGGGAGGCAGCTGGCGTGAATCCCCTTATTATCAACAAGCTGGTCACCTTTGTCGCCGAGGCGCGGACGGAGCGGGTGCTGTGGCTCGACCCGCTCGGCCGCGGCTGTTTTATGATCGATATCGATGACGGGGCGGCGATGCCGGTGTTCCGCCGGTCGGAGGAGATTGATCGGTTGCGCTCGGATGCGCTGTTGGCCGACGTCGCGAACGACCCCTGGCTGGCGCCGCTCAACGAGGCGGCTATCCCTGAGAACCACCGGGCACATCGCGACGCCGCTTGGAAGCTGGTTCGCCTCCTTGTCATAGAAGCGCCTGCCATTTTCCATCCCAACCAACGGGCGAAACTGGTTCAACGCATCGTGGTCGAGACGGGGGGCAACCGCTTCACACTCTACCGGCAGCTCCGCCGCTATTGGCAGCGAGGCATGTCGCCGAACGCGCTCCTGCCCGACTACGACCGCTGCGGCGGCCGAGGCAAAGCCAAAGCGGTTTCCGAGAAGAAGCGGGGTCGGGTCAGCACGACCGGCATCATCGGCGTCAACGTGGACGCCGGGATGCGCGGCCTGTTTCGCGACACGGTGACCCGTTATTTTGCCGTCAACCGCCGGCTCGACATGGCCGGCTGCTACGAAGAACTCATCAACGACCACTTCACTGATCTCCGGCTCGACGAAGAGACTGGTCGGCAGCGAGCCATCGTCCGTGCCGAGCACCCGACGTTGCGCCAGTTCCGCTATTGGTTCGACAAGGACAACGACGTCTTCCGCATCGAACGCCAGCGGCGCACGCCCCGGGTGTACGACAAGGATCTAAGGGCACTGCTGAACACCTCCACGGCCGAGGTTTTTGGTCCCGGTTCCCGGTACCAGATCGACGCCACGATCGCCGACATCTATCTCGTCTCCCGGATGAACCGGAACAAACTGGTCGGTCGCCCGGTGCTTTACGTTGTCATCGACGTGTTCACCCGCATGATCGTCGGTCTCTACATCGGCTTTGAGGGGCCGTCCTGGGTCGGGGCCATGATGGCGATCGCCAACGCCGCGACGGACAAGGTGGCCTACTGCCGCCAGTTCGGCATCGAGATTGAAGAGGCCGACTGGCCCTGCCACCACATGCCGGACCGACTCCTCGGCGACCGTGGCGAGATGATCAGCCCGTCCGTCGAAACGCTAATCCAGAACTTCCACGTCGAGGTGGAGAACACCGCGCCCTACCGGGCCGACTGGAAGGGCGTCGTCGAGCAACGGTTCCGGCTGTTGCCCGCGAAGTTCCGTGCTTACACGCCGGGCTACATCGACGTAGATTTCCAGGAGCGGGGCGCCCGCGACTATCGCCTGGACGCCAAGCTCGACATCGACGAGTTCACCGCGATCATCATCCACTGCGTCCGCTACTACAACACCCAGCATCTGATCCGCGACTACCCCCGCGACCGCCAGATGATCGCCGAGGAGGTCAAGGCGATCCCCATCGAGTTGTGGGAGTGGGGTATCGCGCGGCGGAGCGGACAACTGCGGTCCTACCCGGCCGATCTCGTAAAGCTGAGCGTTCTGCCTTCGAAAGAGGCGACCGTCACCATGCACGGCATCCGCTTCTACGGCTGCTACTACACCTGCGCGAAGGCCGTGGCCGAGCATTGGTTCGAGCGTGCACGGCAGCGGGGAGCCTGGACGGTGCAGGTGTCCTACGATCCCCGCTGCATGAACGAGGTCTACCTGCACGACGGGGATCGCGGTCGCATTCAATTTATCCCCTGCGCCATGACTGACCGCAGTGCCGCCTACCGCGACCGCACGCTGTGGGAAATCGACCAGATGCGGCAGGATGAACGCCGCTTGCAGAATGCTCACCAGCCCCGGGCGCTTCAGGGGCGGATCGATCTCCTACAAGCGGCAAAGGACATCATCTCCGCTGCCGAGGCGAAGCACGCGGCGGCTCCTGCAGAACCCGGCAGCGACCGTCAGAAGCTGAAGGGCATCCAGGAGAACCGCCGGCACGAACGGCGCGAGAATCAGGACCGTGAGGCCTTCCGGATCGGCGAGGTGCCAGCCGCGTCACCAAGCGGGGGGAATGTAGTCCCGCTCATATCCAAGCCGCCGGAAGAGGACGACTTCAACCTGCCCACTGCGGGTGAGATGCGCAAGCAACGGACGGAGGGACCGGATGACGATGGGCGGCGATGACGAACCCATCACCCTGCCGGAATACCGGGACAATCCCTTCATCAACCGGTTACCTCCAATCCTGTCAGCAGCCGAGGCGCTGGAGCGCCTGACCGACCTGCCGGCGTTCGACGAGGCCGAGCGGCGCTACCCCGCCCATCTGCGCGCCCACTGCGTGCAGCGGTTGGGGCGCTACTTCGACCCGCTGGACCGCCACATTCTCCTGGAATCGCGGTTCTCCATGCTGGTCCGCCAGGGCTATCTCGGGCGCAATCCGGCCAACGGGGATTACGTCCGCAGGCTCCAGAACTCTTACGACCGCCTTGAGCAGAACGACCTCGGCATCGCCCCGCGCCATTCCGTCGAAGCGACGGCCAACGGTTTCGCGATCGTCGGCTGCTCCGGTATCGGCAAGAGCCGCGGCATCGAGCGGGTGCTAAAGCTCTATCCGCAGACGATCCATCACTCCCAGCCGTTCAGCCTGGAGCAGGTGGTTTGGCTGAAGCTGGATTGCCCCTACAAGGGCTCGCCCAAGCAGCTCTGCATCAACTTCTTCGCAGAGATGGATCTGCTGCTGGGCACGCGCTACCGGCGCAAGTACGGAGCCAGCCGCTTCGCGGTGGACGAGATGATGGCGTGGATGGCCCATGTGGCCGAACTGCACGCGCTGGGCACCTTGGTGGTCGACGAGATTCAGCATCTGCGCCAAGCCCCCGGGGCCAGCCGGGATGATCTCCTGAACTTCTTAGTGACGCTGGTCAACACCATCGGGATACCGGTGATGATCATCGGTACGCTGGCTGCCGTTCCCCTGCTGCAGGGAGCGTTCCGCAACGCGCGGCGGGCCAGCGGCATGGGCAGCCTGACGTGGGAGCGCCTTCCGCAGGGCCCGGCCTGGAACCAGTTCGTCGAGCGCATGTGGGATTTCCAATGGACGCGGGAGCACACGCCCCTGACCGAGGAACTCCGTCATGTTCTGTACGACGAGACGCAGGGGATCGTCGATCTGGTGGTGAAGCTTTTCATGCTGACCCAGGTCCACGCTATCCAGCTCGGCGCCCTGCGCGACCGCCCCGAGCGGCTGGGGGCCGGTTTGCTCCGGCACGTCGCTAAGGAGAACTTCAAGCTCGTCGCCCCAATGATCGAGGCGTTGCGGGCCAACGATATGAAGGCCCTCGTGCTCTACGACGACCTGAGCCCGCTTCACGCGTTCGTTCAGCAGGCACTTGACGACGCCACGACGCAGTTGGCCCCTTCAGTAACAGTCGGACCCCGGGTGTCCGGTCGAAAGCCCGGCAGGGACGAGGGGAAGGCCCGGGAAGCCACCCTTAACGCGTTGCAAGCGATTGGGCTGACGCAGGAACTCGCCGAACTTGCGCTTTCCGATGCTCTTGCCGAAGCGCCTGATCTCGGACCGATGGATCTTCTCGCCCGGATCATGGACAAGCTCCAAGGACGTGAGCCAGAGAAGAAGCCGGTGAAGCGCCGCGGCGTCAGCAAAGCGAAAGGAGTCCCGCTGGCGCCTCTCGAAGCCAACGATTTGCGCGCCATCGCCGCGCAAGCAAAAGCCGGGGGACAGACCGTTCACGCCGCCTTCCTCGATGCGGGGGTGATCAAGCCGCCGATGGCGGACTTCGCCGCGTGAGGGCCAGATGCTGCCCTACTTCCCGACCATCTACCCCGACGAGCTGCTGTACAGCGTGGTGGCGCGCTATCACCGCCACACCGGCGCCAACAGCCCGATGCTGACGATGGGCGAACTCTTCGGCGATCGGAGCGTGCGCCTTACACCCTTCCTGGTCGGGCGTCTTCGTGACCTCGCCCGCCGTTTGCCGCCCGACCGCCGCCTCACGCCGACACGGCTGGCAATGACTGCCACCTTCTATCCATACTGCGTCGCCTATGAGCCGCCACCGGTGCGGCAGGCGATGTTGGACGCGATGACCGAGCGCTCCGCGGAGCGAAGGTTTGCCACCTGGGACATCGCGGCCAACCCGCTTCATTTCTCCACGGTCCTGCGCTGTTGCCGTTTCTGCGCGGTCGAGGCCACGGAGCGGTACGGCGAACCCTATTGGCGGCGGGCACATCAACTTCCCGGCGTGCTGGTCTGTCCCGACCACGGAGTGCCTCTGACCGTCGTCGCCAACGCACCGGCGACCACCGCCGAGCATCAGCATCTGGTCACGGCGCCGAACGTTGCCGACCTCGGCGACATTCCCCGACCGGCCTGGACGGTGGACGGTACCTGCCTTGCTTTGTTGCAGGAGATCGCCCGGCGGTCATGTCAGCTGCTGGAGGCGCCGCCACCCGCCAATTCCGCCGAAGTCCGTCTGAGCGCCCTGGCCGAACTCGGGCTAACGGACGGAGTACCAATGCGGCCGAACCTCCGACGCCTGTGTGAGGCGTATGTTCCCTTCGCCCGACCCATCCAACCGGTTCTGAAGGAAGTGCGAAGCACCGGTTGGCTCTCGTCGTTGATGAATCCGCACGGACCACCGGTTCACCCCCTGCACCACATCCTGTTCGACCTGCTGCTGGACGATCTTTCGCGACTGTCTCTGAAGGCTGCTCCTAGTGCGACCGCGGGCCGACGGCATATCACCCCCCGCGACGATCTGCCCCCGAACGGTGGCGGTCTTGCCAAACACGCGCCGACAGAGAGCGCGTTTCAGCATCGCCGAGAACGGACATGGATGAGTGCGTCGTTGATCGTCCCGGTTCACCGCCGATTCCGCCCTGAAACGCTCGACTGGCCGGTGGTGGACCTGGACCTCGCCGTCCGCATCCGGCATGCGGCGGCCGAGATGCTGAACGAGACTCCGCGGCGCAGGGTCACGAGGAACGCGATCAAGATCCGGTTGGGCAAGATGATCGATACCGACCGCTGGGGAGACCGGCTCCCGGAGACCCTGCACGCGCTCAGCGAGGTGACCGAAACCACGGAGGCTTTCCACAAGCGCCTTATCGCGCGGGCTTTGGCGAACCTTGGTGCGGCCGCAGCCACCGCGTCGATCCTTCAGGTTCGAAAACTGTCCGGGGTGCCGGCCGCTTCCGTTCCCTTCATTCAAGCGGCTTTGGCGGACATAGCGGCCGTTTTGGAGGCTCCATGACCCTGGTCCGGCAGTTTTTGAAACACGCCGATGCGCTGGAGGTCTTCTGGCTGGTCGGCTTCCAAGAGGATGTCCAGCGTGGCTGGCTGGTGCTGACCATCACTCATGACCTGGAAACGGGGAAGCTCAAGCTATGGCATTTACCGATCGGGATGCTCCCCCTTCTGGCACCAGGCCGGGTCTTTATCCAAGGATGCCAGAGCAAGACGCCTCATCGCGGGCGCTCCCTGGTATTGCGCGTCGATGACGTCGGGGCCGCCGAGGAGGTTACGACCACAGCGATCCCATCCGAAGTATTTTCGTTCGGAAAGCCTCCCGCCGGTATTCAGCACCTGCTGCGCTACCGACAGGGCGAAAGGGTGATCCTGGTACCGACTGTCGAGATGGTTCGCTATCTCTTCCTACACAACAAGACCATGGCGAACGCCCTGATGCGCCCAGCCGGGATCATGGAGCTTTTCAGTCCGGAGGCACCCGGCTTCCACCCGGAGCTTCACCTGCGCTTTACCCGCGGGATGCCGCGCAACTGTCTGTCCGATGCGTTCGCCAGCGAGTTCGCCTGGACTGCTGTCGAACCGGAAGGTCGACGCTCATGGGACAGTGTCCGGGAGAGGACGCTGGGGGAGAAGTTCGTAAGTATCACACCTCCACGTCTGCTCGAGGCGGTCTGGGTGGTACGCGCTCTTGAGTGGGAAGAAACAGTGCTGGTCCTGGAGATTCACTCCATGACCGGCAAACACTTTCCCTGTGATCTCCTGCGCTACTCGCATCCGTCCATCCGCGAGGTGCAGCCGTTCCGTCCTGTCAGCCTCAAATCCCGACATCAAAATGAAAATGCTGCACTTTTGTCTGCAGCGCCGGCATTCGCCCATGACCCGATCATCGACGTTGCGGCGACCGGCAGCCGGACGAACGTTCACCAGACTGCGCTCCATATCCCGGCCAAGATGGGGACTTTCGATCGCGCCGTTCCCGTCGAAAGAGTGGTCCTCGGGGCGCGGCCTTCCACTTCATCGGACCAAGATGCCTCGGCACGAGAGCAATCCCGATCGCGGCGTGACCGGCCGAACGCCCAACGGCAGCGAATCGGCGTCAGTGTTGCGGAGGACGATTCATCCGCCTCCCTGTCACCCATCGAGTTCCGCCTGCTCGAGCCAGCGGAGCCGAACGATGCGGGGGAACTCGAACCTATGATGACGGTGATCAGGTTGATGGCGAAGGAGCTACCGGGGGTGCATGTTGCGAGTTCACTTTGTCTCCTGAAGCCAGGCCGTGCGTTCTCAATGGTAGGGCGCCGTCGTCGCCCATGCCTGATCGCCATTTTCACGCCGAAGACGCGGATCCCATTGGTGTTGGTGAGTGTCGATCACTCCGGCGAACATGCTTTGTCCAGCCTCGCCCTGACCTACCATCGCTCTTGTGGTCTTCCGGAAATGGAAACGCACCTTGCCGCCTTGTTGGACGGGCTGGTGGACAACTGCGGTCGCTGGGAAGTGGATGCTCTTGGGAAAAACCTGAGTTCGATATCGGTGACGCGCTTCCGAAGGGTGCTGCGGTGCCGCGACAGACTAAACGACGAAACCTACCTTACGGCGTGGGCGACAAGATTGAATATCCGTCTAGGCTTGGTGCCCAACAGTGTTAGGATGGCGTGTTGAAGGAACGTCCAGAACTGTGGGGTCGTGTCCCAGCGGGTGGTGTAGGATCTTGTGGGGAACCGGCCCGCCTACGCCAGCTTGGGGGCGCTACGGCGGACCGGTTCCCCACAGATCCTACACCACGCAACGGGACACGACCTCACTATGGAAAGTAATCTCGCGTTAAATTGTTTCAGCGTATGGGTGCCGGTGTCGTGGGTGGCCGTCTGCCTGTAGCGGGTTGCCTTCTTGCATTGAGCACCGCTCCACGCGGCCGACGTATGAAGGGAGCGTTTCATGTCCCTGTATTTCACATCGTGCGAAGGCAATGTGATCAATACCATGACTGGATTGCGCGGCATCGCCACGCGACATGACGTCAAAGCAGGAGTGGAGAGGTTAGCGGCTGAGAGGATGAAATTAGGCTTGGCTGCACCGGCGGCCTACTACGAAGCAATCAAATCCGTAACCGACGGAGAGCTTCCAGAGGAATTCGATCATTTCCGATGCCTCAACCACTCGACCGTCGCCCGCGTTCTGCATTTCTTCAATGTTCTTGCACGATATGGATACACGCAGCTGACGCGCCGAGCGCGCGAATGGAAGGCCATACCGAGCCATAGGTTCATTGGGCGCGTCATGGCGTACAATTTTCTGTATAATGATTTTTATTACGCTGCAGCGCCCTTGGTCGAGGCGCATTTCCGTATTCAGGAACCGGTTAAGAACAGCTCGAAGCGCACCGACTTTTTTGTGGAAGGCGAAGTCAAAAAGGCCATAAATTTTCTCGGTCCAGCGCTGGACAAATATACGGAGTTCGGCAGCCATCATTTTGTCGGACGACTTATCGATGTGGTTTGCTGTAGCAAGCGGCCATATGTCTACGAACATGTTGCGTTGACATTGTCTCAGCGTTCGATGCTGTCGATTCGCAGCGTGTATGTTTCGCAATTTGCTCGAACCCTTTTATCACCCGAACTTTATCCGCATGTACCCCTCGTCGCCCTCAAGCACTCCAAACGTATCATCCCGCATTATTTTGGAGTGATCGAGTCGTCCGAGGATCGGCCCGCCCGGGCCAGTCTGCCGTTGCTCTGGACAAGCACCGGTGAACTCGACCCCCTTGGCTTTTCCGGCAACGAACTCAGTACCGTCGGAAGTCAAGAGCCAAGATACAGCACGTATCGCGATCTGGCGCTTGCCCGCTTGCTGTGGCACATTGCTAACCGTGTATGCATGATTATCAGTTGCGAAATCCACGACAAAAACAAATCAATCTGCGAAACATACCTTAGGTCATTTCGAAATTTTGTTGCAATGTGGGATCCGAATCGCGCGCATTATTTATCCATGGTGTATGAAGTTGACTCGTTTATTATTGAGGAAGTAAAAATACGGGGTTGTGGCGACTTATGCAATAAAAACTTATCTGAAGTCTGCGGCATTGCTCGTCCCATCATATCAAAGTGTTTTCTATATTTCTATGATCTCTGGCCAGAAGAAGTGTGGATGGACGAAGAATACGGCGTAGCTATGGCTTTTGACTTTAGCTATATTCAGATATGAAGAGAGGTGTTTTGTGTTTTTCTTTAATGCAACCCGTTACGAGTCTAGTGAGCAACTGGAAAGAGATTTCCGGCAATGGTTAAGCACAGGCCGCCCCCTTGTGATACCCTTGATACTTCCCGAATCCGAGCTGGGAAAGGCCATTTTGAATGAGGCTTATATGAAGGCGTACGCTGGTAACAGTTCCAGTAAAATCGATGTGTTCTTCCATGATAATTCGAAGGAAAGTTTTTGTGCTCTCCTTGATGAAATTGCGGGCATTCTGTCCAGCGAAGCGCTTCCAAACCGCGATGGTCTTGGCCCGATAATCGGCTCGAGCGTGGTTGTAATCTGGCCCAAGTTCGAAAAAATCTATTGCGTGAGTCGGCTTGACGAACACCCTGCGGAGCGCACCCGCACGTTGCTCGGTTTGATCGCGGAGTTTGCGGACAGCAACACTTTGGAAGCCCAACTGGATGGGTTTCGAATCAGGAATTGCCTGAGCGCGCCAATGAACTATGCCACCGAAGCGCCGTTCTTGGTGTTCGAGGTGGTTAGGAAATACGTCTCGAAAGCCGCTGCTCGGCTCAGGCACCCAGCAAGGCTGCCCTCCGTGACACCTTCCAAAAGCGGCGAACTTTTACTTCCCCCTCGACGCTCGCCGCACGAAGACGGTGACACTGGCGGTGGCTAAAAAGCCGGGTGAATCTGAGCCTCCCAACCGATCCGTCGAGTTCACCGCCAGGAATAGCGGCGTCATGGACGCGCGATCGAATTCGGAAAGTGATCGGCTGGCAAGCGGGTAAGAGCATCAATCCACCGCCAGGCCCTTTGATGGCCCGCTACTCTCCTTGCACGGACGAATGGAGTCTTCATGAGCAGCGATACAGTGCTCCTGCCGGTAAGCCGCCTAAGGCTATTCGGCTTGCGCAAGCTGAACTGGCAGCAGCGCGGCTGGACGACGTCGCTCGAAGACCATCTCTCGATCAACGGCCTGGACCGCTGGCTCGAACTACGGCGGATCACCATTATCGTTGGCCCCAATGGCGGCGGCAAAAGCACAGTGATCGACCTGTTGCGCGCATTGGCCGAACCGGGGTGCTGGCCGAGCTTGCCCCGCGAGAATTACCCGGGTGAAGACTGCTCCGGCTTCGACGTCGAAGGGCCTGGATGGAGCGTTCAGGTCCGCTTTTCGAAACGGACGCCAGACGCTGATCAGATGTTCACACTCAACGCGGCCGAACTGTTCGGTCGGCGCGGCCCAATCGCCATTCACGGCCAGGAGATGATTCCGAAGTTGCCCGTCACTGGTACTTGGACGGACACCATCCAATCTTTCCTAGAGCACACGGCGGCCCTCCGCGTCCACTATTTCCCCGCCACCGGACGAAGACCCGGTGAAGAGCTGGATGATGCACAGTTGGTCGGCGTGCTGAATGAACTGAGTCCTCACCTTCCCTCTGTCTATCACAATCCGCAGATGTCGGTGTTCAAGCTGTTCCAGGGAGCTACCCCGGAACCCGGCAACATCGGGGTCTACTTCAAAGACGACCCCGGCCAGCACGCGTTCGTCCATCGCGATGCGCTGCCGCTCGGGTGGCTCCAACTCGCCTCAGTGCTCGCGTTCCTGCGTGGCTGCGAGGCGGGATCACTGGTCTTGCTCGACGAACCCGACCGGCATCTGCACCCGAGTTTGCAACGAGTCATGCTGGACCTCGTCGACCACGAAGGCTGCCAACGCGGCTTCCAAACGGTCCTCGCCACCCACTCCCCGGTGCTGACCAACCCGGAACTCTGCGATCGCGTGCACGCCCAAGTACTCGTGGCGGCGCGGGGCCGCTGCGAGCCGCTGTCGGACCGGCGGCGCCTGCTCGATGACCTTGGGGTGACATCCGGCGATCTGGTGCAGGCCAATGGGATCATCTGGGTAGAGGGGCCGACTGATCGCATTTACCTCAAAACCTGGATTGAACAGCGCGCGCGGCAGCGAGGCCTTCCGGTGCCGATTGAAAGGATGCATTACCAGATTGCCACTTTCGGCGGTGCTCTACTGAAGCATGTCACGCTGGTTGAAGAGGAGAACGACCGCATCGCACTGCCCGCAATCAACCGAAACTTCACCGTCGTTATCGACCGGGACATTCCAACCAACGCTGGCGGAATCCCAGAAGCGGAAAAGCGGCGGCTGGTCGCCGAAGCGGAAGGGATGGGCCGGCCGGACGTCGTATGGATCACGGATCGGTATACGATCGAAGACTATCTCCCACCTGCGATCACGCGTGGATGCCTTCGCCACGAGAATGGGCGGACGCGGGTCGTTGGCATGTCGAAAATGGACTTGGCCTACCGCTTCCGCCTGGAAGCGGTCGATTGGGATTCCGGTGTTGTTCCCGGTACCGACCTTCCCGACCGCATCGACCGATTGCTCGTGTCGATCGTCGACTGGCAAACGCCGCAGGAGGTGATCCATCCTCCATACGTTCCCCCTTGGCTCAATGGCGAACGCTTATGATAGAACCCTCGCCCGGAACCGGGAACGCTGAGGCCGGCTGGGCACGCTGGGATCGGCGCAGCGCCAAGTCGCCCCGATGCACGGCGAGGCCCTGCGCGCCATGCTGGACACGCTCCCGAACACGACCATCGGCGCACGCGACCGCGCCCTGTAGCTGGACGGCTTCGGCGTCGCGATGCGGCGGTCGGACCTGGTCGGCCTTGCACTTTAGGATGTTTGGATCTACCCCGAAGGCGTGCGCGTGCGGCTGCGCCGTTCGAAGGCTGACCAAACGGGACAGGGGGAGGTGGTGGTGATCCGCCGCAGCCGAACTGCGTATTGAACGTAAGCGTTAAGACCGCCCCTTGTAAGAGGGGCAAAACCCCGGGCAAGCGCTACGCTCAAGCCTGTGGGCCGTTCGGTCAAGCCGTTGCGAATCCTCGATTTGTATGATCCTGCCGCCGCATACGGCCAAGGTTATGCCCGGGGTTTTGCCCCTGTTGCCGCCCCTTTCTTCCCGGTTCCCCTTCCGTGAGCGAGATTGCGCGCGGGTTCACGGGACAGGGAGGGGGCGGTCTTAACGCTTACCTATTAGAGCTCCAGCAACTGCCGGATCCAAGGATGATCAGGTGATCGTTGACCGCGGAGCAGGAAGATCATCTCGCCACTGTACGGAGCCTTCCTGTCGATCATCCGCTGGATGCGCTTCGCAATGCCCCGGAAATCTGCTTTAGTATCCGGATTGTTGTCGTCGATTCTAAGAAAGGCGGCCTTTGCTTCGCGTACAGCTTCTAGAAGCATTACAGCCTCACGGTGCCGCTGCTTGCATGTGGGCTCGTGGTTGAGATGGTATACCTCAATGGATTTCTGGACACGAACAACTACACTCTTGTCGCTGCTTGTTGGGCATGGATGTCCGTTCTCGCGCTGGCAGCCTAATAATTTCCAATCTTCGAGATCGCACGGGTCCAAAATCTCCGGCTGTTCCTTCCGCACAGTCCTGAGAAGGTCACTGAAATCCAGCGTCGTCACATCGACTTCATAGACGCGTGCAGCCTCGTCAATGAGCGGGAACCGGTCCGCCTTGCCCCCGCTGGTGCCGTGCTCCACGTCGATGCGTCGGCTGTTGCAGTAAGTGCAGGCATACCGGAAATTTCCGCGCTCGAACGCGAGCCAGCGGTACCCTGAGTGCTCCTGCTTTGCGTCGCTAACACGTCCTTTCGGGCGAAAGTGGTCGACGGCGTTGTCCGATCTCGGAATAGGCGTCTCGCAAAACCAGCATTTATCGTGGAGTAAATCTGCAAGTTTTGACTTTACATCGCGCCAGATCTGGTCACGTTCGCCCGGCACGGTTCCGTTTTGCACTACCGCCCGTGTTGCAGCCTCGGCTTCTTCGAGCCAGCCGTCACGCAGACGCAGTTCATCAATGTCAACGTATCTCAATTCGACGGCCCCTGCTGGTCACGCACCAAGTCCGCGATAAGCCGTCGGGAAAGTTCCTCTCGCTCCTCCAGGCTCATGTCGAGCACGCGGTTAGCAAGATTGTCGACATTTTGCGTATGGAAGATTCGCTCCAACTCCTGGCTTCGAAGGCGGAGATACCTTGAGTACTCGTCATCCGGGTAGAAAAAGCGAAACCCCAACTGGTCCAACCTATTATTAACGCCATCCAAATCTGCCTGCTCCGCCTGTGAGAGCTGGTCTTTCGTAGACAAGAGGCGCTGCTTTTCAAGATCGAGCTGCGTGGGCCTGTCGAGGGACGATGCAATGCCGAACATTTTGCTCGTGACGATGGCGGCATATCCCATTCCTCGGGGGTCCATCTCGGGAAACGCAGCCACGATCCGGCGCTTGCCGTCCATGTCGCGCGCCTGGAGTATCTGAACCTGCTCCCTCAGAAGTTCTGCGATGGCGAGCGGGTTATGTGTAGTCATTATAACGTGGCTGGCTTCCTGCTCTTCCACCGAGTTGCCTATGAACTCCTTTAAGAAAGTAAGATAATCGACGCTCCACTTTGGATTAAGATGGGTATCTGGCTCGTCGAGGAGGAATAGGCTCTCGTCTTCAGCAGTAAACCGGAGCAGACCGAGTACCGTAAGTAGCTGCTGTTCGCCCTCGCTCAGCTCACGGAAAGTGACCGTTCCGTCGTTTTTCCTGAGCTTAACCTTGATGCGAACCTCATCGACGAGTTGTGACACATAAGTACTCTCGAGATCCCTGAAAAAATGTGCTGGAGACTGCGTTCCAACCAACCTTCTAAGCGCCTGTATGTCCTTAATGTAAAGGTACTTGAACTGCAGAGTCTCTTTATTCCAGAGAGATGTAGGCACTCGGCGCTCCACCTCAATTGGTGCGAGGGCTACCTCCCAGACGCGATCTAGGAAGCTGCTCACGATCCCTCTAGCGCCCCAGAAGCGAGGATCCCCGTCGGGATGCGGTTTCCAGGGCGGTTTGCGCAGGACGAACAGAACAGATTCTAGACCCTCGTCAGGGTCGAGCCCCAAGTGGTCGCGAAGCAAACCAGAGGCTTGACCCGAACCGCCAATCATAAACGCAAGCAGAACAAATTGGCTATGTACCGGCAGGGCATAGAACAGCCTCTTCAAACCCGGGTCTCTGCCTCGTCTCAGTTGCTCGTCATACCACTGGGTGTACGGCGAAAAAACGTCTCGCATTCGAGGGCTCTCGCCGGAATAATAACTAAAGACATAGCGCGGAAGATTTGACTCGTCCTTTAGAAATGCTCCCAGCTTCATTTTTTGTGGAGCCGAAGCTTCTCCATTTCCTGACATGGCAGCGGAGGCCACCATGATTTGGAATGGCTCCCTCATGTCGGGGTCGTGATAAATGCTAATGTTTTTCTGGAGGTCGCCGCGACCGATCCGATAGATCAACTCAAACGCAAAATCTATGCGAGGCGTTCTTCGCGGTCCGATCAACTCGCGGAAGATGATCGCGAGGGCCTCAAGAACGTTTGACTTACCTGTACCGTTCCAACCTATGACGACGGTCACCCACTCGCCTTGATCGAAATCGATGGTAACGTCCTTGAGGTTCTTAAATTGGTGCGTCGGGCTGTCTTTGTCGCTCCCGATCTTTATCTTGTCAACACGCATGTTAGACGGAGGCCTTCAATCTTAGGCGATCACCGATTTTCGTCCCCGCGCCGTCGCGGATCGGTTCCGATAGCAGGTTGCCAGACGCGTCGAGTTTGCGCAACTCCGTGTAGAATGGCTCCACCGCCTCGGTGGGTGCTCCGGACGTTATGCCATATAGCCTTGCAACCTCTTGGGATGGCAGCCAGTCGTCTGCCTCCCGCAGGATATCCTCTACCGTTCTCTGCATAGCTTCGACCCCGAATGCGATTTTATCGATGTCTTCGGCCTTCTGACGCTCCTTCACGGCAGCGAGCCGCTGGATTTGTTTCGTCGCGGCTTCGTCGGCGGGGTTCCGGGTTGCAAGCTGCCCAGCAAGGGCTTGATTGACTAGCCGACCGTACAGCATGGCGATGCCATCGCGAGATCTTCTCGCCTGCTCCGCAGCTGACGCCAGCTTACTCAAACCCGCCTCGACGCGCTCGATAATTTCGCGCTGGTCGGCAATGCTGGGGCAGGGGAGTCGGAAGGCTGCAAGCTTTCTGGAATTGATGTTCGACTGGCTCACACCGTCACTCTTAACGGCACGGCAGTAGCTGCGACCGGCAGGGCTGTTGAGACAATGGGTCAGGTATTCCGGCAGCATGCGATCAGCGCATCTGATTCGAATCAGGTATCCGGCAAAGATCGCCTGCTGCTCCCCGCGGAAAAGGGCCGTTTTGCCGACGAGTTGGGGGCTGTTGGTCCGATTGAACAGCACGTCCCCAGGCTGGAGCGAGTAGCGCTCAATCTCCTGATCATCGGAGGTGTAGACTAGGTTGGACCAGTCGAGAATACCATCTTGGATATTGCCCATTCGCAGGACGGGCACTTTTCCGGTCGGCGTCGACTTGGCGGACGAGCCATACATCAGGTCAGTCGCGATCTCGCCCACGGAGACGACTGGCGGCCCTCCAAGGTATTCTGCGCGCCGTTGCTTTGGGAGTATGGTGAGATTATAGGCGGACTGCAGGATAGCCGACCGCCCAGTCTCGACGGAGGTAATAACGCTATCGAGGTGCGATCGTGCGGCGGCACTTCGCTCTTCGGCGCTCCTCAGTCGCTCAACGATGCGTCTCTGCTCGTTAAGCGGAGGCACGACAATTTCTGTCGCTTCAAAGGCGCCCTTGGTAACGTGACGGAGGCCGGCACCTCCGTGCGCCTTAGCGATCTGCTCTTCGAGCGTCTGGTTGATCGCGAGCCGCAGGAATTCTCGGTCGATTAGGTGTGGATCGACCCGGACGTTGAAGATGTGCTGGTTCAGGACAGCGGTGGGGCCGCGCCAAATGTGCGCCCCGAACGACGTGCCCGGCGTTCCCGACCAAGCGAACAGGAGGTCGCCATTGCGGACTAAATGTTTCTCCGCGACCGGTCCCGAGAAGTGGTTGAATGCTGCGTCAGCCCTGTTCAGGTTTTGGATTCGGACGATTGGGAGGCCCGTTCTCGTCCAATCGCTCGGCTTGAAAGCTCGTCCGTTCACAAGCTCCGCAATCGATCCGATTGTGGTCCTCGCCCAGCCAAGCGGAAGCTCCTTCACCGTTCGTCCTCCTCGGACGCGAACTCCTCGGCAAGCACCTCGATCTCCGCCATTGCCGTCTGGAGATGAAAGAGGATAGTGGAAGCGATCTCTTGGGGTAGAACTTCCCCTGCCTCCCCGTCTCTATCCTGTGGGGTGAGCCAGACCAGATCTAGGTTCTCCTCACGATCCGCGATCTCCGCGCGCCCGAAGCAGCGCCACCTGCTAATGGCGTCTTCTTCCGAGCGCGGTGCCCTGCCATGTGGGTCATTGCCGAACAGCGCCTCGAATTCAGAAAAATGCTCGGGCAGGAGCGGGCGCGTCTTGCCAAACCGGGGCATAGCCGTCCGCATGTCATAGACCCATATCCGCTCCGAATTATTGGAGACCCCATCTCGTCTGCGGAAGAATAGGACATTGGTGTTGACGCCCTGACTGTAAAATATCCCGTTGGGCAGGCGTAGGATGGTGTGCAAATCGCACGCACTCAGCAGGTCAGCGCGTATCAATTTTCCAGCACCACCCTCGAACAACACATTATCCGGCACGACGACTGCCGCTCGGCCGCCGTCTTTGAGGCCGAGTCGGATGTGCTGGAGAAAGGCCAATTGCTTGTTTGCTGTCTTATGAGGAAGATCACTGCGCGTCCTCCTCGCGCTTCCAGCCTTGTTGCCGAACGGTGGATTGGCCAGAATGAGGTCGGCCGGCCTGAGAGTTATTGCATCTGTGGTGAGCGCATCGCCCAACAGAATCCGGGCATCCAAACGGTGGAGGAATGAGTTCATCTGGCAGATGCGATAGGTCCCCTTCTCTATTTCGACACCCTCGAACAACGGCGGGTTGCCAGGGTATGCACCGGGGGACGCGCCAGCCTCGACGTATTGCTTCGCCGAAATCAGGAAACCGCCGGTGCCACATGAGGGATCTTGTATTGTCTCGCCCATCGCTGGGCGTGTCAGTCGCACCATACTGTCGACCAGCGGGCGCGGCGTGAAATACTGACCAGCGCCTGATCGCGCATCTTGTGAGTTCCGGGCGAGCAACCCCTCATAGATGTCACCCATCCCATCCGCGGCTACGGAATGCCAGTCGAGCTTGGCAATTCCCGCAATCACTGCCTTCAGATTTTCCGAGTGCGAGAATACGGTGGTTGGGAAGGCATAGATTTCCTGTACGATGGGGCTTGAGGCATGCCCTCCAAGGTAGGTCAGCATGTCGCGATAGAAGGTTAGCAAGTCTGGTCCTTCATATCCGACCAGATCACGCCAGTGGCAGCCCTCCGGCAATGCCGACTCGGTACCCGTCTCCTCGGCGATCTTGAGGAACAGGAGGTAGGTGAGTTCGGAGATGTACTCATGGTAGCTAACCCCATCCCCCCGCAAGATGTGGCAGAGATTCCAGATGCGCCTGACGAGGTCATTGCTGGTCCTGACCGGCTTGGTTGTCACTCGCGATCTCCGAGATAGTGCATGTTGACGGGGCCAGTGTGGTGCGGCGATCAGGATGGGAAGAACGGGAGCGCAGAGGCGCGATGTTTGACGCTGTCGTCGCTGGAATTCAAGGCTTCTGTCGCGGTGCATCAATCTGATTGAAATAGATTATCGTGGCTCTCCAGAGGGTTGGGTTGATGACCAGGCACGATCTTAGCATCACCGAATTGGATTTTTCGCCCCCCGTCGCAGGAAGCATGTGTGCGAGGCATAAGGACACCCTTCCTGCAAGGTTGCCCGATCAGCGGGCAGGTGGGGCATGGTCATCAGGTGCAAGCAATTTTGTCAGGCCAAGCCGGTGGACGATCCTCGGCGTGGCCGTCACGTGCAAACATCCCAAATCTAGCTCATTAACCACGCACGCTAAATCAATGCTTTAGCGGCAATCCATGTGCAGATATTTTTGTCTACCGACA
>NZ_JBPXMQ020000067.1:0-23876 GCF_053470405.2 Azospirillum mesophilum
GGGACGACGCTTCAACACTTACACCCTTCGACACGACACACCAAAAGCCGGCGCTCCCCAAAGGAGCGCCGGCTTTTCGTTTTGGGACGTGGTCTTCGGGTTGCCGGAGTGGCGCGACCGATCTACCATCCGCCGCCCGCGCGGCAGAGAGGAAAAGAAACAGCATGACTGAAGGCACCGTCACTCCACCGGCCGCTCCGTTGCCCATCCTTGAGCGGCGCCGGATCGAGGCCGAGTTCGCCAAGGCGCTTTACGACTCTCTGGTGCCGGAGGTCGGCCGCGATCGGGCTCGGGCCGTTCTTGCCCGTGCGATCGAGACGATGGCGAGGGCCGCCGGCGCCGCGATGGCGGCGGAGGATCGGGCAACGCGCGGGGCCGCCGATCTGGCCACCTTCCGCGACCGTCTGGAGCTGTGGACGGCGAACGACGCCTTGGCGCTGGAGGTGATCGAGTCGACACCGGACCGGCTGGCCTTCAACGTCACCCGCTGCCGCTATGCGGAGACCTACCGCGCCATCGGCGTGGAGGAGATCGGCGACATCCTGTCCTGCAACCGCGACGGCGAGTTCATGTGCGGCTACCGGCCGGACGCCCGCTTCACCCGCACCCAGACGATCATGACGGGGGCAAGCCATTGCGACTTCCGCTACAGCCTGCCCGAAGGCGGGGAGGCGGAAGCACGGGACTGAACGAGTCCACCACCATCGGAAGCGTGGTCGTCAGGCGTCCACGCTGTCGGGGACGGGCTTGATCCCGCTCTGCACCATCCACAAGGCCGCCTGGGTGCGGTTGCGGACGTTGAGCTTGCGCATGGTCTGCATGAGGTGGAGCTTCACCATCTCTTCCGACATGTTCAGGACGACGGCGATTTCCTTGTTGGTGCTGCCGTTGACGAGATGACTCAGGATTTTGATGTCCAACGGTTGCAGGTCGGGATAGCCCAGCATCGGCGGGGGCGTTTCCGGCGCGTCGTCGGCTCGCGCCGTGATCTTTCCCGAGGCGATGACGTTGGCCAGTTGGGGCGGGAACACCGGCTCGCCCGCCAGCACCAGCCGCAACGATAACGCGAAGGCTTCCGGTGGCGTGGTGTAGAGCAGATAGCCGGCGATGCCGAACCGCAGGCCGACGCGCAGATCGTGCAGACTGAAGTCGTTCGCGACGATCACGACCTTGGTGGAGGAGGCTTGGGACAGTTTCTCCATCCAAAGCTTGGAACGTGCCGAATCCAGGTCGACCACAAGGAGGTCGGGAGGCGGCTCCTCCGGAATGTCGTTGCTGATGCCGGCGACGGCTGCTTCCACCGTGTCCCACGCGCGCACCGGGCCAAAGCCCTGCGTTTCCAGGAAAAGCCCCATCGTCTCACGGTGGAGCTGCGTTCTGTGGACCAGCCAGGTTGTGCATGCCGCCATGTGTCCCTCTCGTTTCTCTGCAACCCGGGAAGGATCGCGTTGAGTGTGCGCGTTTCCGGAAAAGCAGAACCGCGCTTCCGAGTCGGTGAGCGCCAGGATCCGGCAAAAATCCCTAGGAACAGGGCGTGGTGGCTGCCTTGGGTGTCACCGGTTCTGCGGTGACGATCCTCGCGCAAGATTATGATTTTTTGAAATAAAAGGATCAGTATGGTGTGTTCGTACGTTGAGTCGGTGTGATAGAAAATATGCACATCCAGAAATAATGGGACATATTCCCTGTTTGGCACCCTTGAAAGTCATTGGCATTGCTGCCGCGCAGCGATCAGGCGGGCATTGTGCAAAGATACTGCAGCGCAGCAAAGTATTTTTTGCTGCGATCGGGTTGCTATTAAGTGGGTAGAGTGCGCCGCGCTTTTCCGGTCGTTAGCGTTATTAACCGGGGTGGTAAGCCGCCCGGCCAGGAGCCGGCACTCACGCCGCCCGGCCGAGGCGGGCGGTGCCGGACACGGCCTCGTACAGCTGGAGATAGCTCTGGGCCACCGCGTTGGGTGAGAACAGCTCCGTCGCGTAAAGGCGGCTGCGGCGGGACCAGCGTTCCCGGTCGGGGAGGCTGGCCAGCGCGCGCCGCACCCGCTCCGCCGCTTCCGCCGCGTCGAACGGCAGGACGAGTCCGAGATCGCCGCTCCGCAGGATGGGCGCGAGGCTCATGGTCTCGGTGATCGCGCAGGGCAGGCCGAGGGCCATGGCTTCCGCCACGGAAATGCCGAAGGCTTCCCAGCGCGAGGTTTGCAGGTACAGGTCGGCGTCGCGCAGCGCTTGGATCTTGGCGTTGCCATAGACGGGGGGGCACAGGCGGGCGTTGGCCGGCAGGGCGAGGCCGTCCGGCAGGGCCTTGGCGTCGCTGTGGAAAAGCAGGTCGCACTCCGGCAGCCGGCGGGCGATGTCCAAGAGCAGGTCGATCCCTTTATGGGCGATGTCGAGACGCCCCATGTAGACCAGACGCGGCCGGCGCCCGTTCACAGCCGTGGGGGATGCGGCCGGAGCGGTCAGCATCTCCGGGTCGATGGGGTTGTGCACGCAGGCGATGGCACCGCGGTAACCGGGAACGAAGGCGCGGATGTCGCCTTCCTCCATTGGCGTGACGGCCACCAGCGCCGAGGCCCCCTGGAAGCGCGGGCGCTCGACGAGGCCGGAGTAGAGCCCCTTCTTCAGCCGGCCGCGGTCCAGGATGTTGGCGTTCACGCCGCCGTTCGGCGTGACGACATAGGGCACGCCGCGCCGGCGGGCGGCGGCGCAGAGCATGGCCTGCGAGGGGATGAACACCGAGTGGGTGTGCAGCACGTCCGGATCGGAGGGCAACCACCAGCCGAACCCCAGCCCAGCGCCCAGCGCTGCGGTCCCGGCACCACCCAGCGGAGGGGCTTGGATCAGCGTCATGCCGCCGTCCCGCGCGGCGGCGATCCCGTCCGGATCGGGGGGCTCGGTCAGGACGAGTTCGACCCGGTGGCCCATGCGGGCCTGATGCCGGGCCACCGTCCAGACCATCTGGTTGAGCCCGTTGACCTGATTGGGTGTTGGCGACGCGCCGGCGTGGACGATGTGCATGGGCATGCTCCGTCAGGATGGGGGCGGCCCGGCCAGTCTCCGAGCCGCGGAGATAAATAAAATTTTATTAGACTGCGATATATCTGGCGCGCCCCGGCTTCCCTCGTTCCAATCGCAACATTCCGATTCAATGCCGGTGTGGCCGAAAATCGAGATGGTCTGAAATGGACTTGAGTCATTATCCCGCGTAATTCGCTTTCAGGCGCCGTTAACCATATATGGTAATTGCCTATTCTAAATAAAAATGCCGCAATGCCTGAATATGAATCTGGCGTTAACCGGTGGAATATCTTTCGGTGACTCTGAGCTCGACTCTTTGATTCGGAAAAATCGATTGTTACTGATGGCTGCATTGCGGCGGCCCCGTGCCGCCGACGCAACGCCAAAGGTATCTGTCATGACGACGGTTGTACTTAAGCCCGGTGATTCCATTCAGGACGCCATCAACGCCAACCCGACAGGGACCACCTTCGAGCTTCAGGCCGGCGTCTACCGGGGCGCGCACTTCACGCCCAAGGAAGGCCAAAGCTTCGTCGGCGATCCGGGGGCGGTGCTGAACGGCTCCATCCTGCTGAACTCCTGGCAATCGTCGGGTTCGCTGTGGAAGCAGTCGGGGCTGCCGGCCCCGCTGGCGCCGGCCGGCGTGGGAGCGAACGGCAGCGAGCTGCCGACACTGCGCGAGGACCTGTTCGTCAACGACACGCTGTACAAGCGCGTCGGCTCCCTGGCGGAGGTGAAGGACGGGACCTGGTACTACGACAAGGCGACGCAGACCGCCTACATGGCGCACAACCCCGCCGGCGAAAAGGTGGAGATGAGCAGCACGCCGACCGCCATCGACGGGTCGGCCGGCAACGTCACGCTCAAGAACCTGACGGTCGAGAAATACGCCAGCGCGGCGCAGACCGGCGCCATCCAGGTGGGCGGCAGCGGCTGGACCGTGGAGAACGTCACGGCCCGCTTCAACCACGGCAACGGGATGAGCATCGGCCAGGGCACGACGGTGACCGGCGGCCATTACGTGGACAACGGGCAGGTCGGCATCGGCGCCTGGAAGGCCGACAACGCGCAGATCATCGGCATCGAATCCGCGCGCAACAACTACGCGAACTTCGACGACCTGTGGGACGCCGGCGGGCTGAAGATCACGGAATCGACGGGCGTCACCGTCCGCGACAGCTTCATCCACGACAACAACGGCACCGGCCTGTGGTTCGACATCGACATGGCCAAGGTGCTGGTCGAGAACAACACCATCGCCGAGAACCGCGGCCCCGGCATCCTCTACGAGATCTCGCGCGACGCCGTGTTCCGCAACAACGACCTTCTGCTCAACGGCAAGACGGGCCAGTGGCTGGACGCCCAGGTGCGCATCCAGAACAGCTCCAACGTCGAGGTCACCGGCAACCACATGGAGGCCGCCGACGGGGCGGGCGGCGTGGCGCTGCTGCACGAATACCGGGGCAGCGGCCGCTTCGGGGAGCGCACCACCCAGAACAACAGCATCCACGACAACGAGATCGTCAACCTCGGCTCCAACGTGCTGAGCGGGTTCCAGGTCAACTATCAGCAGGACCAGGCCGCCGGCTTCAACAACACATGGAACAACGACACCTGGACCGTGCCGAGCGGGTCGCAGGCGCGCTGGATGTTCAACAGCTCGCTGATGGACTGGAACTCCGCGCACTCCGTTTCCGGTTTTGAATCCGGTGGGCATCTGGTTGTGGGCTCCCCCGGCGCCTCGGCCATCGCGCCGCCGAGCGGGTATGAGCCGGTGTCCGGGTCCACCCCGGCGCCCACGCCCACCCCCGCTCCGGAGCCCACCCCGGTTTCCACGGACGGGACCACGACCATCGTCGTCAACGCCCAGGGCATCGCGGCGGCCGGCGTAAACGCGCACTTTAACCTGCTGGTGGACGGGCACACGGTGGGCGATGCCTACGCCATCACCACGGCCAAGGACTACAGCTTCACCACCAATGTGGCGGGAGGGCAGGCGCACACGATCCAGATCCAGTATGACAACGACGCTGTGATCAACGGCCAGGACCGCTCGCTGACCGTCAACAAGGTCACCATCAACGGCCATGCGCACGCCCCGACCGAGAGCGTCGTCACCTACGACAGGGGGGCGCTGGACGGGAAGGACGTGGTGGCCGGGCAAGCGAACCTGTGGTGGAAGGGCGCGCTGGTCGTCTCGGCCCCCGCGTCGGATTTCGGCGGCTCCACGGGAGGAAGCGTGCCGCCTGCCCCGGCCGCCGGGACATCCACCATCGTGATGAACGCGCAAGGGCTCGCGGCGGGCGGGACGAACGCGCATTTCAAGCTGCTGGTGGACGGGCAGAAGGTCGGCGAGGGCTACGCCGCCACCGGGGCCAAGGACTACGCCTTCACAGCCAACGTCACGCCCGGTCAGGCGCACAAGGTCCAGGTGCAGTACGACAACGACGCGGTGATCAACGGTCAGGACCGGTCGCTGACCGTCAACAAAATCACCATCAACGGCCATGCGGTGGCGCCGACCGACGGCAGCGTCCATTACGACAAGGGGGCGCTTGATGGGAAGGACGTGGTGGCCGGCCAGCCGAACCTGTGGTGGAACGGCACGCTGGAGGTCGCGGCCGACAAGTCCTTCTTCCCCGGTTCCTCGAACGGTTCCTCGACCGGCACGGCGTCCGGCGTCACCTCGGTCACCACGTCGGGAAGGGGTCCGGACACGGTGACGGTGCAGGTCGCGGGCGACAGCTACAAGGGCGATCCGCAGTTCCGCATCCTGGCCGACGGCGCGGTGGTCGGCGGGCCGAACAGCGTCACCACCCACCACGGCGACGGCTACCAGGAGTTCGTCCTGCACACCAACCTCGCCAGCACGACGAAGACGGTCGGCATCGACTTCTTCAACGACTATTCCGACGGGCCGGGGCTGGACCGGAACCTCTACGTCCATTCGGTCGAGGTGAACGGGCACGAGTTCCATCCCACCAACGAGGTGATGCTGAACAACGGCATCATGCACTTCGACGTGACCGGCATCGCCTGACGCCGTCACACTCCGGGCCGGGCCGCTCATGCGCCCCTCGCGGGAGCATAGCGCGGCCCGTCCGGCAGCGGCCGGGAAGCCCCGCGCCGCGCCGTGGTCCGGCGGTCGGCCATCATGCTGGCCGCCATGACGGTCAGCAGCAGGACCGCCTGCCCGGTGCCCGGAACGAACAGCACCGGGTTCAAGGCCCCGTCCAGGAGGACGATCACCAGCACCCCGGCCAGCAGACGGTCGCCAGTCCGCGCCGCGGTGTGGAAGCAGACGCCGAGGAACAGCAGGGCCAGCAGCAGCCCCGGCAGCCCCGTCCCCAGCATGATCTCCAGCAGCGAGTTGTGGGTGTGGCCGGCGAAGGGGAAGGCGTCCAGCAGCACCATGCGCGTGTTGTAGTAGCCGACGCCGACCACCGGATGCTCGGCCCACATGTCCAGCGCGTAGGCCCACAGCGCGACGCGCCCGTTCAGCGTGAACACGTCCTCTCCGATGACGCGGCTGAGCACGAGATTCGTGTCGGTGAAGGCGATGGCGATGGCCGTGCCGCCGACCAGCCCCACCGCCATGACGAGGCCCAACAGCACCTTCACCGGCGACGACGGCATGTGCAGGTAGCCGCGCAGCGCCAGCCCCACCAGCGTCGCCGCCAGCGCCGTCCGCCCGTCGGTCAGCACCAGCAGCACCAGCAGGCCGGGCACCAGCAGCAGCTTCCCCGTTCGTCGCAGGTCCGACGCCGCCGCGTAGAGGGTGGTCAGGCTGAGGAAGCCCGCCGTCTTCAGCGGATGGCTGCCGCCCAGGAAGAAGCGTGGCCGCGTGTTGAGGGAAAAGGGCGTGTCCAGCCCCTCGCTGTTCATGGGGAAGGGCGTGCCGAACAGCGCGACGTTGGCCGCCAGCAGGATCGCCACGCAGGTCACCAGCCCCAGCGCCACGGAGTTCACCAGCGCGTTCGGCGCGATGCGGCCCGGCTCCGGCTGGGCTTCGGAGGCGATGCAGTAGACCGCGAAGACGGTCAGCATCAGCTGGATCGCGCGCCCCGCCCCGACCAGGATCAGCGGCGCCCACAGCGTGGTGAACAGCGCCCAGACGGAGAAGAGGACCAGGATCAGCACCGGCACCAGCGCCGCCGGCGGAAGCTTGCGGTTGCGGCCTTGCAGGCGGGCCAGCACGCCGACCCCGGCGGCCAGCGCGGTCAGGCCCATTTCCCACGCGCGGGCGGGCGTGAAGCCGGCGGCCAGCGGGTTGTCGCCGGTCAGCACCGACATGGACGCCATGCTCAGCAGCACGACCATCAGCACCGCGCGCGGCGCCATCGGCCTCATGCGTCGGACTCCAGCACGCGGGTGGGCGGGAGCGCGGCATCGGGTCGGGACACTACTCGTCCGCTCCAGGCAGCGCGCACCTCCTCGTAGAGGGTGGTCATGGCGCGGGCGCGCCGGTCCCAGGACAGCGTCCGCGCGAAGGCCCGACCGGCGGCGGACAGCCGCGCGCATTCCTCCGGCGATTCGACGAGGCGGCGCAGGGCGGTCGCGAAGCCATCCACGGCGGTGCGGAGGTCGTCGGCCGGCACCTTGGCCGCCGCGTCGGCGGGGATCAGCGCGCGCTGCCCCTGGTGGTCGAGCGTGACCAGCGGCACGCCGCGCGCCAGCGCCTCCAGCGTCACCGAGCCCAGGGAGTCGCGCAGGCTGGTGAAGGCGAAGGCGTCAGCCCGCGCGAAGAGGGCCGGCATGTCCGTTGCCGGAACCCTCCCGACGAAACGGACCCGGTCGGCCAGCGCGAGGCGGGTGGTCAGCGCGCGCCACGCCTCCAGCGCCGGCCCGTCGCCGGCCACCGTGACCTCGACGGGCAGGGCGCCCAGCCGGCTCAGCGCGTGGAGCAGCACGGGAAGGCCCTTGCGCGGCTCCATCCGGCCCGCCCAGAGCAGGCGGAAGGGCTCGCCGGGTTGGCGCGGCGGCCTTTCTTCGCCGAAGGTGTCCGGGGCGATGCCGTTGTCGGCGACGAAGCGGACGTCGCGGGCTCCCGCGCGGCGCAGGATCGCGGCGGTCTCCTCGTTGGTGGCGAGCGCGCAGGCGGCGGCGCGGGCGCAACGCTTCAGGCCCGGCGAGCGCTCCAGCAGCGCCAGGCGCAGGGCGCGCAGCCGTTCCGCCGCCCAGTGCCCGCCGAAACAGTCGCGGAACCCGCTTGGCGCGGTCTGCCCGCCCCCGAGCGGCCCCCAGACGAAGGGAACCGGCAGTTTCCAGAAGGGCGGCGGCGCCCCCACGGTGCCGAGGCTGACGTGGTGCGCGATGTCGATGCCGTGCTCCGCGACCAGCCGGGCGGCCCGCCGGTGCGCGGCGCGCAGCCACAGCAGGTAGTGGGCGCGCAGGCCCCGCTCGCCCTGCTCCGGTCGCCAGGGATCCAGCGCGCGGGGCAGGGCGACCCAGGCGACGCGCAGGCGCGGGTTGGGATGGTCGGCGAGGTGGCGCTCCACCGGCTCCCGGAAATGGGGGTGGGCGATCAGCCAGACCTCATGCTCCGCCGACAGGTGCCAGGCCCAGTTCCAGGTGAGGCCCGGCTCCGATCCCAAGACGGGAGAGACGGCGTGCCCGATGAGCAGCACCCTCATGGCAGGGCTTCCCGCGCGGCCGGGACGCGGCCCGTTCCGGTGCCCTCCGCGTCGGTCGCCGCCGCGCGCCAGAAGGCCCGCCAGTCCTGGACGAAGCGTTCCGGCTTGCGGTCGGCGACCGCTGCGGCGGCGCGTTCGCCCATCGCGCGGCGCTCCGCCGGGGTCATGCAGGCCAGCCGGTCCATGGCGCGGGCGAGGGCGGCGGGGGTGCGCTCCACCACCAGGGCGGTGTCGCCGTTGCGGGCGAACTCCTCCACCCCGTAGAGGCGGCTGACGATGATCGGCAGGCCGGCGGCGGCGGCCTCGTAGCAGGACAGCGAGAAGGTCTCGTACTGCGAGGGGAAGACGAAAGCGTCCGCCGCCCACAGGAAGGGCCGCACGTCCGGCTGCATCCCGGTGAAGACGACCCGTTCGCCGAGGCCCAGCGCTTCAGCCTGTTTCCGCGCCGCCGCCACCGCGTCGGGCCGCCCGCCAACCACGACCAATTTCATGTTGGGAATGGGGCGGGACGCCATCGCCTCCAGGATCAGGGGCAGTCCCTTGCGCTCGAAATGGCCGAGTGCGGTGAAGACCATCGCCAGATCGTCCGGGGCCAGATCCAGCCCGGCGCGCATCCGGTCGCGGTCAAAATCGGCGGGCGGGCGCATGCGGGCGTGGTCGATGGGGCTGGGGATCACGGTCATCAGGGGGGCGAGCCAGGGGAACTGCTCCTCCATCTCCCGGCGCAGCCCTTCGGACGGCACCACCACGCGGCGGGCGGTGCGGTAGACGAAGGGCTCGGTCAGGGCGCGCAGGTGGTGGTCGATGCGCCGGGCCAGCGTCGCCAGCCCCGGCTTCCCCCAGCTGCGCCGCGCCTGCACGAAGGCGCGATGGCAGAACTGGGCGTGCACCACGTCGCTGCGCAGGATATTGCTCTCCACGCACAGCACCCGGTCGAAGGGCTGGCCTCCCTTGCGCCGGTAGCGCCACGCGGCCAGCGGGGCCGTGAGGTGATAGACCAGGTATTGCAAGGCGAGTGGGCGCAGCGGCGTCGGCACGGGCACATGCTCGATCCGGTCGGGGCGCGGGTTGTCGAATTCGGGGGCGAAAACGACGAACTCGTGCTCGTCGGCCAGGGCGGCCATCATGGTGCGGTGCAGGCCGCCGATGGCGTTGGTCGGGCGGACCTTGTAGTCGAAGACGGCGATGCGCATGGCGGCTTCCTCGTTGCCGGGAAACGGAATCAGGAGTGGAGCGCTGCGTGGCGGGCCGCCGGAAGGACGGCCGGCGGGCGCTCCCACAAATGCGCGTCGGCCCAGGCCTGGAACATCAGCACGTCCCACAGGCGCTTGGCATCCCAGGGGCGATCCTCCCCGCGCAGGAAGCGCGCCCACACCGGGCGGACCTGGGCCGGGTCGAGGAAGCCGTCGCGGCGCAGCCGGTCCTCCGCCATCAGGCTCTCCGCCCAGTCGCGCAGGGGGCCGCGCATCCAGGCAGCGACGGGCGGGTTGAAGCCGTTCTTGGGCCGATCCACCAGCGCGCGGGGGACGTGCTTGTACAGGATCTCGCGCAGGATCCACTTGCCGGTGCCGCCCCGGATCTTCATGGAGCGGGGCAGCATCCAGGCCAGCTCCACCAGCCGGTGGTCGAGCAGGGGCACCCGCGCCTCCAGGCTGACGGCCATGCTGGCGCGGTCCACCTTGGGCAGAACGTCGTCGGCCATGTAGGTCGTCTGGTCGCGCCACTGCATGCGGTCGATGAAGTCCGGCAGATCGTCGGACGCCTCGTCCCAGAAGACGCCGCGCCGCTCCTCCGCCCCCAGCACCACCGCACCGGGGTCGGTCCAGTGGCTGTAGCGCGCGCGGTAGAGGTCGTCGGGCCGCGCGGCGGGCAGAAGTTGCGCGGTGCGGATCAGGCGGTCGGGCAGGGGGATGCGCCCCGGCCGCTCCGGCGTCAGGGCGGCCAGCCGGTTCAGAAGCCCGCCCGGCAGGGCCAGCGCCGCCGTGGCCAGCGCGCGTTGCGCCGGCAATGGGACGCGGGCGACCATCGGCCACAGCCGCGACAGCAGCCGGACATGGCCGTAGCCGCCGAACAGCTCGTCCCCGCCGTCGCCGGACAGCGCCACGGTGACGTGGTTGGAGGTCATCTCCGACAGCAGCAGCGTCGCGACCTGCGAGGCGTCGGCGAAGGGCTCGTCGAAATGCTCCGGCAGGGTGGGGATCGTCTCGGCGAGGTGGGCGGGGCCGACGTAGAGTTCGCTGTGGTCGGTGCCCAGATGCTCGGCCACCGCGCGGGCGTAGGGGGCCTCGTTGAAGGCGGGATCGTCGAAGCCGATGCTGAAGCTGCGGATGGGCCGCGAACTCTGCGCCTGCATCAGCGCAACGACCAGCGAGCTGTCCACCCCGCCCGACAGGAAGGCCCCCAGCGGCACGTCGGACACCATCTGCCGCCGCACGGATTCGCTCAGCAGCGCTTCCACCCGCGCGAACGCCTCGCGCTCGTCCACCGTGTCGCGGTCGACGATGCCGCGCCGGGCGACGGCCAGGGCGTCCCAATAGGTCTCCGTCCGGAGCGACCCGTCGGCCTCCAGATGCAGCAGCGTGCCGGGCGCCAGCTTGTGCACGTCCTTGTAGACGCTGAAGGGCGTCGGCACGTAGCCCAGCCGCAGGAAGCTCGCCACCGCGCCGCGATCAACCTCGCGCGGGAAGGCGGGATGCGCGGCGAGCGCCTTCAGCTCCGACCCGAACAGGAACAGCGACCCGAAGCGGCCCCAGTAGAGCGGCTTGATCCCCACCTGATCGCGCACCAGCGTCAGCCGCCGCTCCCCCCGGTCCCACAGGGCGAAGGCGAACATGCCGACCAGCCGGCGCGCCAGCCGCTCCACGCCCCAGGCGCTGGCGCCCTCCACCAGCACCTCCGTGTCGGAATGGCCGCGGAAACGGTGGCCCAGCGCCTCCAACTCGGCGCGCAGTTCGGGGAAGTTGTAGATCTCGCCGTTGAAGGTGACGACGAAGCGCCCGTCCATCGACTCCATCGGTTGCCGCCCCGCCGGGCTGAGGTCCAGGATCGCCAGCCGCCGGTGGGCCAGCGCCACGCCCGCCGCGGCGTCCGTCCACACGCCGTCGCCGTCGGGGCCGCGCCGGAACAGCGTGTCCGCCATGGCGTAGGCGGTGACCTCCAGGTCGAGCGGGCGGCGGGGGGCGGTGCGATCGATGAATCCGGCGATGCCGCACATGGGCATGTCTCCTTCACAATCAGGCCGTGGCCGCAAGCGGCGCAGGCGCGCGGGCCATGGCGCGCCGGTAGACGGCGCTGAGCAGGGCGTAGTTGCGCTCGGCGGTGTATTTCGCCTCGTACTCCCGCCGGGCGTGGCGGCGCATGACGGCGAGCAGGGCGGGGTCACCGGCGAGGCGGCGGACCTGGGCGGCGAGGTCGTCGGGGTCGCCCGGCGCGAAATGCAGGCCGGTGCGCCCGTGTTCGACCAGTTCGGCGACCGCGCCGATGCGCGCGGCGACCACCGGCGTTCCGGCGGCGAAGGCCTCCACCGCCACGCGGCCGAAGGTCTCGTACCATTCCGACGGGAAGACCAGCAGGGCGGCGCCGCGCATTAACTCCAGCGTCTCCGCCTGGTTGCGCCGGCCGAGCCATTCCACCGCTCCGCCGGCTGCGGCGACCCGCTCCGCCTCCGGCCCGTCGCCGACCACCCGCAGGGGCAGGGGCAGCGCGTGGCGCCGCCACGCCTCCAGCATCGTGCCGATGCCCTTTTCCGGCGACAGCCGGCCGACGAACAGGGCGTAGCCGCCGTCCCCCCGCCCGACGCCGGGGTCGCGCTTCAGGAAGTTCGGCTTGGTGACGACGCGCTCGGCGGGCAGGCCGCTTGCGATGCATGTGCGGCGGGAGAAGTCCGACAGCGTGACGAAGACATCGACGCAGCGCCGCCACGTCCCCAGCAGCCGGTGCGTCACCAGCATCGCGGCGACCCCGGCGCTGGCGGCGGCACTGCCCCGGTAGCAGCGCCCGCGCAGCCCGGCGAGCGGCAGCGCGTGGCCGAGGCAACGTTCGCACGGGGCGCCGTCACGGAAGAAGGTGGCGCCCAGGCAGAACAGGCGGTAGTTGCGCACCGACTGCACCACCGGCACCCCGGCCCGCCGCGCCGCGTGATAAGCGGCGGGGGAGATCAGTGGGAACAGGTTCTGCGCGTGCATCACGTCCGGCCGGTGCAGCGCGATCAGCCGGGCGATCTCCGCGTGGCTGGCCGGGTTCCAGACGGTGCGCAGCCCGACCTCCACCGGGTTCATGGCCGCGATGGCGTCGTTGTGCAGGGTGTAGCGCACGACCTCGTGGCCGTTGCGCTCCATCACGTCGGCCTCGGCGGCGAAGCTCTCGTCCTCCCCGCCCGGCTGCTGGTAGTGGTTGTGCAGCATGAGGATGCGCATCACCGCACCCCCGCGCCGCCGGCCCGGCGGCGGCCTACCGGTGCAGCAGGCCGGAGACGACGATCTGCACCACGGCCCAGGCGACGGCGGCCCCGGCCAACCAGATCAGCACTTTGACGCGGCCGCGGTAGGGCTTCATCACCAGCTCGGCAAGGTGTGGCCGTGGACATCGTCCGGACTCGCTCTGTGGGAAGTGTTCTGGAAAAGGCGATGGTCAATGGGGGGTCAATAGGCGTTGTCGTCCTTCAGGATGCAGACCGCCGTCCGCAGCAGGATCTTCAGGTCGAGCCAGAGCGACATTGCCTCGATGTACTGGAGGTCGAGTTCGACCCGGCGGCGCGCCTTCTCCAGCGTGTCGATCTCCCCGCGCGACCCCGACACCTGGGCGAGCCCCGTGATGCCCGGCCGCACCCGGTGGCGCGCGGCGTAGTCGGCCACGGCCTCGTGATAGGGCTTGTCGCCCGCCATCATGGCGACGGGATGGGCGCGCGGCCCGACGATCGACATCTCTCCGCGCAGCACGTTGAGGAGCTGCGGCAGCTCGTCCAGACTGCTCTTGCGCAGGAAGGCGCCGAAGCGCGTGATCCGGCGGTCACCGCGCACCGTGCGCTGGCCGCCTGACCGGTCGCAGCGGTCCACGTACATCGTGCGGAACTTCAGCACGTCGAAGGGGTGGTTGTTGAAGCCGAACCTCTTCTGCCGGAACAGCACCGGGCCGGGGCTGTCCAGCTTCACGCCCAGCGCGATGAAGGCCATCAGCGGCCCGAAGATCAGCAGCAGGATGGACACGAGAATCAGGTCCTCCGCCCGCTTCAGCACCGCCGTCCCGCCCTTCAGCGGCCGTTGGGCCAGTTCCAGCACGGGCAGCCCGGCGATGTGCGTCAGGCCCGGCTGCGCCTGATGGCGCGCCAGCTCGAACACGATCTCCCCCGGCGGGGTGTAGACGTCCACCGGCAGCAGGCTGAGGGAGCGCTGGATGGCCTCGAAGCGGTCGCGGTCGTCCCAGGGGAGGGCCAGCACCACGTCGCAGTCCGGGCAGTCGCGGACGTAGTCCTCCAGCGTCTCCACCGTGCCCAGCACCGGGAAGCCGCCGACGCTCACCGGCTTCGGCCCCGGCCCGTCGTGGAACACGCCGCGCACGCTCACGTCGCGCACCGACGGCGCGCCGAGATGCGTCAGCAGGCGGGCGCCCATCGGGCCGGTGCCGACCACGACGAGCGGGCGGCGGAAGGAGCCCTTCACCTCCCGCCGGGTCAGCCAGCGCGCGACGCCGCAGCGCACCGACAGCAGGCCCGCCTGATTGCCGAAGAACCAGAGCGCCGCCCAGCCGCGCGAATATTCCGACGTGATCTGGAGAAGGAAGCCGAACATCAGGATCGTCGCGGCCGCCATGGTGACCGACAGCACGATGCGGACCACCTGATTGCGCAGGCCGAACAGGCTGTGCGGGTGGTAGAGGCCGAGGAAATGGTTGATGACCAGGATCAGGGCCGTGCCGAACAGCGACACCGCCCCATAGCGCGAGAATTGCGGCGCGTTGAGGACATGCTCCATGTAGAAGACATACGCGCCACCCGCGACGGCCAGGGACAGCACGCCGTCGCAGAACGCCACCATGCCGCCGATCAGGGGCGGGCTCAGCGCGCGGTCGCCGCGGGGCTGGAGCCGCAAGGCCAGAGGTCTTTGGGACAGGGCGTATTCCATGCAGACCCTCCTGAAGGCACAATCAGATTTCCTAAGTAAAAATCCGATTCATATCTGCGAGTATTCTTCTCATTCTGCTTTATTCATTATTTTCGCTTATCCATTCGTTAGCAATTTGGCAAAGGGATGACTCAGGTCGTCTTCCGGCGGCGCGCCGGGGCTTCGGCCTCGGCACTGTGAAGACCGCCCAGAGTGATGCGCAGGTTCCACAGGAACTGCGCGGCGAGGCTCAGCATCAGGCCGGCGGTCGCCCCCTCCACCCCATAGCGGGCAGCCAGCGGGAAGCCCGCCGCCAGCGTCACGGCGACGCTGGCAAGCTGCGCCCGGAAGGCGTCCTGCGGGCGTCCCAGCCCCTTCAGGATGGCCTCCAGCAGCGAGGTGCCGAGCAGGAAGCCATAGCCGACGACCGCCCATGCCAGGGCCGGCGCGTCCGCCGCGTAGGCGTTGCCGGGGCCGTAGAACAGCTCCAGCGCCGCGCGCGGGAACAGCAGCAGCGCCAGCAGGTAGGGGGCGGGCAGCAGCAGCATGGGGATGCCCTGACGCAGCGCGTTGCGCGTGGCGTCGGCGGCCCGGCCCTCCGCCCGCGCGTGGGCGACCAGAGGCAGAACGGCGTTGGCGATGCCGAACATCAGCGGGTGGCACAGCGCCACCGGGTTGATCAGCGCGCGCAGGGCCGCCGCCGCGTCCAGCCCATGGAAGACCACCAGAATCCAGGGCATGACCTGCACGCCCACGACGTTGACGAGGTTGGCGACCAGCACCCAGCGGACGAGCGGCCAATGCTCCACGGTGGTGCGAAGGATGCCCGCCGGGCCGACCGGGCGGACGCGCAGATGCAGGGCGTGCACCAGCGCCCCCAGCGCAAAGGCTCCGGCCATCGCCGCGAAGGCGCTGGCGAGGTCGAGCCGCCCGGCCCAGGCCAGCAGGGCGAGCGCCGCCGGAAATCCCAGATAGGCGACCGCGTCTCCGGCCACAGCCCGCGCGTGCCGCAGCCGCGCCATCAGCGCCCGCCGCAGCGTCTCGTGGATTTGCGCGCCAAGCACCGCCGCCACCACGAAGGGCGCCAGCGCCACCGCGTCGAAGGCCGACAGCAAAACCACCACGCCGGGGGCGAACAGCAGGGTCAGCCCCACGGTCGCCCCCGCCGACACCCCGACGAGGTTCGCGAAGCCGTCATCCTCGCGCCGCGCGCCCTCCAACAGCAAGGGGTAGGTGACCAGCGCGCCGTGGATGGTGTTCAGGAACAGCAACGCCGCGTAGATCAGCGTGTACAGCCCGTAATCGGCCTGCGGCAGGACGCGCCCCAGGAACACCATGGACAAGAACCCGCCCAGGCTGACCGCCCCCTGATCGGCCAGCGACCAGATGCCGTGGGAAAAGCGGCGCAGGAGCGATGCGAAAGGCAAGGTCACGCGGTTCTCCCGTCGGCAGGCGTTGGCGATCAAGGCTTTAAGGGGTCTTGCGACCACGTCCCTTTCCCGTCATCCCCGCACTTTCCCGTCATCCCCGCGAAGGCGGGGATCCAGAAAACTTCCCACATAAGTGGCTGAAAAGGCTGGATCCCCGCCTTCGCGGGGATGACGATGGAAAAGTGGCGAAAACCCAGTTCAGTGCCTAAAAACTCACAAGCATCAGTTCAGGGCGCGGGGGCAGGGTGGGTCCGGCTGGAGCTCGAAGCTGGAGCCGGTGTCCCGCACGCGGTCGCGCCAGTCGTCGAAGGTCCAGCTTTTCCCCCAGGGGCCGCGGAAGGCGCCACGGCCGCGCGGGGCGGTCCAGAGGTTGTCTTCCGACGACAGGCTGGCGAGGAAGCCGGCCCAGGGCGCGCCGGTCAGCGTGGTGGCGACCAGCGGCCCGTCGCCCTGCGCGTCGGCGGCGATCAGGCTGCCCGTCAGCGTCCAGCCGCTGTTGTTCACGGTGGTCACGGCGCCGCTGCGATGGTCCGTCACCGGCTGGTCGGCGGTGCCGGACACGAGAATCTGACTTTCGGCGTTGCAGGCGACCACCGTGCGCTCCAGCGTCACGCCGTGCGCGGCGGCGGCCACGATGCCCTTGCCGTTGCCGACGATGCGTCCGCCGGTCACCGCCACCGGCCCCTGCGCGGCCTCCACCGTCAGGCCCGGTCCTCGGTTGCCCTCCAGCAGCGGATCGACGATGCGCACGTCGGCGATGTCGGTGTCGAGCCACAGGCCGTGCGCGGCGTTGCGCTCGGCCCGGAAGCCCTCGATCACCGCGTTGTGGGTTTGCAGCAGCTTGGCCCCGGCCACCGCCCAGTCGACGAAGCCGCCGGCCTCCCCGCGCCAGTTGTTGGCGGCGGCGGTGACACGCCGAAGGGTCAGCCCGTCGATGCGCCACGCCCCCAGCCCGGTGCTGCCGTTCCCGGTAACGACCGTGTTTTCCAGCGTGACGCGGGAGGAGCGTGCGATGGTCAGGCCGGTCCCGTTGTTGTCCCGGATCGACAGGCCGTCCAGGCGGACGTCTTGGGAATCCGAGACCACCACCGCGCCGCTCGTCAGGGGGGCGGCCGAGCGTTCCACCACCAACCCGGCGACTTCGACCCCGCGCACGCCGCCGATTTCCAGCAGCACGTCGCGGCGGGCGACCTCGACCGGCTGGTCGCGGGGGTCGAGCCCGGCGGGCGGGTTCATGGTGACCACCCCGGCCTCCTCGTTCACCAGGAAGCTGCCGGGCGTCAGCTCCGCGACGCTGGTAGCCGGGCGGAGCCGTTGCCCGCCGATGAACAGCAGGTCGCGGCCGAGCACGGACGGCGCGATCGTCAGCGATGTGGGCCAGTCCGGTGGCACGGTCGCGGGCGCCATCCGCTGCGGCCAGTCGGCGCGGAACAGCGGGCCGCGATGGGGCCGCCAGCCGGTCAGCGGCTCGGCCCCGGAGATCACCGCCCGGCCCGGCTCCACCGCCACGATGCGCAGGCGGGGCGCCTCGTCGTCCTTCCCGGCGTGGATGCGCACGCTTTCGCGATAAGTGCCGGGATGAACACGGATCAGCGCCTCGTCCGCCGTCTCCAGGGCCAGCCGTACCGCCTGCCCCAGCGAGGCCAGCGGTGCGGCCTCCGTACCCGGATTGCCGTCGCCGGCGCCGGGAGCGGCGGGGTTGACCTCCAGCACCCGCTCCCCGGCCCAGGCCGGGGCGCTGCCGGTCAGCAGGAGCAGGGCGGCGATGCGCAGGGCCGGGGTCATCGTCCGTCGCTCCCACGGCCAGCCGCGACGTAGGCCGCGCTCTGGTCGGCGATCCGGCGGCCGTTCGTGTAGGCGTATTTCGTCGTGCCCGCGGTGGCGGCCTTGGACAGCACCACACCGGCGATGCGGGCGTTGGCCTGCCGCAGCATGTTGAAGCCGAGCCGCGCCTCCTTGCGCGAGGTGCGGTCCCACTCGACAACATAGACGGTTTCATCCGCCAACTGGGCGAGCAGCCGCGTGTCGGCGACCGACAGCACCGGGGGCGAGTCCAGCACGATCAGGTCGTAGGTGCAGCCGAGCAGGGCCAGCAGCTCCCGCAGGGCGGGGCGCTCCAGCAGCTCCGCCGGGCGGGACGTGCCGGAGCCGGCGGTGATCAGGTTCAGGCCGCTCGTCCCGTCGGTGTGGATGATGTCCTCCGGCGGGACGCCGTGCTCCAGGAAGTCGGTCAGGCCCGGCCCGTCGTAGCCGACGGACTTGTGCAGGCGGGGCCGCCGCAGGTCGCAGTCGATGAAGATCGTCCGCTGCCCGGCCCGCGCCGCCATGCGGGCGAAGGACAGGGCGATGGCGGTCTTGCCCTCGTTCGGCAGGGCGGAGGCGAACAGCAGGTTGTTCGGCCCCGGCGAGGTGGCGAGCACCCGCAGCGAGGTGCGCAGGTTGCGGATCGCCTCGCTGTAGAGTGAGTGGGGGTGGAGCAGCGGGTAGGCCTCCGGCCGGCCGCGCAGGCGGGCCATGCGGCCAAGGCGCGGCACCATGCCCAGCATGGGGGCGTGCAGCGTCTGCTCGATGTCCTCGATGGTCTTGAAGCCGCGGCTCAGCAGCTCCACCGCCACGACGGTACAGGCGCCGAGGATCATGGAGATCAGCAGGCTGCAGCTGAGGAACAGCGCCTTGCGCGGGAAGGACGGCTTGATAGGCGTCATCGCCGGGGCGATGATCTGCGCGTCGGGCTGCTGGATGTCCAACTGCTGGCTGACCTCGTGCCGGCGGCGGAGGAAGGCCTCGTAGAGGCGCTGCTTGGCGCCGACCTCGATCTCCAGCTCCTGCATGCGCAGCTGCGCGAGGTTGCGCCGGCCGGATTCCTGCTCCAGCCCCGACAGGCGGTCCTTCAGCAGGGCGACGCGGGACTGGGCGATGACCAGCTCGTTCTCGCGCAGCTTCTGGATCTTGCCGATCTCGGCGTCGATCTTGCGCCGCAGGCCCTGGAGGGCCGCCGTATTGGCCTGGACCATGGGGTGGCGCGCGCCGTAGCGGTCGGTCAGGTCGTCCGCCTGCCGCTGGAGCGCCGCCTCGTTCCCGCGCAGCGTCTGGATCAGGGGGGAGGACAGCACCTCCATCGCCGTCGCGGCGCCGCCCTTGTGCAGCTGGTCCAGCCGTTCCTGCGCGACCTTCGCCTCGATCTGCGCTTCGATCAGGTCCTTGTTCACCTGCACGAGGTTCTGGTTGTGCGGCTCGTCCGCGACCAGCCCTTCCTGCTGGCGGTAGCGCTCGATGTTCTCCCGCAGGTCGGCGATGTTGCCGCGCATCTCCTGCACGCGGTCGTCGAGCCAGCGGATCGCGTCGCGCGAGGCCTGGGTCTTGGCGTTGACGGTGGAGTTGACGTAGGCGTGGGCCAGCGCGTCCACCACGGCGGTGGCCTTGTCGGGATCGCGCGAGGTGAAGGCCAGCATGATCGCGGTGGACCGGCCGCGCGCGGAGACCTCCAGCTGGTCCTGCACGTTCGCGACCACCATGGCGAGGATCTGCTTTTCGCGGCTCTGCGGGCCGTCGGAAAGGGAGCGGTAGCGGTCCGGGGCGTTGGGGTCGGCGGCGTCCGGACCGGACAGGGACGCCGCCCGCCGCTTCAGCCACAGGAAGGCGTCGGACAGCAGGGCGCCGGCTTGGTTTTCCTCCGGATCCTCCAGCGTCGGGTTGAACTCCGGGTCGTTCACCAGCCCTAGCTTTTCCACCACCTCCGCCACGCGCGGGTAGGAGCGGATCATCTCGATCTCGCTCTCCAGCTGCGATTGCAGCAGGAAGGGGTTGGGGGTGGGGTTGGACAGCACCGGTTCCAGATCCACGACCTGGGCCTGGCGCGTGTTCACCAGCACCGTCGTCTTGGCCGTGTAGAGGGGAGTCATGACCGTGAGCAGCCCCCCGGCCAAGGCGACCCCGGCGACGGTGATCAGCCCGAACAGCCACTTGCGCTGCTTGAACATGTCCAGCAGCGCGCGGGCGTCCGACCCGATCTCGCGGTCGCCGTCTTCGGTCAGACGTTCGGTGCGGAGCGGTGCCGCCCGCCCGTAGTCGAGTTCGGTCGCCATTCTGGTTCCCTGGGTCTGTGGCTCTCTGGACTTCTCAGACATCCTCGCCGGACAGCAGGCGGCGGAAATAGCTGATGGTCAGCTTCAGCCCCTCCTCCAGCGGCACCTTCGGCGTCCAGTCGAGCAGGGAGGTGGCCTTGGCGATGTCGGGCTGGCGCTGCTTGGGGTCGTCGGCGGGCAGGGGGCGCTGCACGATGCGCGTGCTGGACCCGGTCATGCGGATCACCATCTCGGCCAGCTCGGCGATCTGGAATTCCGTGGGGTTGCCGAGGTTGAGGGGGCCGGGCTCCTCGCTGTCCAGTTCCATGAAGCCGACCATGCCGGCCAGCAGGTCGTCGACGTAGCAGAAGGAGCGGGTCTGCGTGCCGTCGCCGTAGATGGTGATCGGCTCCCCCTTCAGGGCCTGGATGATGAAGTTCGACACCACCCGCCCGTCGTTGGGATGCATGCGCGGGCCGTAGGTGTTGAAGATGCGCACCACCTTGATCGGCATCCGGTATTGGCGGTGATAGTCGAAGAACAGCGTCTCCGCACAGCGCTTGCCCTCGTCGTAGCAGGAGCGCGGGCCGATCGGGTTGACGTTGCCCCAATAGCTTTCCGGCTGCGGGTGGATGTGGGGATCGCCGTAGACCTCCGACGTGGAGGCCTGGAGGATCCGGGCCTTGGTCCGCTTGGCCAGCCCCAGCATGTTGATGGCCCCGTGCACGCTGGTCTTGGTCGTCTGCACCGGGTCGTGCTGGTAATGGATGGGCGAGGCGGGGCAGGCGAGGTTGTAGATCTCGTCCACCTCGACGAAGAGTGGGAACGTCACGTCGTGGCGCAGCACCTCGAAGCGCGGGTGGTTGCGCAGGTGGGCGATGTTGCGCTTGCGCCCGGTGAAGTAATTGTCGACGCACAGCACGTCGTAGCCGCGGGCGAGCAGCAGGTCGCACAGATGCGATCCCAGAAATCCCGCGCCGCCGGTGACCAGGGCGCGCTTGGCATAGACCTTCATGGGTGTTCCCCCGCTGGTGTGAAGGGTGACGGGTGGCGCGTTCCATGAAAGGCGGGCACGGATCCGGCTGGCAACCCGCAATGCAAAAACTTCCACCAATGCCTTGTCTTCAGCGGATCGAAAGATGTATTGCGCTTCTGGAGTGGACAATCGGCAAAAAATAAATGAAACCCCTTAGCGTAATCCCATCGTTAGCTGGTGCTAGCGGAGTGATGACGGCCTTAAAAATCACATTTTACTTTAAAATTTGAGGCCGTCTCGGGTGAACGGAACGGATTAGCCTATCCAGTATTCCGTCTTTGTGCGATGGCGGATTCTTGGGAAAATGGTGGGGCGCGGCGGGCCGCGTCTTAACGATGGTGGTGGAAACCCGCCGTTCGTTGACCGCGCCAACCATCGTCGCACACCCATGGAACGGCGCCGGAACCGTCTTCGCGCCGGAAGAGCGGGGATCGTTTCAGCCTCAAGTACGGCCGGACGGCTCCCGGGCGCCGATTTTTGCGCTACGGCCATCGCGCCTCTCGCGCCCCGGGACCGGCGATGGTGTCATTTCTCTCGTCCTTGCCCCCTCGTCTTTGCGGCAGCATTCGCAGCCCACCCCCACCCTCCGGAAACTACCCACCAGCACCGTTCGCGCAGCGCGGACGGTGAGAAGGGAGATCGTCCGAGCATGCCTTCGACCACAGCGATCAAGCGCCTGAACGTCCTCGGCGTCGGGGTCAGCGCCATCGACCTGGACATGGCGGTGGAGCGCATCGACCGATGGATCGCGGATGGGGAGCGCCAGTATGTCTGCGTAACCGGTGTCCACGGGGTCATGGAAAGCCAGCGGGATCCGCGCATCCTCGGCATCCACAACGCCGCCGGCCTCGTCACGCCGGACGGCATGCCGCTGGTCTGGCTGCTGCGCCTCGGCGGGCACCGGCACGCCGACCGCGTCTACGGCCCCGACCTGATGGAGGCGGTGTTCGATGCTGCGCGGGGCCGCGCGCACCGGCATTTTCTCTACGGCGCATCGGAGGGCACGCTGGCGCGGCTGCGCGCCAACCTGGAGCGCCGGCACCCCGGCTGCCGGATCGTCGGCAGCCACGCGCCGCCCTTCCGTCCGCTCACCCCGCGGGAGGACGCGGAGGTTATCAGTGCCATCAACGCCAGCGGCGCCGACATCGTCTGGGTCGGGCTCAGCACGCCCAAGCAGGAGCGGTGGATGGCCGAGCACCGGGCCAAGCTGGACGCCCCCGTCCTGATCGGGGTGGGGGCCGCCTTCGATTTCCACGCCGGCCTGAAGCGGCAGGCGCCGCGCCTGGTCCAGCGCAGCGGCTTCGAGTGGCTGTTCCGCCTCGTCTCCGAGCCCCGGCGCCTGTGGAAGCGCTACGCCGTCAACAACCCGGCCTTCGTCCTCCGCGTCTTCGGCCAGATGACGCGCCTCGTCCACTACCCGCCGCCGGAGGAGCCGGCGCCCACGATGCGGCGCTGAGCGGTCCGGCCCTTTCACTTCAGGGGAACAGTCCCATCATGAACCATGACGACACGATCCTGGTCACCGGCGCCGGTGGCTTCATCGGCGGGCACCTCGTCGCCGACCTGCTGGAGCAGGGCTTCACCCGCGTCCGCGCGGTGGACTGGAAGGACCTCGGCCAGTGGCATCAGGTCCATCCCCAGGCCGAGAACCGCGAACGCGACCTGCGGCTGCGCGACCATTGCGAGGAGGTGACGGAGGGCGCCGATTACGTCTTCAACCTCGCCGCGGACATGGGCGGCATGGGCTTCATCGAGACGCACAAGGCGGACTGCATGCTGTCGGTGCTGATCAACACGCACATGCTGATGGCCGCCCGCGATGCTCGCGTGAAGCGCTTCCTCTACACCTCGTCGGCCTGCGTCTACGCCGCCGACAAGCAGACCACGGCGGAGGTGGCGCCGCTAAAGGAGTCCGACGCCTACCCGGCCATGCCGGAGGACGGCTACGGCTGGGAGAAGCTGTTCAGCGAGCGCATGTGCCGCCACTTCACGGAGGACTTTGGCCTGCCGACGCGGGTTGTGCGCTACCACAACGTCTACGGCCCGAAGGGCACCTACGACGGCGGCCGCGAGAAGGCGCCCGCCGCCATCTGCCGCAAGGTCATCGCCGCCAAGCTGAGCGGACGGCACGAAATCGAGATCTGGGGCGACGGCGAGCAGACGCGCAGCTTCATGTACATCGACGACTGCCTGAAGGGCACGCGGCTGCTGATGGACAGCGACGTGGCCGAGCCGCTGAACCTCGGCAGCGACCAGCTGGTCAGCATCAACCGGCTGGTGGACATCGTGGAAGGCATCGCCGGCATCACGCTGAAGCGCCGCTACAAGCTCGACGCGCCCAAGGGCGTGCGCGGCCGCAACAGCGACAACACGCTCATCAAGGAAAAGCTGGGCTGGGCGCCGGACATCCGGCTGGAGGACGGTCTGGAGCGTACCTACCGCTGGATTTACGACGAGATGGCCGGCTCCCGCCGCGATGTTGGCCGCCCCGACGTTGGCCGCCCGCTGGCCGCGCTGCGCGTCGTCGGCTGACGCCCGGCGCTGACAACATCACGACAACGATGACGCGGGGCCGTCGGACCTCCGAAGGGGCCGCGGTGG
>NZ_JBPXMQ020000068.1:0-23663 GCF_053470405.2 Azospirillum mesophilum
TCTTTTCGATCTTGGCCATCCGGCCGCGCGTCGCTTCGGTCCACATACAAAGCTTGAATCACAACACGACCTCAGCGCCAACCCTTTTCAAACAGTCTCTCAGACTGTAAAGGAAGCTTTGGCTGTTTATTTGGCTCTGCCGTCTAATTCAGAAGCAGAGGATACCTTCTTCGTTAAGGGTGATGTAGCAGCTATGCAGCTTCACGCTAACATACAGCACTTAAATACTCAAAATATGATGATGAGGGCCATCATAGACCAGAAAAATTCTGAAATAGAAAACAAGAATGCAACGATACAGATGAAGGATATTGCAATAGAGCTTCTGCAAGAGAGGGTGTTGCAGGTTGCCAAAAGCGAATCCGGAGCACTTCGATCGCTACCTGCGCCAACCTCGGATAGAGAAGAGATTTTTGGAGGGGTGGTAACGCTTGGGGAAGCGGAAAAGCTTGGCGTAAAAGTTAACATAGCAAAGCTATATAGAAGCCTAAAGCGGAAATATTAGAGCAGAATTGTCCAATATCGCTGCTTTGTGTTGCTTCTGTTGAAAAAGCCGCGTGTGGTGGAGAAACATCGGGGCTTGCACCCTCACCCGGCGCCTTTGGCGCCAACCCTCTCCCGGGGCGGGAGAGGGTTCGTGCCTCGCACGGTGCCCCCTCACCCTAACCCTCTCCCCGGAGGGGAGAGGGGATCTTTGGGTGGTTATTCGGGGCTGTTGCTCTCCGCCACAAACCTCTCGAACGCATCCACGTCCAGGGGCCGGCTAATCAGGAACCCCTGGATCCTCGTGCAGCGGCGCTGGCGCAGCATTTCGGCCTGTTCCTCGGTCTCCACGCCTTCGGCGATGGTGTCGAAGCCCAGGCTGTCGGCGAGGTTGACGATGGTGCTGACGATGGCGGGGTCGGTGGTGGACTGGACGATGTCGCGGACGAAGCTGCGGTCGATCTTCAGGGTGTTGATGGGGAAGCGCTTCAGGTAGGCCAGCGAGGAATAGCCGGTGCCGAAGTCGTCGATGGACAGGCGGACGCCGATGTCCTTCAGGCCGTGCAGGATCGCGACCGCCTTTTCGATGTCGCCGATCATGGCGCCTTCGGTCAGTTCCAGCTCCAGCCGTTCGGGTGGGACGCCGGTGGACTCTACCACGTCGCGGACGAAGGCGACGAGGCGGGCGTCCTGGAACTGGCGGGGGGAGAGGTTGACGGAGACGGACGCGATGTCCAGGCCCTGGTCGATCCAGCCGGCCAAGCGATAGCAGGCCTCCTTCAGGGTCCAGGCGCCGATTTCCCAGATCAGGCCGGTTTCCTCGGCCAGCGGGATGAACTCGGCCGGGCTGACGAGGCCGCGGGTGGGGTGGCGCCAGCGGATCAGGGCTTCGGCGCCGATCACGCGACGGTAGTCGGCGTGCTCCAGGTCCACCTTGGGCTGGAAGTGCAGTTCGAACTCGTCGCCCGTGGCGGCGGCGCGGCGCAGGTCGCTTTCCAGGCCGAGCGTGAAGCCCGACCGCTCGCGCATGCCGGCTTCGTAGACGATGAACTTGCGCTCCGGGTTGCGCTTGGCGTGGTACATGGCGAGGTCGGCGTTGCGCAGGAGCTGGTCCGCCGTCTCGCCGTCGTCGGGGTAGAAGGCGACGCCGATGGAGGCGCCGCAGAAAAGCTGCTGGTTGTGGACGGCGAAGGGCTCGCTCATCGAATAGAGGATCTTCTCCACCAGCCGGGCGCCGGCCGCGCGGTCGGCGGCATCGGGGGCGACGATCAGGAACTCGTCGCCGCCCAGGCGGCCCACGGTGTCGGAGACGCGGGTGGCGTTGCGCAGGCGCTTGGCCACCAGCTTCAGAAGCTCGTCGCCGGCGTGGTGGCCCAGCGTGTCGTTCACCTGCTTGAAGCGGTTCAGGTCCAGGAAAGCCACCGCGACCTTGGTGCGCGTGCGCTGGGCGCGGGCGATGGCCTCCTCCAGCCGTTCGCAGACCAGCCAGCGGTTGGGCAGGTCGGTCAGCCGGTCGAAGCTGGCCTGATAGCGGATCTGGTGTTCCTGGTACTTGCGCTGGCTGATGTCGGCCAGCGTCAGGACGTAATGCTCCAGCGCGCCGCCGGGCGCGCGCACCGCCGTCACCGACAGGGAGGCGGCGAAGGCGTCGCCGGAATGGCGGAAGCTGGTCACCTCGCCGTGCCAGCGGCCCTCCGTGCGGGCGGCACGCCAGAGATCCTCGATGAAGGCGCGCTCGTGCGAGCCGGGGGCGAAGATGACGAGCGGGCGGCCGAGAAGCTCCTCCCGCTGGAAGCCGGTCATCACCTCGTAGGCCGGGTTGACCGCCTGCACCGACAGCTCCGGATCGACGATCAGAATGCCGTCCGCCACGCTTTCGAACACGGTGGCGAGCAGGCGGATCTTCTCCTCGTGCTGCTTGCGCTCGGTGATGTCCTGGACGGTGCCTTCGTAATAGCGGATGCGGCCCTGGGCGTCGCGCACGCAGCGCGCGTTCTCCGCGATCCAGATGATGGAGCCGTCGCGGCGGAAGACGCGCGCCTCGAAATTCTGCACCACGTCGCGCTCGGCCATCAGGCGGGCGAAAGCCTCGCGCTTGCCGGGATCGACGTAGAGCTGGCCGGCGATGTCCGTCAGGTTGTCGGTCAGGTCCGCCGGGGAGGCGTAGCCGTAGATCCGCGCCAGCGCGGGATTCACGCGCAAATAACGGCCGTCCACGGTGGTCTGGTAAATACCCTCGACCGCGTTCTCAAAAATACTTCTGTATTGCTCTTCCGTCTCTTGGCTCATGGACCGGGCCTCTTCCGACGCAAGAGTGGCAGCCTGGGGGAAAAGCATTCTTCGAACCCGAACGAAGGGACTGGATCACTGGCCTTTTTGCGTCGCAACAAAGTAGAAGGCGGTCCGCGGCGCACGTCAAGGAAGATCACCTTATATTTTTCACAATTGTAATGAAAGGCCCTTCATAGGCCGTGCGTCATAGGCACGCAGGCGTGTGCAAGTGGAATTGTGTGCACGCAAAAGAAAAAGGGCCGGATCGCTCCGGCCCTTTGTCGCATTCCGCGGGGAAACGGCTCAATGGCCGTGGGTGCCCGTGTTGGCGCCTTCCTTCAGGACGTAGCGGCGCGAGCAGTAGGGGCACTCGGTCCGGCCCTCGTGGCTCAGCGTCAGATAGACCAGCGGATGGCCCAGCGCACCGCCGCCGCCGTCGCACCCGACGGTCAGGGTTTCCACTTCAATCGTCTCGATCGGCTGCATGGCAGACATCCTCCACTTTGACACACTCGCGCGTTAACGCCATCGTTAAGATGCCCACCGAATGAGGCACGCGCGCGGGCGGGATCATACCGAACGCGCCGGACGGATCAAGTGATGAGACAATCCGGGCGACGGGTGTTCGGACCGCCGCCGGAGCGGAAAGGCCACGTTTGACTGCCATGGTTGCGCCCTCTCCCCTGAACCCCGTCAACCTGCCGGCGCACGCCGTCGAGGTGCGCGGCCTCACCAAGATCTACCAGTCCGCCGGCAAGTCCGGCCCGAAGCAGGCGCTGAAGGGGATCGATCTGGCGATCCCGCGCGGGTCGCTGTTCGGGCTGCTGGGGCCGAACGGGGCCGGGAAATCGACGCTCATCAATATATTGGCCGGGCTGGTCAACAAGACGGAGGGCGCCGTCTCCATCTGGGGAACGGACATCGACGCCCATCCAAGGCAAGCTCGTGCGTCGATCGGCGTCGTGCCCCAGGAACTGAACATGGACCCCTTCTTCACCCCGCGCGAGATGCTGGAGCTGCAGGCCGGCCTGTACGGCGTGCCGAAGGCGGAGCGCCGGACGGAGGAGCTGCTGGAGGCCGTGGGGCTGCGCGACAAGGCCGACGCCTACTCGCGCTCGCTGTCGGGCGGCATGAAGCGCCGGCTGATGGTCGCCAAGGCCATGGTGCACACGCCGCCCGTGCTGGTGCTGGACGAGCCGACCGCCGGGGTGGACGTGGAACTGCGCATCCAGCTGTGGGAGCATGTGCGCAAGCTGAACCGCGAAGGCACCACGGTGCTGTTGACCACGCACTACCTCCAGGAGGCGGAGGAGCTGTGCGACACCATCGCCATCATCAACCACGGCGCGGTCGTGGCCTGCGAGCCAACCGCCAAGCTGCTGCGCCGCGTGGACGCCAAGGCGCTGACCGTGGTGGTGGACCGCGACCTGGACGGGGTGCCGGAGGCGCTGGCCCCCTTCGCCGCCGAACTGGCCGAGCCCCGGCGGCTCGTCGTGCGCTATCAGCCCAGCCGGCAGCGGGTGGACGCGATCCTCGCGGCGCTGGCGGCGGCGGGGCTCGGGGTGGTCGATCTCAGCACCGAGGAGTCGGACTTGGAAGACATTTTCCTGCAACTGACCGGCGGGGCGCACGCCCGCCCTCCGGGACCCGTGGAGGGCGCCGCCCATGTCGCCTAGGGCCGCCGGCCGACTTGCTGTTCTGATCCTTGGGGTGGGGATGATGCTGTCCGCATGCTCCGCCACCTTCCAGCCGATGGGAACCCCCATCGCGCAGCCCCGGCTGACCGACAACGCCCTGGTCGCGGCGGACGGGTTCGAGCTGCCGCTGCGCGTGTGGCTGCCGGCGCCGGGTCTTGGAAGTGACGGGCGGGTGAGGGCGGTCGTGCTGGCCCTGCACGGGTACAACGATTACTCCAACGCCTTCGAGGGGGCGGGGCGCAGCCTCGCCGCCCACGGGGTTGCGACCTACGCCTACGACCAGCGCGGCTTCGGCGCGACGAAGAACCGGGGCATCTGGCCGGGCACGGAAACGCTGGTCGCCGACGTGAAGGCGGCCGTGGAGCAGGTGCGCGCCCGCCACCCCGGCGTGCCCGTCTACCTGATGGGCGAGAGCATGGGCGGTGCGGTGGTGCTGACCGCGATGGGCGGCCCGAACCCGCCGCGCGTGGACGGCACCATTCTGGTCGCCCCGGCGGTGTGGGGGCGCGAGACCATGGGCTTCTTCCCGCGCGCGCTGCTGTGGGTCAGCTACAACCTCGTCCCCGGCATCACGGTGCACCCGCCGAAGGATTTGAAGATCCAGGCCTCCGACAACATCGAGATGCTGCGCGCGCTGGGTCGCGACCCGCTGGTCATCAAGGGCTCGCGCGTCGACGCGCTGGAGGGGCTGACCGACCTGATGGGCGCGGCGCTCGCCGCCTGCGACCGGCTGGAGGTGCCGTCGCTGGTGCTCTACGGCGCGCATGAGGAGGTGCTGCCCAAGAAGCCCGTGGACCGCGCGATGCACGACTTCGAGGCCGGCGGGCGGCACGTCGTGGCCGTCTATCCGGACGGCTGGCACATGCTGCTGCGCGACCTGAAGGGGCAGGTGGTGATCGACGACATCGCCTCCTGGATCCAGGACCCCAAAACCCCGCTGGCGAGCGGCGCCGACCGCAGCCCGCGCGATCTGGTGGCGGCCAAGCAGGGTGTGCGGTCGGGCGGGTGACGCGGTTTTCGTTTTGCCGCGCGGCGCGGTCCTATCCATCCGTTAGTAACGTTGGTGGAACGCGCCGCGTCGCGGCTAACACCCGCGCGTTATCTGTCGGTGCATGATCCCAACATTTAGAATTTGCGCCCGTGGCGGCGCGGTGTTCCAGTGTAGACACAGTCTTTTGGCAAGACAAAAGAGAGGTGTCACATGGAAAAGGGTGATGTCGACTCTGCCCCCGCCGGCGATGACGAGGTTGAACGGCGCACGTTCCTGGCCTCTTGCGGGAAGTTCGCCATCGTGACCTCCCCGGCCATCACCACCCTGCTGTCGACGAGCCTGACCTCGCAGGCCATCGCCAAGTCGGGGGGCGGGGGCGGAAGCCACGCGAACAATGGCTGGGGCAACGGGGGCAGTGACGGCATCCCCGGAAACTCCGGAAAGAACCACTCCGACATCGGTCGCTGAGCGGTCCGGACGGCGAGGCCCCCGCATGCCGAGCAATTCCATGACGGCGATGCACCCTGTCGGGTACCGCGCGGCGGCGGGGGTGTCCTTCGCGGTGATCGCGGGGCGCGCGGTGCTGTTCAGCGAGGCGCGGCAAGCGCTGTTCGAACTGAACGACCTGGCGGCTTTCGCGTGGTGCCGCCTTTCGGAAGGCTGTGTGGTTGAGGATATCGTCCGCGACGCCGTAACGCGTGGTCTGCCCGCTGGGCTCGCCCGCGACGGGGTGTTGGAGGCTCTGTCCGGCGGGCTGGGTCTGGGGCTGCTGGAGGCGGTGCCCGTCGCCGCGCGGCGCCAGAGGGTGATGGTCGGCGACGTTTGCGTCGACATCCGCTACTCCAGCGACTCCCTGGCGGAGTCAGTGGCTGGCCATTTCCGTTGCCTGGAGGTTGCGGATGCGCGGCCAAGCCGATGGATCGAGGTGGACGAGCGGGACGGCGCGAATTTCCTCCGCCGCGAGGGGCAGGAAGCGCAGGCCTGCCGCCCGAACGAACTCGTTCCGGCGCTTCGGGGCGCGCTGACGGCGGAGGGGCTGGCCCGCGGCGGCCACGCCGTTGCCCTGCACGCCGCCTGTCTGGTGTCCGGCGGGGGTGCGCTGCTGATCGGCGGGCCTCCGGGGGCTGGAAAATCCACGCTGGCCGTGGCGCTGGTTGGCGCGGGCTTCGGATACGACGGGGACGACGTGGCGTTGCTTCAGGGCGACGGGCGGGTGACGGGAATCCCCTTCGCGCCGGCGCTGAAGCCCGGCTCCTGGCCGTTGCTGGCGGAGCTTCGCCCCGACATCGCCGGCCTGCCGGTCCATGACCGGTACGACGGGCAGGAGGTGCGGTTCCTCGACGGCATGCCCGCTGCGGAGCGCGCGCCGCGCCCGGTGCGCTGGATCGTCAGCCTCGACCGCCGCGACGGGGCCGTGGCGACGCTGGGAAGGCGGGATCCCATCGATGCCCTGCGCGATCTGGTCGGGGGAGCGGCGGCCCCCGGAGACCGGCTGTCGGTGCGGGGCTTCCGGGCGCTCGGCACCGCGCTTGCGACGGCGGAGTGCTGCCGGCTGACGTATTCGGAGCTTGGTGCGGCGGTTTCCCTGCTGGCGGACATGTGCAAGCGGAGGAGTCGATGAGCGCGGCTGGTTGCCCCTTCGATGCGCTGGTCGCCTGCCTGCGCGGGCAGCCGCCGGTCCGGGCGGACTGGATGGCGGTGATGGCGCTGGCCAACCGGCACCTTGTGACGCCGACGCTGCACGCCGCGCTGAGGGATCGCGGCGGGGAGGGCGTGCCGCTGGAGGCGCTGGCCTATCTGCGGTTCCTCCACGAGCGGAACGGCGAGCGGAACCGCCGGCTCCGCGCGCAGGCCGGCGAACTCGTGGAGGCGCTGAACCGGTCCGGACTCCGGCCCATGCTGCTGAAGGGCGCCGGGTTCCTCGCCACGGCGGCGGAGGGCGACCTCGGCGATCGGCTGATGAGCGATCTGGACATCCTGGTGCCGGCGGAGCGGATACCGGCCGCGACGGCCTGCCTTGCGCGGCTCGGATACCGCGCGCAGCCGGACCCGGCCGGGTCGCATGCGCTGCCATCCTTCGCGCGTCCGCAGGATGTGGGGACGGTCGACCTGCACCACCGGCCGCCCGGCCCGCCGGCCTTCCACCATGCGCAACGGCTGGAGGAGACCGCCACGATGGTCCGCGTCGGCGCCGGCCACGCCACGCTGCCGTCGCCGACCTTCCGCGCGCTGCACCTGATCGTGCACGACCTGCTGCTCGACCGGCAGGTGATGAGCGGGGATTTCGACCTGCGGCATCTCTGCGACCTGAACGCCCTTGCGCGGTCGCCGGAAGGGCTGGACTGGCACGCGCTGGCGGAGCTGATGGCCGGCGGCGGAGGGCGCCACGCGCTGGACACGCAGATGGTGGCCCTGCGCCGCCTGTTCGGGGCGGACGCGCCGCTTCCCCCGCGCCACCGCATCCTTCCCCATCTGCAACACTGGCGGCGCGTGCGGCAGGCCCGGCACCCCGGCCTGCGGTGGCTGCTGATGACGCTCTACCGGATTTTCTACAAGCGCCCCAAGGGCGTTCTCCAGACGCTTCGCCCCGACGGTGCGGACGAGGGCCTTTTCGCTAATAGGTGAGCAACAGCCGGTCGGTCACGATTTCCCGTTCCAGCGTCCGTCCTTCCATCTGGAAGCGGCGGAGCATCGACCGGCCGACGTTCACCGCGACCTCGCGCTCGAACAGGCCCTTCGGGATCGGGATGTCGCAGATGAACTCCCCGGTCTTTTTGGACCCGTCGATGCTGAGCGCCACACGGGCGCCGCGCCTCTTGCAGTCGGCGATCGCGTCGAAAAGCCGCTCCAGGCTGAAGTCCTGGGCGCCGTACAGGATCGCCTGCGTGTGGGAGTAGGGCGGGTCGCAGTAGATCAAATCCCCCGGCCCGGCCTCCAGCATCGCGCTTTCGAACGGAAGGTGCTGGAAGTCGGTGTGCTTGACGCGCTTGTGCCATTCCTGAACGCGCTGGGAAAAGCTGTCCGGACTGATCGGGGTGTGAATCCCCACGGGCGTGCTCATGTAGCCGTCGCGGCGGAAGCGGATGACGCCGCCGTAGCAGGCCCTGGTCAGATACAGGAAATCCGGGGCGTTCGGCCGCTCGTTGTAGCGGGCCTTGATCCTCTCGTACCCCTCGGCCTTCCCGTGCCCGGCGGCTTCGTGCCATCGCTCCGCGTACCAGGCGGTCAGTTCGTCGGGGCGGCTCTTCAAAGCTTGGAAAATGCCGATCAGAGGGCCGAAGCTGTCGCTGGCCTTGGCACGCAGTGGCGCCAGGGTCGCGAGGACCGCGCCCGAGCCGAGGAAAGGCTCGTGATAGGTGCCGAAACGATCCGGGAAGAACCCGACGATCTCATGAGCGAAGCGCTGCTTGTTGCCGACCCACTTGAGCAGTTGGGTTTTGAAGGGGCTGGCATCGGGCGGCTTTCGGTCGAACCGGCGCGCGCGCTCCGCATCGACCAAAAGGGCTGCTTGCGACATGGTTCCACCGAAGGCGTCCGAATTGGGGCACTCTACCCAGATCGGACGCCACCCAGAAGCGGTTCGTCCGGGGCATAAAAAGGGTTTGCCAAGCAACCGCGCCTTCGCTATGGTGCGCCTCCGCTGTCGCTGGACCCGTAGCTCAGCTGGATAGAGCGCTGCCCTCCGAAGGCAGAGGCCGATGGTTCGAATCCATTCGGGTCCGCCAGTTCCCAGATTTTCCAAGAGCCTGGACGCCACCGCGTCCGGGCTCTTGTGCTTTTCGGGCGTGGGATTGGGGCCTGGGATCGGCTGCCCCTTCGGGCTTTGCAAAAAAGTGACGGGGCGATGTCGATTTTGCTTGAGCAGGGGCATTGGTCCGGCTATATCAGCGCTCCCGCGTCACCCCAAGAGACGCGGGGGCGAAAGCAAAGAGTTGCGCTTGTGGCGGAATTGGTAGACGCGCTAGGTTCAGGTCCTAGTGGCTGAAAGGCCGTGGGGGTTCGAGTCCCTCCAAGCGCACCAACACTCTCCCTTTACTGTGGAGGACGTGTTGGTTGTTTGAAGTGTGGTGGTTGAGAGTACCGTGGGGCCATAGCTCAGCTGGGAGAGCGCTACAATGGCATTGTAGAGGTCAGGAGTTCGATCCTCCTTGGCTCCACCATTCTCCCCCGGTTCGCCGGGCTGTTGCAAAAGCGAAGACATCCAAGGCCCCGACGGCATACGCCTCGGGGCCTTCGCTTTTTGGGCGATCGGCCCTTGGGCTGGGCGGATCACCCCGGCGAATTACCCCTTTGGCGCGTGTGGATTCGGGGTAGTTGCGCACGGATACTGGTTCCTTCGAAAGATCGAAACCCGGAGCGCCAGCGATGCCGAAAGAAACAGCCCAGCCAGCGTCCAGAAGGCCAGCGTCCAAACAGGTCAAGAATCTCGAAGCGGGGCAGGGTGGCGCCGAATGGCGCGCCTTTGTTCTCGCCGTGCATCGCGAGGCGACGATCACCGCGCAGGCCAAGGGGCTGACCGGTGCGCTGGCCGAACTGGCCGCCTTGCAGGAAACCACCGGCCTCGTGTCCGGAAAGGCCGGCCGGTCGGTCGGGGAAGAGGAGGTGATGCGCATCATCCTCAACGCCCGCCGCGCCCGGAGGCGCCGGTGCGAGGAAGCCCTCCGCGTCGAAGCCGCTGTCGCGCCCGCCGCCACGGAAACGGCCGGAGAGGTGCCGGAGGAACCGGTGCCCGACACCCCGAAGAAGCGCACGGTGGTCCGGCTGCGGCGAGGACGCATCGCGCCGCTGGCGTTGCGGCCGCTGGTCCGGGCGCTGTCCGCGACCGTGCGTTGAGCCTGCCGGCGGATGGTCGCGCTGGGCCGGCGCGTTGGGGTGCGTTGCGGGAAAGCGTTGGGAAAATTGGGGGAGCGGCGCAGCATCGGGCTTGTGCTGAGGCGATTGCGCCGCGATGATCCGCCCCCACCACCGGCCCGGCGCTTCCCCTCCCGGCCGGGCAACCACCGACTGATGCTGATCCCGGCGGCGCGGAATCCACGATGCGCAGAGTGACGATGAAACCGCGGGCGGACTGGCGCCCGGGGCTCCGAAAATATCCGTACGGCGTGCGGGCGATGAACGCCGGCGCCTGTTGGCGCGAGGACGTCCGCTACGAGTTTTCCGCCTCGCAGATCGACCTGATCGAGAGCGTCGCGGACGAGCTGCACAGCATGGCCTGCGGCGCCATGCGCGCCGTCGTGGAGGACAAGCTGCTGCCCCAGCTGGGCGTGCGCGCCGAGTTGGTGCGGCTGCTGGAGGCGTCCTGGAACGACTATTGGGCCATCGGCCGGCGCAACGAACGCGCGGGCGGGCTGGTCGGGCGGCTGACGCTGGCCTATGACGGGCGCGATTCGGTCAAGCTGCTGGGCTGCAACTACGACACGGGGGAGGGGCTGTTCGCCGCCTCCATCATCCAGCGCAACTGGCGCGAGGCCCTGATGGCCGACGCCGACCAGTTCAACGGCCTGCACGAGGCGCTGGTGGAGCGCTGGGAGGAACTGGCCGCCGGCCAGCCCGGCCGCGCCCGCGTCCATCTGGCCTGCGCCACCCCCGACCCGGTGCGGGAAAGCGAGCTGGTCTATCTGGCCGCCACGGCGGCGGAGGCCGGCATCGACACCCACCTGCTGCCCTTGCAGAGCGTGGGCTGGGACGGCCACCGCTTCCTCGACGACGAGGGGCAGCCTATGTCCTGGCTCGCCAAGATCTACCCGTGGCAGGGGCTGGCCGACGACGCCTTCCTGCACAAGCTGCGCGCGGGCGGCATGAGCGTGCTGTCGCCGCTGTGGTGCTGGCCGATGTCGAGCCACGGGCTGCTGGCCCTGCTGTGGCGGCTCTACCCGCGCCACCCGAACCTGTGCCGGGCGGCCTTCGACCCGGCGGACCTCGGCGGCTGCGACGCGGTGACCGTGCGCAGCCTGTTCGGGCTGGACGACGCGGCCCAGAGCATGACGGTCTACGGGCGCACCGTGTCCGACAGCGGGGCGGAGGAGTATCCGGGCGGCGCCGTCTGGCTGGAAAGCCCGCCGGTCTTCGAAGAGGAGGGCGTGCACGCCATTCTGCACGCCTGGATCGTCGGCGACAAATGCCTGGGCATGTCCGTGCGCGAATCGGCGGACCCGCGCGTGGGGTCGGACGCGGCGATGGTGCCGCATGTGTTTCGGGGGTAGGGGGATGCCCCCTCCCTAACCCTCCCCCGCTGACGCGGTGGAGGGAATTAAGGCACCCTCTCCCGCGAAGCGGGGGAGGGAGGGACCCACGAAGTGGGAGGGAGGGGGCCAGATGCTCCCAGCCCTACCGCCCGCGCCCCGGCGCGAAGGGGTTCGGCAGGGGGGAGCCGAAGGCGGCCTTGCGGGCTTCGCGCCAGGCGATGTCGTTGACGCCGCCGCTGTTCATGCTGGACACCGACACGACCTGGCTCTGGTGGCGCAGCCAGGCGCGCAGCTTTTCTTCGAATCGGATGGCTTCCTGGGGATCGGGAACGTCGAGTTCCAGGGTGACGGTCAGATCGGTCTTCATGGCGGTTCCTCCCTCATGGACCGTGGTGAACCTGAAACAGGAGACCGCGCCGCTTGGTGCCCAAAGGAAAAGGGCGGGGAAAATTCCCCGCCCCTTTTGAAGGCCGCTCCTGAAGACCGCTAAGACCGAATATCAGAAACCGTGATGGCCGTCCGCGCTCACTTGCCTTCGGGCTTGGCCGGCTTCGCCGGCTTGGCGATGCTGGCGATCTGCTTCTGAAGCTCGTCTATTTGCTTCTGAAGCTCCTCGAAGGTGTGGTCGCCCGCGGCTGCCTGGGCGCCGACGGGCTTGGCCTGGATGGTCTGGCCCTCGTGCCCTTCCTCCGCGCCGCCGAAGGGCGAGAACATGCGCATCGCCCGCTCGATCATCGCGAAGTTCTGCTTGCCCACTTCCTCCAGCCGGCCGAAGGGGAACAGGCCGCCCATGGTGTTCTGGAAGTAGTCGCGCATCTGTTCCTGGTTCCGCGCGAAGGACTGCATGGAATATTCCAGGTAGCGCGGCACCATCCACTGCATGTTGTCGCCGTAGAAGCCGATCAGCTGGCGCAGGAAGCTGATGGGCAGCAGGTTCTGGCCCTTGCTTTCCTCTTCCACGATGATCTGCGTCAGAACGGAGCGGGTGATGTCCTCCCCCGTCTTGGCGTCGTAGACCACGAAGTCCAGCCCGTCCTTCACCATCTGGCAGAGATGGTCGAGCGTCACGTAGCTGCTGGTCGCGGTGTTGTAGAGCCGCCGGTTGGCGTACTTCTTGATCGTGATCGGAGCGGACTTCTGATCTTCCTTGTCGGCCATCGCGGTTTCTTTCAAGAAAGGACGTGCGGCGAGAATGTTTCAGATATAAGCACTACTCGAAGGAATGCACCCTGTCCAGTGCTGTGCCGCAGCGCTGCGGCGGCCCTTCGGTGTTGGCCCGATTTTTGCGGATTTGCGACATTTTCGAACGGCTTTACGCGGCTCTGGTCAAGGCGCGGTTGCGCAACCTATACTGCCGGTCATGTCCGAATCGCCCGACTCCGATATCCCTTCGCTGGAAGCGCTCGCAAAACGGTACCTCGACCTGTGGCAGGAACAGTGGGCGGCCAGCGCCGCGGACCCGGAGACGGCGGACACCGTCGCGCGCCTCGCCCAGATGATGGCGCAGGGCGCCGCGGCGATGGCGCCCTTCGTGCTCGGGCCGGGCGGATTCGCCTTCACGAGCGCCCCGGGCACGGGCTGGAACCCGTCACCATCCCCTCAGCCGCCCCCTCAGCCGCAGCCCGCCGCATGGCCCCAACAGCAGTCCCAGCCCAGCCCAGCCGCCGGATTCGGCGCCGGACCCGCCTCCGGGGAGGCCGCGCGTGAGCCCGCCGGAGGGGCCGCCGGAGAGGAAGCCGCAGGCCCGGCTGGGGCCGCGGCCGCTGGCGCTGCATCTGGCGACGGTGGCCACGACGTTGCTCAGCTCCTCCGCCGCATTGCCGCTCTTGAAGAGCGGCTCGCTGCCGTGGAAGGCGCCCCTGCGCGACCGGGCGGCGGAGCTGTCCCGCCAGATCGCCCAAGCCGACGCCGGCGCCTTCGCAAGGGCGGTTGACCGCGAGGTCCGCCGGCAGCTCGACCTCGCGCTGACGGGGATCGAGCGCTACCGGCACCACCCCTACCGCCGCGACCTGCCTGACCCGCCCGTTGCCTGGACGGAGGGGCCGACGCGGCTGCTCGATTACGGAGCCCTGGGAGACGGGCGGGGGCGGCCGGTGCTGTTCGTGCCGTCGCTGGTGAACCGTCATTACATATTGGACCTGTCGGAACGCAAAAGCCTGATGCGCTGGCTGGCGGGGCAGGGCATCCGCCCCTTCCTGATCGACTGGGGCACGCCCGGCCCGCTGGAGCGCCGCTTCACCCTGACCGACTACATCGCCGGACGGCTGGAGCGCGCGCTGGTCGCGCTGGTGGAGGCGGTGGGGCGGCCGGTGCCGGTGGTCGGCTACTGCATGGGCGGATTGCTCGCGGGGGCGCTGGCGCTGCGCCGCCCGAAGGAGGTCGCGGCGCTGGGGCTGATGGCGACGCCCTGGGACTTCCACGCGGAAGACGCGGCGATGGCGCGCCGGGCGGCCGCCTTCTTCCAGCCCTACGGGCCGATGCTGGAAGCCTGGGGGGAACTGCCCGTCGACGCGTTGCAGGCGCTGTTCGCGCAACTCGACCCGCTGCTCGCGCTGAAGAAGTTCTCGCAGTTCGCCCGCATGGACCAGGACAGCCGCGCCGCGCAGGCCTTCGTCGCGCTGGAGGACTGGCTGAACGACGGGGTGCCGCTGGTGGCCGGGGTGGCCCGCGACACGCTGGCCGGCTGGTACGGCCGCAACGACACGGCGCGCGGGAACTGGCTGATCGCCGGCCTGCCGGTGGTGCCGGAACGCATCGCTGTGCCGACGCTGGCGCTGATCCCGGAGCGCGACCGAATCGTCCCACCCGCGTCGGCGGTCGCCCTGGCAAGACGAATCGCCGGCGGTCAAATGATCCGGCCACCGCTTGGTCATATTGGGATGGTGGTAAGCGCAGGCGCCGAAACAGGCGTATGGCGTCCCCTGGCCGATTGGCTTACTGCGACAGGATAACCACAGCCTGTCAGGTGTCTTGCATTGCGTGAGAACCGCGCTTAAGGTTTTCCCCACTCCCAGCGTCACTCAGCACGAAAATAAAACTGTCAAATTCGAGGAGCGTCAACATGACCGAGGTTGTCATCGCCGGTGCAGCGCGCACTCCCATCGGCAGCTTCAACGGGGCGCTCAGCTCCGTGCCCGCGCATTACCTGGGCGAAGTTGCCATCCGTGAAGCGCTGAACCGCGCCAAGACCGAGGCCGCTGAAGTCAACGAGGTGATCCTGGGCCAGATCCTGACCGCCGGTCAGGGCCAGAACCCCGCCCGTCAGGCCGCCGTCAACGCCGGCATCCCGGCGGAGGCGACCGCCTTCGGCATCAACCAGCTCTGCGGCTCCGGTCTCCGGTCGGTTGCGCTCGGCTATCAGGCGATCCGCAACGGCGACGCCGACGTCATGGTCGTCGGCGGCCAGGAGAGCATGAGCCAGGCCCCGCACGTCATGCACCTGCGCAACGGCGTGAAGATGGGCTCGGCCGAACTGCTCGACACCATGCTCAAGGACGGCCTGTGGGACGCCTTCCACGGCTACCACATGGGCAACACCGCCGAGAACGTCGCCCAGAAGTGGCAGCTGACCCGCGACGAGCAGGACGCCTTCGCCGCTGCCTCGCAGCAGAAGGCCGAAGCCGCGATGAAGGCCGGCCGCTTCAAGGACGAGATCATCCCGGTCACCATCAAGGGCCGCAAGGGCGACATCATCGTCTCCGACGACGAATACCCGAAGCACGGCACCACGGCGGAGTCGCTGGCCAAGCTGCGCCCGGCCTTCGCCAAGGACGGCACGGTGACCGCCGGCAACGCCTCGGGCATCAACGACGGCGCCGCCGCGCTGGTGCTGATGACCGCCGAGAACGCCGCCAAGCGCGGCGTCGCCCCGCTGGCCCGCATCGTGTCCTGGGCGACCGCCGGCGTCGACCCGGCGATCATGGGCACCGGCCCGATCCCGGCCTCCCGCCTGGCCCTGCAGAAGGCCGGCTGGAAGCATGAGGACCTGGACCTGATCGAGGCCAACGAGGCCTTCGCCGCGCAGGCGCTGGCCGTCAACAAGGACCTGGGTTGGGACACGTCCAAGGTGAACGTGAACGGCGGCGCCATCGCGCTCGGCCACCCGGTCGGCGCCTCGGGCGCCCGCGTCCTGACCACCCTGCTGTTCGAAATGCAGAAGCGCGACGCCAAGAAGGGCCTCGCCACCCTCTGCATCGGCGGCGGCATGGGCATCGCCCTCTGCGTCGAGCGGGGCTGATGAGTAAGGCGGGCCGCTTCCAGCGATGGGGCGGCCCGCTTCGTAAGAGCGCCTAAAAAGTCTTCAACGAATCAACATCAACACTTTGGGGGAGGAGCCAATGGCTCGGGTTGCAGTCGTTACGGGTGGTACGCGTGGTATCGGCGAAGCCATTTCGGTCGCGTTGAAGAACGCCGGCTACACGGTCGCCGCCAACTACGCCGGGAACGATGAAAAGGCGAAGGAATTCTCCGCCCGCACCGGCATCGCGGTCTACAAGTTCGACGTGTCGGACTTCGACGCCGTCAAGGAGGGCATCGCCAAGATCACGGCCGAACTCGGGCCGGTGGACGTGGTGGTCAACAACGCCGGCATCACGCGCGACGGCGTGCTGCAGCGCATGACCCCGCAGCAGTGGAACGAGGTCATCGCGACGAACCTCACCTCCTGCTTCAACCTGTGCCGCAACGTCATCGACGGCATGCGCGAGCGTGGCTTCGGCCGCATCGTCAACATCGGCTCGGTCAACGGCCAGGCCGGCCAGTACGGGCAGGTGAACTACGCCGCCGCCAAGTCGGGCATCCACGGCTTCACCAAGGCGCTGGCCCAGGAGGGTGCCGCCAAGGGCATCACCGTGAACGCCATCGCGCCGGGCTACATCGACACCGATATGGTGCGCGCCGTGCCGCCGAACGTTCTGGAAAAGATCGTCGCCCGCATCCCGGTCGGCCGCCTCGGCAAGGCCGAGGAGATCGCCCGGGGTGTGCTGTTCCTGGTCGGCGACGACGCCGGTTTCATCACCGGCTCGACCCTGTCCATCAACGGCGGCCAGCATATGTATTGATCGCGCGGCCCCCGGCTGGTCCGGGGGCGCCGTCAAGCGACACAGCCTCGTGCCCCTCTCCCGCGACGGCGGGGGAGGGGTTTTTGTTTGGAGACTTTCGCCATGGCGGCGCGGCGGCGCCGCACGGATAAGCGAACCATTTTCATCGTCATCCCCGCGAAGGCGGGGATCCAGAAAGCTTCGCGCTTAAGCACCTGATTTGGCTGGATCCCCGCCTTCGCGGGGATGACGGGATGGAACGGTGGTTGCCCATGGCAGGCCACTCCGAACGGGCAAAGTTAGCGCCTTCGCGGGGATGACGGTGTTGAGGAGTGAAGGCTGGAAAAACGAAACCCCCGCTCGGGGGCGGGGGTTTCTGCGGATGGTCTAGGACGTCCGCAATGGTTGAGCCGTCTCAACGGCGAAGTTCAGAACTGTCAGGCCGAACAGGTCGGCTTCCTCAAGTAAGCGCAGGTGGACTCATGAGAGGTTCCCCCTCCTGGCTACGGGAATATTGACTTTGCTGAGAAGTTGACTTGCTTGCCAACTTACCGCTGTGCCGTCTGCGTCTTCACCTCAACCTGTGTTTCTCTGAGAGGTAGCGTGCTCCTCCTTGCGGAGGGTGTCAAGGCCCTTTCTTTGTGGCGTCAGTTCTTGAACTGGAACGCCACGGGACGCTTGTCGTCGAGCGACACCACGGCGCAGCCGCCCAGCGCCGGGCCGACGGACAGCTCGCCGTAGGCGGTGACGGCGCCTTCCTGCTTCAGGCGGCCGACGAAGCCGCCGCCGTCGGACCTGGCGACCCAGGCGAAGGGGATCCAGGTCTGCCGCACCGGCTCCCCGCCCGCGCGCACGACGGCGGCGAAGGCCTCGGCGTTCGGCGTGCCCGGCGGGAAGACGGCCAGCACGGTGCCGCCGTCCTCCTCCTTCAGGGCCGCCTGGGACAGCGTCACGCCCATCACCGCCGCCCAGGCGGCCAGCGCCAGCGCGCCGAGCGCCAGCGCGTAGCCGTGGCCAAAGCCGGAGGGGGAGGCGGGGGCGGGCGCCATGGCTCAGGCCTTCGCTTCGGCCGCGACCAGGGACGGGGCGGGCTTCTCGGAAATCGGCCAGTTGACGGCGGCCGAGCCGAGCGCGAGCGCCACGCTGGCCCACCAGACCACGTCGTAGGAGCCGGTGCGCTCGTACAGCACGCCGCCCAGCCACACGCCCAGGAAACCGCCGACCTGATGGCTGAGGAAGGCGAAGCCGTAGAGCATGCCGAGGTAGCGCGTGCCGAACATCAGCGCCACGAGGCCCGAGGTCGGAGGCACGGTCGACAGCCACAGCAGGCCCATGACCGCTGCGTAGACGATCACCGACACCGGCGTGATCGGCAGCAGGATGAAGACCGCCGTGCACAGGCCGCGCAGCGTGTAGTTGGCGCAGAGCATGGTGCGCTTGCTCATCCGCCCGCCCATGACGCCGGAAGCGTAGGAGCCGACGACGTTGAACAGCCCGATCAGCCCCATCGCCCAGGAGGCGAGGCTCGGGCTGATGCCGGCGGCGGTCAGGTAGGGCGGCAGGTGCGTGGTGATAAAGGCCAGTTGGAAGCCGCAGACGAAGAAGCCGGTGACCAGCAGCACGTAGCTGCGGTGCTTGAAGGCCTGCCGGATCGTCTCGGCGAAGCCGATGTCGGCGCCGGTGACGGTGGGCGCGTTCCTCCCCCCGCCCGACCCGGCGAAGGAGGCGGCGAACACCGGGATCAGCAGCATGAAGCCGCCGAACAGCACCAGCGCCGTCTGCCAGCCATAGGCGGCGATGAAGGCCTGCCCCATCGGCGCGAACAGCGTCTGCCCCAGCGAGCCCGCCGCCGTGGCGATGCCCATGGACCAGGACCGCTTTTCCGGCGGCACGATGCGGCTGAAGCCGGCGATGACGATGCCGAAGGAGGCGCCCGCCAGCCCCAGCCCGATCAGCAGGCCGGCGCTGAGGTGCAGCGCCAGCTGCGTGTCGGCCACCGACATCAGCGCGAGGCCCAGCGCGTAGAACACGCCGCTGATGCCAAGCACCAGCGACGGGCCATAGCGGTCGGCCAGCGCCCCGGCGAAGGGCGTGCCGATGCCCCACATCAGGTTCTGGATGGCGACGGCCAGCGCGAAGACGTCGCGGCCCCAGCCGTTCGCCTCGGACAGCGGCTTGATGAACAGGCCCATGCTGGACCGCGGCCCGAAGGCGAGCATCGCGATCAGGCAGCCGCAGGCGATGACGAAGCCCGGCGTCCGCCAGACGGGGGGCGGGGCGGCGTCCGCCCGGTTGCTGCTGTCCACTGGTTTCTCCCTTATCACGCGCGCCGGCCGTTGTGCGGCCGGGATTCTGGCACGATAGTCGGGGGCGGGTCCTCCATCAAATTCATAATGGGAAAGCTGATTATTCAGCGGCGGAATGAAATGGCTCGGCGACGGATGCCGGGGGCGGCAGAAGGGACAACAGGCTGTCTTCCAAAAGGTCGAACACCGGGCCGATGCGGCCGGTGAAGCGGGCGCGCGCCAGCCAGACCGAGACGGTCAGCGAGAAGTCCGGGCAATCCAGGAAGCGCAAGCCAACGGCCTGCGCGCTGGCGGTGACCAGACGGGGCGGCGCGAGGCTGAAGCCGACCCCGCGCGCCACCAGCGACAGCAGCAGGGACTGGTCGAAGGCCTCGACGGTGACGTTCAGCGGCAACCCGTGCAGGGCCAGCGCGCCGGTCATGGCGCTGCGGTAGCGGCAGCCGTCGGGTTGCAGCACCCAGCCCAGCGCGTTCATGGCGGGCAAGGTCCAGTGTTGCCGGTCAGGCATCTCCCGGTCAGGCATCTCCCGGTCAGGCATCTCCTGGTCGGCCAGATGGGCCGGGGCGATGATGCGCACCGGTTCCAGCGAGATGCAGGTGGCGTCCAGATCGTCGGGCGGGCTCTGCCCTTCGCACAGCAGGACCACGGCGCCGTCCAGCGTGCCGTTGCGGACCTGCTCCATCAGCGGCGTGCTCCAGTCCGAATGGATGCGGACGGTCAGGCCGGGGAAGGCCGCGCGCAGCGTGTCGAGCGGCCGGTGCGTTGCCAGCGTGGTCAGCACATGGGCCACCCCAAGCCGCAGCAGACCCGTGGGCTTTGCCGAGCCGGCGAAGGCGTCGGACAGGTCGTCGGTCGCCTTCAGCACGCGCCGCGCGTGGGCCAGCGCCATCTCCCCGTCGCGGGTCAGGGCCAGCGGTTTGGTCTGGCGGTCGAACAGGGTGACGCCCAGTTCCGCCTCCAGCCGCTGGATCAGGCGCGACACGGCGGATTGGGTCAGGCCCAGCCGGTTCCCGGCCTCCTGCACCGACTGCGCCTCCGCCACGGCGACGAAGGTGCGGATCTCGTTCAGCTTCATGGCGTGGGCTCGAAGGGGTTGAACAGCGGAACGCCGAGGTTCTGGAAATCCCGGACATTGCGGGTGGCGACCACCAAGCCGTGCGCGACGGCGGTGGCGGCGATCAGCAGATCGGTCGTGTCGCGTTGCGGAAAAGCATGGCGCAGCGCAGCCCAATGCTTGGCGACGGTGGCGTCCACCGGGAGAATGGCCGTGCCGAAATCCGATTCCAATTCACCAAGCCAAGCTTCAAGGCTTGCGGCCTTGTTCGGCTCCTTGGTCCGGGCATTCAGGATGCCACGGTGGATTTCGCCAATCGTCACGGCGCTCAGAAAGACTTCGGACGGTGCCCGGCTCGAATACCACTGGACGACGCTGGGATGCGGGCGCGGGCGCCGCGTTTCCGAAATGATGTTCGTGTCCAGCAGAAACGCCATCAGTCGAAATCCGGTGCTTCGCGCGTGGACGGTCCGTGCCTTGGCTCCATGTACTCGTCCAGGTCGATCCCTCCGTCAGGCATGGATTTGAGAAGATGGTCGATGATCGTCGGCTTTTTCGCGTCCGCCAGCCGGCTGTATTCGTCCGCGGAAAGGACGACAGCCGTGGGCGTGCCGTCACGGACGATGGTGAGCGGCCCTTCCCTGAGCGCGCGCTCGACCGCCGAGGCCAGCTCGCGATTGTCGTCCTTCAGTTGCAGGATGCCCATGGCGGGAACTCCTTGCCCTTCGCATGAACCGAATCTCAGGGTGGACTGGTGTCCTGTCAAGGAGCGCGCTAGGTTGAGGGCATGACCGATGCAGCACCGCCCCCGGCCACGCCCCCCACCACGCCTCCCGGCGACCGCTCCGGCCGCGAATACCCGCACCGGCCCTGGGTGGGGGTGGGCGTCGTCGTCTGGCGGGGGGAGAGGGTGCTGATGATCCGGCGCGGGCGGCCGCCGCGGATGGGGCAATGGAGCCTGCCGGGCGGCGCGCAGTCGGTCGGCGAAACGGTGTTCGAATGCGCCGTGCGCGAGGTGCTGGAGGAAACCGGCCTGCACGTCGTGCCGAGGGAGGTCGTCACGGTGGTGGACGCCATGACGCTCGATGACGCGGGCGCGGTGCAGTACCACTACACCATCGTGGAGGTCGCGGCCGAAAGCGCGGAGGGCGAGGCGGTCTGCGCCGACGATGCGCTGGAGGCGCGCTGGGTTACGGTGGAGGAGGTCGCCGAACTGACGGAATGGGACGAGACCGAGCGGGTCATCCGTCTGTCCGCGGCCCGGCGAGCCGCTGGATGAAGGCCGCCGCCTCGTCCTCCGGCAGGGGCTTGGACAGAAGGTAGCCCTGGATGCGGTCGCAGCGGTAGGCGCGCAGGAACAGAAGCTGGTCGCTGGTCTCCACCCCCTCCGCGATCACCTGCATGCCCAGCGCGTGGGCCAGCTCGATGATGGCGTGGACGATGGCCGCCGCGTCGCGGTCCTCAACCATCGCCTGGGTGAAGTGCTTGTCGATCTTCAGCGCCTCCACCGGCACCCGGCGCAGCAGGGCCAGCGAGGAATAACCCGTCCCGAAATCGTCCAGCACCAGCCGCACCCCGGCGCCCCGCAGTTGCATCAGCACCTCGCGCGAGGAGTCCGTGTGTTCGAACAGGGCGGTTTCGGTCAGTTCCAGCTTCAGGTTCGCGGCGGGCAGGCCGGTTTCGGCCAGGATGCCCAGCACGGTGCGCGCCAGACCGGGATCGTCGAGCTGGCGCGCCGACAGGTTCACCGCCACCGGCAGGTCGGCGAGGCCGTCCTGCATCCAGCGGGCGGCAGTCTCGCAGGCGCGGCGCAGCGACCATTCGCCCAGGATGGCGATGGCATCGCTGGTCTCCGCCATGGGGATGAAGACGTCGGGCGGGATGACGGTCCCGTCCTCCAGCCGCCAGCGGGACAGGGCCTCGAACCCGGTCAGGCGGCCGGTGTGCACGTCGGCCTGCGGCTGGAAGGCGAGCCGAAGCTCGTTCCGCTCGATGGCCTGGCGGATGCGGTCGGAGAAGGTGCCGGGAGCCTCCGTCGGCTCCAGCGGCCCGAACAGGCCCGGATCGGTGATCGCTTTGTGGTTCACCGCCATATCCCCTCCAATCCACCGTCAGCGCCTTAACAGCCGAAGCGTGGCTTGTTAACCATATTTCAGGGGTAGTTAAGCGGTTTTCCCATGGTTACGAAAGAGTTAACAACCTGTGCTGTGGTGATAAGTATGGGGCGCCGAATTTGCGGGCCAACCGGGGGAAGTCCGGCGGGGCGTCGGCGTTTCCCCCTCACCCTGACCCTCTCCCCAGGGGGGAGAGGGAATAGGCGGTGGGAAAATCAGACGTTGAAGCGGAAGTGGAAGATGTCGCCGTCGTTGACGACGTATTCCTTGCCTTCCTGACGCATCTTGCCGGCGTCCTTGGCGCCCTGCTCGCCGCCCAGCGTGACGTAGCTGTCGAAGTCGATGGTCTCGGCGCGGATGAAGCCGCGTTCGAAGTCGGTGTGGATGACGCCCGCCGCTTCCGGAGCCTTGGCGCCGCGGCGCACGGTCCAGGCGCGGGCCTCCTTCGGGCCGACGGTGAAGAAGGTGATGAGGTCCAGAAGCTGGAAGCCGGCGCGGATCAGCTTGTTCAGGCCGGTCTCCTCAAGGCCGAGGGACTCCAGGAACTCCTTCTTCTCCTCCGCGTCGGCGAGCTGGGCGACCTCCGACTCGATGGCGGCGGAGATGACGACCATGCCAGCGTTCTCCGCCTTCGCCTTCTCGGCGACCTTGGCGGTGAAGCTGTTGCCGGTGGCGGCCGAGGCCTCCTCCACGTTGCAGACGTAGAGCACGGGCTTGGATGTGAGCAGCATGAACTGCTTGAAGACCGGCTTTTCCTCCTCGCTGACCTCGACGACGCGGGCCGGCTTGCCGTCCTGGAGGACCTTCAGCGCGCGCTCCACCAGGTCGGCCTTGACCTTGCTGTCCTTGTCGCCGCCCTTGGCCTTCTTCTGGAGGCTGGTGAGCTGGCGCTCCAAGCTTTCCATGTCGGCGAGCATCAGCTCGGTCTCGACCACCTCGGCGTCGCGCAGCGGGTTGACGTCGCCCTCGACGTGGGTGACGTCGTCGTCCTCGAAGCAGCGCAGGACGTGGACGATGGCGTCCACCTCGCGGATGTTGGCGAGGAACTGGTTGCCGAGCCCTTCGCCCTTGGAGGCGCCGCGGATCAGGCCGGCGATGTCCACGAACTCAAGCTGGGTCGGGATGGTCTTCTGCGACTTGGCGATGGCCGCCAACTTGTCCAGCCGCGGGTCGGGCACGCCGACGCGGCCGACGTTCGGCTCTTTGGTGCAGAAGGGGAAGTTGGCCGCCTCGGCCGCCTGGGTGGCGGTCAGCGCGTTGAACAGGGTCGACTTGCCGACGTTCGGCAGGCCGACGATGCCGCAGTTGAAGCCCATGGGGGTGCTCGCCGTCGGAAATGTCAGGAATTGGGGCGCTTTATCCTACGTGGAGGCGCAAAGCGCAAACGGGAAGTGGGGGAGGGGGCTCCCGTTGCTTCCCATGTGGGCGGAGAATGATCTTTCATACCGATCCTCTCGTATCGTATTCACGCCACAAGGGCCGATGAGAATGACTTTTAGAAAGTATCATACCGCTGCCTGCGG
>NZ_JBPXMQ020000069.1:0-21284 GCF_053470405.2 Azospirillum mesophilum
GCGCAAAGCATAGCGTCGCATCGGTCGGCCCTCCCGTCAGCCGACGCTCTATGAATCACGCATTCCGCCCGCTGGGAATCCCCTAACTGACGACACGCCCTAAGCCCAATACCGTGTCTTTAGCGTGAGCCGCCACAAGATATGGAACTCATCGCATCGCCGAGCACTCATACTAAGTATGGACCTCTGGTCCGGCGAGGTCAGCTTAAGGACACGGTATTGCGGAATTATGTAGCACCCGCCACCGCTGAGTCCTGCGTCGCCGCCTCCATCGCCCGTATTCTGCCTTTCGGCAAACCGGACGGAAAGGGCTTCCTGCATGGGCGAACCACACGTCGTCAGCGCGCTGAAGGACAAGCGGGCGGAGATCGCTGGCATCATTGAGGATATGGAACGGTGCATCGCCCAGCATCGGGCCGATCTGGTGCATGTCGATGCCGTGCTCCGCCTTTACGTGCCCGAGCTGGAACCGGACGGCATCGCCCCAAAGGCCGTGCGCAAGCGCAACGACTGGTTCCGGCCCGGCGAGCTGGCCCGCCTGGTACTGGACGTGCTGCGCACCGCCCCGGCACCGCTGTCCACGCGGGACATCGCCGTCAGGGTCATGGAGCGGCGCAGCCTCGATGCCGGCGACGGGCGCACGGTGCAGCTCGTCATGAAACTGGTGAGCAACGCCGTCACCCGGCAGGCCGCCGGTCTGGTGGAGCGGGTGACCGAGGGGAAGGTGACGGCGTGGCGGGTGCGGCCCTGATCACGCCGCAAGGGCGGCTGGCCGGTTCCGCTGCCAGTAGCCGCAAAAGTCCACCGAGGGGCCGTTATTGGTGACCAGCGTCACCACCCGGCGGAACTGCTCGCCGTTGCTCTCCCGGCGCCAGTCCTCCTTGAAGGCAGCTTCACGGGCGTAGCGGGCGAGGTAGGCGCCCGAGATGTGGTGGTGAGCCCCGATCTCGGCGCGGCGCAGGCGGGAGAAGAAGCTTTCCGCCTGGTTGGTGCAGGCGCCGTCCAGAGAGTAGGCGTCCTGGTGGTTGATGCGCTTCGTCTCGAAGCTGGCGTGCAGCGGGTTCCAGGCGGCGGACTCGTCCGCGTGCAGGACGGTGCCGCGGTCCACCCGGGCCTTGATGAAGCCGGCCGCGGCGGCCTCGCTCTCAAAGACCTGCGTCACGGTGCGGCCGTTACGCTCGCGGATCGCCAGAACCACATGGCGCTTGCCGTTCTGGTTGGCCGAGAGGCGACGGTCCTTGCGGTCCTCCTTGCGGTTCTCGGGGCGGACGTGCCCGCCGACGTAGCAGCCGTCCACCTCGGCCGTGCGGCCTTCCCCGCCCAGCACCATGCTCTTTATGTCGGCGCCCATCGCCTCGCGGATCTTGTGCGCCAGCACGAAGGCCGTTTTGTACTGCACCCCGAGATCGCGGGACAGCGCCAGGGCGCTCTTGCCCTTCACCTCGTTGACCGAGATCACCACGGCGGCGAGGTAGACCTGGAGCTTGAGCTTGTGGAAGGCGAACAGCGTGCCGGAGGTGAGAGTGAAGTCCGTGCGGCACGCCTTGCAGCGCCAGCGGGGCGCGCCGTTCGGCCGGCGGCAATCGTACACCGCGTCGCAGCCGCAGGCCGGGCATTCCGGGCGCCCGTCCGTCTCGCCCCAGCGGACGCGGGCGAACACCGCCTCAGCTTCCTGGTCCGACATGCGCAGCACCTTTGCGAGGTTCAGCGTGCGGGCAGCAGCGGAGAGCAGGAAGTGCTGGGACATGGCGATACTCCTAACGATATCGACATGTCATTTATGACAAGTTGCAAAAGGCTTGTCAAGCTCCATCCATGTCATCCATGATAAGGCCCTATCGTTCGTGAGAGGGTGAAAACGATGGCCGACGACCCCTGGTATTGCGAGGCCAAGGGACTGCTGCGCGCCGAGATCAAGCGGCGCGACCTCACCTACCCGCAGCTGGCGGAGCGCCTGCGGGGGATCGGCGTCGAGGAGACGCCGGCCTCCATCGCCAACAAGATCAGCCGCGGCAGCTTCAGCGCCGCCTTCATGATCCAGGTCCTGAAGGCGATCGGCTGCTCCAACCTGAGGATCGAGGGATGAGTAACGTACGTGGGGCAAAAAGCCGGGCAGGCATGCCGCGAGCCGGGATTGGATTTGGCTTGGCCGGGACACATGTTTCCGGCTGTGAGCACCCCCGAGAAGTTTTCCCTGTCCGGTCTGTCGCGTGGCGATCTCGAAGCGCTGGCCGAACGCCTGCTGGCGGAAAACGCTGCCCTGAAGCAGGCGGTTGCGGATCTGCGGGCGGAGGTCGCGGCGCTCAAGGGCGTAAGGGGCCGTCCGGTGATCCGGCCCAGCGGCATGGAGCAGAAGACCGCCCCCAAACCGGCGGGCGGCGGCAAGCGCGGCAAGAAGCGGCGCAAGACCGAACGTTTGGCCATTCACGAAGATCGCATCATCCACGCCAGCGTGCCGGTCGGCTCGCGTTTCAAGAGCCTGCCCCCGCGAAGGCGGGGGGCTACGAAGACTTCGTCGTCCAGGATCTCGTGCTGCGCCCGCATGCGCTGCGCATCCGCCGGGAACGGTGGCTGACCCCGGCCGGCGAGACCGTGGTCGCCCCGATGCCGGCCGGGATCACCGGCCACTTCGGGCCGGAACTGCGCCGCTTCGTGCTGCTGCAGTATCATCAAGGCCAAGTGACGATGCCGCGCTTGGTGAGCCAGCTCCGGGCCTTCGGCATCGACATCTCCAAGCGCCAACTCGTGCGCCTTCTCAACACCGGCACGGAGACCTTCCGCGCCGAGGCCCGCGATGTGCTGCGGGCCGGGCTGGAAACCGCGGCGTGGATCAGCGTCGATGACACCGGCGCCCGGCACCAACGCAAGAACGCCTTCTGCACGCGGGTCGGCAACGATCATTTCACCGCCTTCGCCACCACCGGCTCCAAGAGCCGGCTGAACTTCCTGGAGGTGCTGCGGGCCGGTCATCCGGACTACGTGATCAACGTCCAAGCGCTTGAGTACATGCGCCAGCGTGCCCTCGCCGGACCGGTGATCGCGCAATTGACGGCCCATCCCGAAAGGCACTTCGCCGACAAGGCGGCCTGGATGAGCCATCTTGAGCGGCTCGGGATCACCGGGCTGGCGGTGTCCCCCGATCCGGTGCTGATCGCCACCGAAGGGGCGGTGTGGGGCGCCATCAAGGCACACGGCCTGCTGCCCGACACCGTGATCCTGTCCGACGATGCCGGACAGTTCGCCGTCGATCACCACGCTTTGGGTTGGGTCCACGCGGAGCGGCTGGTCCATAAGCTCGACACCTTCACCGACCGGCAGTACGCCGCCCAGCAGCGCGTGCGGGCGCTGATCTGGTGGTTCTACGCCGACCTGAAAGCCTACCGGCGGGCTCCCGATCGGCGCCGGCGCTCCGCGTTGCGGACGCGCTTCGATCGCCTGTTCCGCCGACGCACGGGCTTCGTCACGCTCGACCGCCTGCTGGACCGGTTGCACGCCAACAAGGACGAGTTGCTGGTGGTGCTGGACCGCCCGGAGGTGCCGCTCAACACCAACGGCTCGGAGCGTGACCTGCGTCCGCAGGTCACCAAGCGCAAGGTCTCCGGCGGCACCCAGTCCGATCAGGGGCGTGACGGCCGGGATGTCTTCGCCAGCCTGCTGCTGACCTGCGCCAAGCTCAGCGTCTCCTTCTGGGACTATCTCGGCCACCGTCTCGGCCTGTTCGGAGTCGACGCTCCCTACCTGCCCGATCTCGTCAGAACGCGATCAGCCACGGCCTGACTGCCCGGACTTTTGCTCCACGTACCATCTCGCTTACCTAAGCCTCTGATATTCCACGATTCCGGAAATTTCGGGGGTTTGAGCCCAGAACCCCATGCTGGTCGATTTCGCCATCGTTGCGGAACGCGCACACGGCAAGTCCCCGCGCGAAGCGATCCGCGAGGCTTGCCTTCTGCGCTTCCGACCGATTTTGATGACGACCATGGCGGCGATGCTCGGCGGGGTGCCGCTGATGCTGGGCGCCGGGACCGGGGCGGAGCTGCGCCAGCCGCTTGGCTACGCCATGGTCGGCGGGCTTCTGGTGTCGCAGCTCATGACCCTCTACACGACGCCGGTGATTTACCTGGCGTTCGATCGATTGAGCCGCCGCCGCGCTCCGGCCGAAACCTCCCGAACGGTGGAGGTCGGGCGATAGCGGCATTGGCGGCCCGAACGACGAAAATCCGGACCGTTGGGGCGCTCTCCACTGCGAACAAGGTCCCCGTCAGCGCGGGAAAACGCAACAAGCCGGAGCAGGTCGAGCGCCTGCCGACGCGCGACCTCGTGAGGTTCGCCCCCTATCGGGGCAAGACGCTCCATCCGGGTGCTGCACATAACCTAAAGCGTAGGTTTCTTCCTGCCTCATGTGGTTAATTTTTTACTAACGTTAGGGTGGTTTGTGCACAAACGGTTTGGTAACGTCCGGCCATCCGATCCACCTTCGAGAGTGACTGGACGATGCACCCTGTCTCCATCCTTCTGATCGACGCCAACAAGCTGTTCCGCGAAGGCATGAAGGCCCTGTTCTCCGACGGGGAGTTCCGCGTCACCAACGAGGCGGCGAGCGTGGAGGGGCTGCAGCCAGGCGCAGCGGGTGCCGCGCCACACCTCATCATGCTTGATCCGGCGGCGACGCGTGGCACGGTGCAGGCGGTGACGGCGCTGAAGGGCCACTATCCCGAAGCGCGGCTTGTTCTGCTCGCCACCGAACTGGACGCGGATGAGATGGCCAACGCTATCCAGGCCGGAGCCGATGCCTTCCTGATGAAGGACATCTCGCCGACGGCGCTCGCCCAGTCGCTGCGTCTGGTCATGCTGGGGGAGAAGGTTTTCCCGACCAGCTTTGCCGCCCTTCTGATCACGGGAAAGGCGAGCGCCAATGCCAACGCACCGCGCGCCCCAAAGGGTCTGTCGGGACGCGAGGTGCAGATCCTGCAGCGCCTCATCCAGGGCGACAGCAACAAGATGATCGCCATTCACCTGAACATCACCGAGGCGACGGTGAAGGTTCACCTCAAGAGCCTTCTGCGCAAAATCAACGTCTCGAACCGCACACAGGCAGCGATCTGGGCTCTGGAGAATGGCTTCGGCGGCAAGGCGCCGGTGGACGGAGCCTTGGAAATCGCCTGACCCACGGAGCGAGGCTCGCCCCGTGGGGGTGGGCCGGGCTCCGCCGCACAAGGGCATCGCAAGACGGGCGGCTTGGCGATGTCCGGTGCGCGTCGCATCTCCCGTTCGGAAACCGGAGATGCGACGATGATGGGGCAACCGCAGCGGGGTGTCTCACCGACGTGTGCCGCGCTCCAAAATGCGTCAGCGAGGGTCCCTTGTCCGTGCGCTCCATTCCCAGCAGCGTCGTCGCGCTGGGCTTCGTCAGCCTGTTCATGGACGTCTCGTCGGAGATGATCCACAGCCTGCTGCCGGTGTTCCTGGTCTCGGTCCTTGGCGCCAGCGTGCGGTCGGTGGGTTTCATCGAGGGCATCGCCGAGGCCACGGCCGCCATCACCAAGGTCTTCTCCGGGGTGATGAGCGATTGGGTGGGGCGGCGCAAGCCGCTGCTCCTGCTGGGCTACGGCATGGCGGCGCTGACCAAGCCGGTCTTCCCGCTCGCCGACACGCTGGGCTCGGTCCTGCTTGCCCGGTTTCTCGACCGCATCGGCAAGGGTGTTCGCGGCGCGCCCCGCGACGCGCTGGTCGCCGAAGTGACGCCACCCGACCTGCGCGGCGCCGCCTTCGGCCTGCGTCAGTCGATGGACACCGTCGGCGCCTTCGCCGGGCCGGCCCTGGCGATGCTGCTCATGCTGGTGAGCGGCAACGACTTCCGCCTGGTGTTCTGGATCGCCGTCCTCCCGGCGTTCATTGCCGTTGCGGTGATGCTGTTCGGTGTGCGCGAGCCCACTGGGGAGCCCGCCACCGAACCGCGGCGGTTCCCCATTCGGCGCAGCCAGCTCCGGCGGCTGAACGGTTCCTACTGGGCGGTCGCCGCCTTGGCGTCCGTGCTGACGCTCGCGCGCTTCAGCGAAGCCTTCCTGCTGCTCCGCGCTCAGAGCGTCGGGGTGGAGGACGCCTATGCGCCGCTGGTGCTCATCGTGATGAACGTTGTCTACGCGGTGTCGGCCTATCCGCTTGGAACGCTGGCCGACAGGCTGGACCGGCGCACCCTGCTGGCCCTCGGCATCGGTTTCCTGGTTCTGGCCGATCTGGTTCTGGCGACGGCCGGGGCCGGGTGGATCGTTCTGGCCGGGGCGGCGGTCTGGGGACTTCACATGGGAGCGACCCAGGGGCTGCTGGCCGTCCTCGTCGCCGACGCCGCGCCCAAGGACCTGCGGGGCACGGCGTTCGGCCTCTATAACCTGATCACCGGGATCGCCCTGCTCGGAGCCAGTGCTCTCGCCGGGGCGCTCTGGACCGCGTTCGGTCCGGCCGCGACCTTTTTGACCGGAGCCGCGTTCGCATTTGTCGCGCTGGTCGGGTTGGTGACCGCCGTGCCAGGCAAGTCCCCGGGGTGATCTCGCATCCGCCGGCGTTCGCTGTCTCTGGAAAGGCTGGCGGAGTCTCCGTCTGTCCGCCCGTCCCCAGATGGCGGACGAGGAAACGCAGACTATATTCGGGTCCGACCGCCATGAGGGAGGGGCGCTCATGCCCGATGTCGAGAGCAACAGGCAAGCCGTTCGCGCCTACGTCGCGGCGTTCAACGCCGGCGACTTCGGCGCCTTGCGCGCGCTCTTCACGCCGGATGACATCGTTCACGGCGTGCTGGGCTGGGGGCCGCTGGACGAGGTGATGCCGATCTGGCGCGAGCTGCACGACGGCTTGTCGGCTTCCCGCGTGGAGAGGGCATTGCAATGGTTGTCTCGGCTTTGCGCATTGCAGGACATCCATCCGTTCTGGGACGGTGGTCATCAGGCCAAGCGGAGTGCGGGATTGTCGCGATCTACGGGTCGCTCAACCGAGCGCGCAAGCTCGGCTGCCGGGCTCCTTTGACCGCCGGACGGCCATAGTGTTGCTCGGCCGGCGGGGGATCGAACAGGCCGGCCTCCAAGCGCAAGCGCGTGACGACGATCATCGACGGGCTCAGCGTATCGAGCAGCTCCAGCGCGGCGAACCCGCCGTCCATGACGGCGACCAGCAGCCGATCCGGCAGCCAGCGGTGCAGCCGGCGCAGGCCGTGGCTGGTGACCCGCCTCTTCTTGGACGACTGCACCGCGTCGTAATATTGGCTGGCCGGGCGAATGCACGGGCCGCGCCGGTCGCCCGCTTGCGGCCACCGGGCGAAACCAACCGCGTCGAAGTTCTGTCCGCCCCGCCTTGGGTAACCGGTCCGCCGAAGTGCCTCCTGAAGCTGGTGTAGGCGGGCAATCCTTTACCCGCAGCCCTCTTCGATTGCCAGCCTGCCGATTTGCGCACCAACGTCCATCTGTCCCTGCTCAATCAACCATTTGACGCACCAGAATTGCGCGTTCACCATTGAGAGTGCATAATCTGAAAAGATTATCCCTTAGAGCGACGCCATGACGCCGATGATGCAACACAAAATGAAGTAACATGATAGTTTACAATTATTGACTGTATGCGCCCGATGATTTTCCAGACTGCAAACGTGGGCTGCAACCGATTGTCCAGGCTCGCGCCTTGACGGCGTCAAATCCCGTTCACCAGGAACCAAGGAGTGGACTGTGACTGCAGGTCAAATTTCCAGCAGCCCGAACCAAATGGATTCCGGCGCGATCGGTGAATTGGCGTCCAGTGTCAATATGTTCACAGGGAATGTATCCTTCACAAAAAATCTCGTGCATTTGCCGGTGGGCGCAGCGCCTCACATACTCGACGTCACGCTTGCGCTCAGCTACGACAGCGGCATCCACAGCAGCGCCACCACGTGGAACATGGACGCGCCGACCGGCGTCGTCGGCCTGGGATGGTCGCTGAGCGGGAGCCGGATCGTCGCCGAAACGGACGGGTCGACCGGGCTGGGCGCCTTGTCCTACGTGCTGGAGATGGACGGCGTGGCCAACCCGCTGGTCGCCGATGGGCTGACCTGGCCTTACTTCACGCTGACCGGCGTGACGTTCGACGGAAGCACGCTGCCCGCTGGTGCCGCCGAGCAGTTCCTGGCCGCCGGCATCATGCTGTCCGACGAGGTGCAAGTCAGCGCCACCACGGACGGCTGGTTGATCTCGGACGCCGCTGGCCAGCGCCTGTTCGCCGTCGATGGAACGTCGCTGGTGGTGAGCGACGGCGGCGTGTCCTATCAGGCGGCCAGCTTCGACTTTTCCCGAATCATCTATTATTCGACCTTCGAACGGTGGGAGATCACGACCGACAAGGGGGAGGTGCGAAGCTACGGCGGCATGGGCGTTCCCGTGGGCCCGGCCGCCAACCCCTACCGGACCGGCATCGGCAACGGCATCGAATGGGCGGTCCGATGGGCGTCGTCCGACACGGCGACCGCCTGGGCCGGGGCGTCCTGCCAGGTCGGCTCGAGAGCGGAGACGCAGGTCCAGTACGCCCGCGCCTGGCACCTGACCTATCGGCAGGACATGGCGGGCAACCGGGTCACCTACGGCTACAACCAGTTGGAACAGCAGGGCGGGACGCTGGTCACCCAGCGCACCGGCGCGAACATCATCGCCGGCGGCGTGGAGCAGCTGGTCGGCGGCGCCTCCGGCAAGCCCTACACCAAGGCCTGCTACCTGACCACCGTCACCGACTGCTTCGGCCGGCAGATCCAGCTTTTCTACGGGTCCAAGTCCTGTTCCAACGATGGCGGTGGCTTCGAATACCTCGACCCGCATGTGGATTTCACGTCGGGCGGCACCATTCCCGAGGTCAGCGGCTATCAGGACCGCTACGAAACGCTGTACCTGAGCAGCATCGCCGTGGTCACGGCGGACCTGACCCCGCTCTACGGCGTGACCCTGGGCTATGAGGTGTGCGACGTCGCCGGGCTGGGAAACACCGGGGTCAAGCGGCTGCTGACGTCGATCACCGAGACGACGCCCGAGGGATTGAGCCTGCCCGGATTCACCTACACCTACGTGACGGGCACCTACGTGACGGGCGTCTCCAGCACGAATCCGGGCGCCGTCTTGTCGGTCACCTACCCCCAGGGCGCGGTCGCCACGTGGGCCTACGCGGCGAGCCAGATCGACAACTGCAACCGGCAGGTGACGGTGTCGGCGCCCACGGGGCTGACGAACTGGACGCCCACCGGAACGCCCTACGTCTGGCTCGGACCGGACTATGCCGTCGCGCTGTGGATCGACGGCGCCTCCAAAATGGCGTCGGTCAGCGTCTACACCTGGTCGGGGCTGTGGCTGCCGTGCGTGGTCGACCAAGTCGTGTTCAACTTCACCGACAGCGGTGACGAGACCATCATCGGGGCTGACGTGGTCGGCGTCGCCGGCACGGACATCTTTTCGATCTTTCTCAGCTACAGCGTTCCGGACCAACCGTCGACGGTGGGCATGATATCCGGTGCCCGCCGCGCCGGCAGCCCCGCCGCGTGGACGGTGTCCACGCCGGAAACCAGCATTCCCGGCGTGCCGACGTCGGTTTCCGCCGGCAACAACTTCATCGCCGCCACCACCTACGACGAGAACAGCTCGAACAACACCCTGAACGTCTGGACTTGGCAATGGGCGACGGCGCAGTGGCAGTCGGCCCTGTCCCAGACCTATGCGAAATCCTATGCGGTCGGCAGCTTCGGGGAGGTCCTCGCCATCGCGAGCGCGGTGGCGTCGGGGGCCCAGCTCGCCCTCTTCTGGGTTGATTCCGGCGGAACGCTGCACAGCGGCGGGACCGCCACCATCGTGTCGACGAACCTGACCACCCCCTGGGAGGTGGCGATAACGGTCGGGCCGTCGACGCTCGCCCTTGCCTTCGGCGTCGGCACACCCTCGCCGGACAGCTATCTGGCCGCCCTGGCCGCTTGGAGCAGCGACTACCAGACGCTTTTCACCTTCGTCGGGTCGGACCTGTATCCGCTGAGCAACTATCCCGGCCAAGGCGCCTGTCCGCCGACGCCGGCCTTCGGCGCGGACGGCTTCTACCTCATCGGCAACACGCTGTTCCGGTTCGACGGCACGCAGTGGCTTTCCCAAGACATCACCAATCTCTCCAGCACCTTCCCGATTTACGGCAGTAGCTACAGTTGGGTCGCCTACGGCGTCGGTGACGACATCGGGCTGATTTCCTGCAGTGGAAACCCGATTTCCAACTATGAGGTCGGCGTGAACTATTATGTGTTCAGCGCCTTCGACAACAGCTTCTCGTCGCAGACCATCGGGCCGGACACCGTCGACAGCGTGAACCAGGGAACGCCCTACTGTGCTGGGCCGAATTTCTTCATTGCGTCGGGCAATGTGTACGCCCGCACGGCGCTGAGCTGGAACAGCGTCTACACGCTGCCGTCCGACCTGACCTCGGCCACCTCGCCGAATTGCGACAACCAGAGCATCGTCTTCGAACCGCCACAGTTCATCGCCTTCCAGTCGACGGCGGGAGCGGCGCCGAACGTCGGGCTGCTGACGCTGCAGAACGGCGCAGTCGCCGACAACGCGCCCGTCCTCCTCGCGCAGTCGGGTTCGCTTCAGTACACCCCGCCGGGAGAGACGGCGACGCTGTGCGGGCAGGCGTCCGCGGGGCCGGGAACGCTCGTCACTTGGTCGTCCCAGGAGCAATTCTTTACGGAGGTCGGCAGCTATGTCCTCAACCGGTACGCGGGGCAGGCTTTGGCCGGGCCGATCGACGCCTATCCCGTCGCGAGCTTCTCCTGGAGCGACGGAACGGGCGTGACCAGCGTCGTCGGCTACGCCTTCGACGCGCAGACAGCGGGCTGCGACCCCACCGGCACGACCGTCAAGTTCTACAATTCCGCCAGCTTCCCCGGCGCGGCGACGGCGCAGGACGCGGCGGCCGGCTTCAAACTGTTCAGCTACGAGAATGGAACCGACGCCGCGACGGCGGTGGCCGCAATGGACGGCATGCCGATCTTCAGCGGCATCGTCAGCGGCCCGTGCATCGGCACCATTCCGATGTCCCAAGCCCAGGCGCTGGAGACGACGGCATCACCGATCGCGGTGCCGTCGGCGGTGATCACGGCCCTGGGAAACTTCACGCCGCCGCTGGTGCTGCCGGACACGGCGCAACTAACCACCGTGATCGCCGGCAACTCCTCCTGCTGGAGCGTGCCGGGGAACGACGGAGCCACCTACGTCCTGCTGCGCGACTTCAGCGGCAACACCGGCTATTTCGTCTTCGAAGGGTGCCTGCAGAACGCGACCCAGACGGTCTGGGAGCTGTTCACGAGCCGGAACATCGGGGCCGACACGCCCAACGAGACACCCCTTTTCGGCGGTTTCGTTCGCCCCTCCTCCGCCGCTTCCAGCTCCGACGGGATGGCCACGCACACCGCCTACACCTATGTGCCCACCACCCTGACGGCGCCCTTCAATGGTCAGATGCTGGCCCGGTCGATCACCTACACCACGGGCGTCGCGTCGACCTCCGGCATCGACGCCGGCGACGTGACCCACACCGAAAGCTGGACCTACCTGCCGTCGGTTCCCGGCAGCGCCTATGCCCCGTTCAACCTGCTGTCGCCCATCGTCGCGCTTCAGCATGACGTGACGCAGGGCGGCACGACGGCGACCATCTCCGGCGTCGCCACGGCATGGACGACCATGCCGCTGCCCTCCGGCATCTCCCTGGCGATCGCAGGCAGCAGCTACGACTGGACGGGTGCCGGGGCCTTTTCCGGGCCGTCGGCCGGCGATTTCCCCCAGGAAGGGGTGTGGCAGACGGCCTCCACCGTCAAGGCCATCGACCGCTTCGGCCGGGCGCTGGAAACCAAGGACGCGTTGGGAATTTATCGGTCGACCCTGTACGACACCGCCGGGCAGGTGATCGTCGCCTCGGCCAGCAACGCCAGCTTCGCCGAGGGGCAAGCCCTTTTCACCAGCTTCGAAGTCTACGAGGCGCTGGGGGGCTGGACGTTCAACGGCAGTCCTCTGGAGAGCGCGACCGGCTGGTCCCTCGCCCGCGGCAACCTGAGCGCCCGCTGCGCGGGGCTTGCCGCCGGCGACACGCTGGGCTTCCCGACGCTGACGCCGGACTGCAGCCGTCCCCTGGTCATCGCCCTCGACACACTGGCGTTGGGGGCGTCCGGGCTGTCCGCAAGCCTGACGTTCGAGCTTCTGGAGAACGGCACGGCGAGCGGCGTGTCGGTGCCGGACGTCGCCATCACGGCCGGGACGTCGTGGAGCGCGTTCACCACCACCCTCGACCTGCCGCAACTGGCGGCGGGGCTCTCGCAAGTCACCCTCGTCGTCACGCTGCAGGTGGCGGCGGACAGCGGATGCGGGCTGGCCGTCGACGCGGTGCTGGTCAGCCCGCTGCAAAGCGCGGTGCAGGGCTTCGTCTACGATCCCCTGCGGATGGTCATGATCGCCGCCGTTCTGCCCGATGGAACGACGCGCACTGCCGCCTACGACGCGTTCTGGCGCCCGGTCGCCGCGACCGGGCCGGATGGGCGGATCCGCTCCCTGCAACTCGGCTACTTCTCGCTCCAAGGGAACACGCAGTTCAATCTGGACGATCCCAACGCACTGATATCGCTGAGGGCGATCAACGGCGGCACCCTCGACGTCTTCCTCGATCCGGTGGCGTGGCAGGCGAACTGGCAACCGTCCCCCGTCGCCGACGTCGCGACCGCCTCCGGCACGCTGGTCGTGACGCCGGGGGAGAGCGGTGCCACGCTGACCTCCGCCGCGTCGCTGAGCGGATCCTTCGCGCTGTACTTCGAACTCGTCCCGGCGGACGGGGCCGGCCCTGCCGACGTCGCCGGGCTGACCATCGCCGTCGGCGGTTACTCCGCTGCGCTGGGTGCCGGCGGCGCCTGGACCGTCACGCTCGACGGCGACAGCGTCACCCCGCAGCGGGCGACCACGGGTCTCCTCGGCTCGGTGCTGCTGCTCGCGGTCAACGGCTCCGTGTCGCTGCTGACCAACGGTCAGGTGGTGGCCTCCACCTCCGGGACGCTGGCGGAGGGCGCGGTCACGCTGACGCTGGCCAACGCGGTGGGGATCCGCAACCTCGCCCTGCTGCTCGACCCCGTCGCGGCCATCCGGTTCGACGACGTCAACGGGCTTACCCTGCAAAGCCAGCTGCTGGCGGACGGTCTCTACCTGACGAACCAGTTCGTGAGGGACGGCAACGGCCGGGCGATCGTCAAGACGAAGACGGCGCCCGCCCGGTTCGGGGGCGGAGCGGACCTGCCGGTTCCAGCCTTCCGCAGCAGCTTCGTCAACCTCGCAGATTTCGCCGGTACGCTGGACAACACGGGCGCGATGCAGGGCGACGTGGCCGATTACTACGACGGCACGAACAACAAGCCCGGCCCGAACGACCAGGGCTATCCCTACCAGCGCCAGATCCTCGAACCCTCGGCGAACGGGCGGCCGGTGGAGTTCGGCCTTCCCGGACAGGCCCAGGCGATCATCCTCGACCCCGCCCCGGCGACGCCCCAGACGGTGACGCGCCGCTACGGCGGCGCGGTGTCGGACGTGTCCTGCCTCAGCGCCTTCGGCGCGGCGGCCGCCACCTGCTTCAGCGTCAGCGTCACGACCGACCCCGCCGGCAACCAGGCGGGGACCGTGCTGGACGGCTCCAAGGCGGCTTTCACGCGCTTCCTGCAGACGCAGAACGGCGCGGCCGTCAGCCTGGCGACCACCGCCTACGGCAACGCGGCGATCGTCCAGGGACTGATCGACCCGAACGCCGAGCAGGCGGGGGCAACGCAGCCCGACGACACCCTGACCCGCGGACCGAGCGGCGTGATTTCCGCCGTCGCGACCGCCGATGCGGGCACGCTCCAATACCTTTACGACGCGAACGGGCAGGTGCGGCTGACCCAGGACGCGGCCGGCAGCAGCGGAAGTTACGCGACCTATTATCTGTGGGACGGGCTGGGGCGCCCGGTGGCCAGCGGGACCTATGCAATTCCCTCCGGCACCACCTTCTCGTCGCTTCAAAGTGAGCTGACGGCCGCCACTTGGCCGGAAGGCTCCTCGGGCGCCGTCCGCCTGGCCACCTGGACGTGGGACGGCGACGGCACGGTGCCGACCGCCCTCGGCCAACTGGCCAGCGTCGCGGCCGACACCCCGGCGAGCGGCGATTTCGACGCGGTGACCATCGCCGACGCCCTGACCTATGACGTCAACGGCGAGGTCACCGGCCGCACCACCACCGCGACGGCGGGCGGCACCACGCTGGCGACGGTGGCTTTCGGCTACAGCTACGACCTTCAGGGACGGCTGACCTCGATTGCGCTGCCGACGGTCGACGGGGTCGCGGTCACCGGGATCGTCTACACCTACGACGGCCTGGACCGCATCGTCGGCATCGCCGACCAGGACGGCAACACGCTCGCCACCTACGGCTACGACGCCAGTGGCAACCCCGTCGCCGCGACGCTGTCCGCCGGCACAAGCTCGGTCGACATCCAGCGCAGCTTCGATTCCGCCAACCGGTTCCTGGGACTGGAGGCGACCTGCGGCCAGACCACCTTCACGCTCGCCCTCACCTACGGGACGGCGGGGTATCTGGCGACGCTGACCGAGACCTTGAGCGGCGGCGAAGCCACCTTCGCCGCCGATCTCACCTTCTCCTACGACGCGCTGAACCGGCTGAGCGGCGTCGCGGACACGCAGAGCGCGCGCACCCTGGCGGTCAGCTATGAAACCGGGGAAGGAAAGCTCGACCTGAACGGCAACATCCAGTCGATGACCGTCGGCTCGGCGCCGGCCCTGTCCTACAGCTACACCGCCGGCAGCAACCGCATCGCCAGCATCACGCCCTCCGGCGGCGACGCCGGAAACTACAGCTACGTCGGTGGCTGCCTGGCCTCGCGGACCGGAAGCGGCGCGCTGAGCCTGTCCTACCAGCCCACCTCGACCCTGCCGGCGTCCGTCGTGGCCGGCGGAACCACGACGCAGTACGTCTACAACGGCTTCGGCGACCGCACCCTGAAGCGGTCGACCGCGGGAACGGCGATCAGGCTCTACAATCCCGCAGGATGTCTGACCTACAGCCAGGAGGCCGACGGAACCGTGACCCTGTGGGTGCCGGGGCCGGGCAACGTGCCGGCCTTCTCCCTGTCGAGCCAGGGCAGCCGCGCCATCGTCTACGACCACCTCAACTCGGCCCGCCTGGCGTTCCGCGGCGGAACGCTGGTCAACGCCTACGCCTATGGCGCCTATGGCAACACCGTCAGCGCGTACGACTCCGACCCGTCGCTGCCCTTCGGGTTCTGCGGCTACGAATACGACCCCGAGAGCAGCCTCTGTTTCTGCAAGACCCGCCTCTACGATCCGGGGATCGGCCGTTTCCTGCAACCGGACCCGCTCGGCCAATACGCGGACAGCTATTGCTACACCATGGGTCTGCCGCACATGCAGACCGATCCATCCGGCCTGATGACCTGGAACGAGGCGCTGGGGATCGCGCTCGACATCGCGGCCGTCGCCGCCATGATGGTCGACCCCTCCTCGGCGGCGCTGGACGTCGACATCATCTCCCGTGTGGGACAGACGCTGCTGGGCAACACGGTCTCCGGCGCGCTGGCCGGCGCGGGCAACTACGTCTCCAACGTGCCCCCCGGCGCGTGGACGCCGAAGGGCTTCCTCGACGCGGTGGCGATCAGCGCCGCCGGGGGGGCGGCCGCCGGCGGGACCGAGGCGCTGCTCGACGGGGTAACGGCCTCGGCGTTCAGCCGCGGCGTCTGCGACGTGTCCAGCGTGGAGGGCAAGTCGGCCGTCACGCGCATCACCCAATCCGAAAGCGCCGACTCCGCCGCGTTCCTCAAGGCGACCAGGACGGCGCAGGACGGCGCGGGTGAAGCGGCGGCGGGCGCGGCGGGAAAGACGAGCCGAAGCTGGTTCGTCGAGAACGACGACCTTGCCCTGCGCGCTTTCTACAATCTGACCAAGAAGGCCGCGGGCACCTTCGCCAGCTACAGCGCCTCCGGCGCGGCCGCCCAGGCGCTTCATCGATATCCGCAGACGCTTTCCTTGCCGCGCGTGGCCTTCGGCGTGCTCGCCTCCGCCGCCTTCGGCACCTTCAGCGAGAGCGAAAGCGGCGCGATGCTGAAGGTGGCGGTGAAGTCCCGATCGCTGTCCGTGCTTTCGGGCATGCCGTCCCCCTCGGGAATGGCGGTCGGCACCATCGTCGGCGGCCTCGTCTTCAAGGGCCTCGGTCACGAATACCAGAATTGATTTGCCTCAACGAGCACGGGGATCGGTCATGCAGCCCTTCGTATCGACAGTCACCTTCAGCCAATTTCCGTTCGGGGACACCAAGTCGGTCAAAGTCGCCGATCTGGCCAGCGGCGATGTTCTGTTCCACGGCGTGGCGATGGCCGGCTTCCTGAACACCTTTTCCTCGGGACACGGCTACGGCGAAGGGGTGGGCTCGTTTCAGGCGCGCGCCGTTCCGAACCTGGTGAACAACACCATCTACGTCACCACCACCGGCAGCCTGACCGACTTTGACGACGACGCACAGGGCATGCTGTCGGGCGGCGACACGACCCCGTTCCAGGGCGTGTTCACCGTTCTCGGCATCACCGGTGCGGCGTCGAGCGACCTGTCCACGACGAACCAGGTCACGGTCGGCAACGTCTACAACGTCATATCGCAGGACTCGGCCGGCTTCTCCGTCACCATCAACGGCCCGGCCCTGGCGATGATCGCCGGCGTCAGCTTCCAGGCGAACGGTTCGTCGTCCTCGGTCGACATCTCCGGATGCTACGCCAGCGTGCATGGGCTCAACAGCAGCGGCACGTCGGAGGTTCAGACCTACGCCTCCATGGGGGTGGGCGGTCTCTATTGCATCGTCGACACCTGCATCTGCGCCCTGACGGGCCTCTCCGACTTCTACTGGACGACCGGCACCGTCTCATCCAGCAACAGCCAGAACAACGGAACCGGCGGAGCCGGGGCGAGCTACACCTTCTCCTGGTTGGAGAACTCCGCGACCGGGACGGTCTCGTACGGAGCGGCCCTGACCGCCTTCAACATGAGCCTGTTCAGCAGCGACGGTTCGCCGGAGACGCGGGCCCTGAACAAGGTCGGTGTCTACGTCAACTCCCTGACGTCCAACAACAGCTCCGGGTCGATCACCACGACCTTCTATCTCACCAACGACTATCACGACGACTACCAGTCATCGGGTGCGAACGCGAGCTATGCGTTCTTCCTGCAGACCAACGTCCAGACCGCCAGCTGAGCACAGGAGACCGATCAATGACCTTTGCCGTCTCGAACGCCAGCTACACCACTGGCGGAACGCAGCCGAACTTTTCCTTTGCGGGCGCCTCCAACGTCGCTGGAGGCATCTGGGGCATCAGCAGCTTCGATATCTCAGGCCTGAACGACTACATCAAGTCCATCGCGATCAGCGCCAACGCGAGCATGTATTCCCAGGGCGACACGGTTCCCGTGACGGTCTCGGCCAATGTCCCGGGGGCCACCTGCACCGTCGGTCTCTCGGCCTTCGCCGAAGTGGATGCCAATTCGCTGTCGCCGTCCATACTGGTCAACAGCGTTTCCAACATCTCCTACGGTCAGCAGTTTCCGCTGTCCGACACCCCGCTGGCGGTGCAGCCCTACTCCTCGGTCGGCTTCATCCAAGGCTTCGACATGGGCTTCGGCAGCGAATCCATCGTGCTTGGGATGGGTGCTGCGGTCGGTGCGCCCAACTATCCCGCCACGACGGGCCTTCTGCCGTCGCTTGTGGCTCATTCCACCTTTTACGGCGACGAGAACACGATCAATTGCACGGTCGACGCCGCACAGTTCATGCTGACCAACAACATGATCGGCGTCGACGTCGCCATGGTGACGCAATCCTACTACCAGCAATGGTACACCGTTCCGCAGGCCGTTCAGACCGCGACGTTCCCGAACCTGTCGAGCGTCAGCGGCTGCGCGGTCTTCCTGCAATCCTTCTACTTTGACTTCGACCCGGCCTTTCCGCCGAACATGATCCTTTCGGTCAGCTTCGGCGCCTCGGCCGGAACGCCGAGCGGCAACACGGTGCCGATCACTCTGACCAGCAACGTCGGTGCGGGGGATGGTTCGACCTACGGCGGGACGCCGATGTACCCGGTGTCGCTGGCGGTCAACGCCATCTGCATTGCCTGGGGCACGCCGGCGTCAAGCAGCTGACCCATGACATCGCGCATCATCGCCAGCGTCCCGCGCCGGCCGGGCACCGGTGCCTGCCTGCTGCAGTTCGACGCCACCCTCGCCCTGGAGGCGGTCCGGCGCTACCCCGAGGCGGGAGAGGAAAGCCGCCTCTACGGGTTGTGCCGGGCGGGACGCGAGATCCTGGCCATCTACACGACCCTCCCCTCGAACGAGGACGAGCGGTGCGGCGTTCTGCGCCTGGACGCCGGGCTGGGGGTGGTCGCCATGCATCCGCTGTCGCGGGTGAGGCTCGGCCATTCCCTCATTCCCGATGGCGATGGGGTGTTGGTCGTCAACACCAAGTTCGGCGAGATCGTGCGGGTGGCCGACGATGGTCATGGCGGCCTGACGGAGGAACCGGTGTGGCGGATCCCCGATCGGGCCAAGGCGCTGGTTCCGGATCCCTATGCCAACGGTCTGGTCCGGCATCGCGGCGGACTTGTCGTGGCCATGCTGTCGGGTGCGCGCGGGCCGGACCACCGGAACCTCCCGGGGGCGGTCTGGTCGGTGGACGAGGACGTGGAGATCTGCGGCGGAATCCGGATTCCGCACAGCGTCTTTTCCGTCGACGACCGCCTGATCGTGCTCGAATCCGGGACCGGGCGTGTCCTCGACGTTACCACGGGGACCGCCGAGGAGGTGGCCCGCGTGGACGGCTTTGTCCGCGGCGTGTGCCGCCTCGGCCATGAACTGGTCGTCGGAACCAGTGCGTTCCGGCGCATTTCACGGTCTTCCGACCGCGTCCGCGTCGGCTACAAGCCGTCCCGATGCGCCCTGCATCGGATCGACCTGGAAACCGGAGCCGTCACCAGCGTCTCACACCGGCCGCTTGGCTGCGAAATCTACGACTTGCTCGTCTGCTGAACAGGGAACCGGGTCGCACCGGAAAGGACGGCATGCTCCATCACTTTTATCATGGCTATCGGATCGCTTCCCCGCTGCCGCTGCCATGCGATGTCTGCGCCGATCAGAACGGGCCCGCCGACATCGAGATCAGGCTTGAGCAGGAGGCCCTGGCCGTCATGGGCCCGCGGCCGCGCGGCCGCCACCTCAAGATCTCGGAGGGGGAGATCGTGATCGGGGCTGCCGGAAGGCCGCGGGTGCTCATCCGGAACGGCCGGGAGATCCTGGTCGAACACGACCGGCGGATCAGCCCGGACAGGCTGTTCCGCCTGGGCTTGCGGGCCGGCGTGCCGGCCGCGCTGTTCCAGCGGCGGGGTCTCGTGATGCACGCGGCGGCCGTCGCCATCGGTGGCCGGTCGGTTCTGTTCACCGGGCCGTCGAAGGCCGGGAAGTCGACCCTGTCGGCCACGCTGGGACTGCGGGGGCATCAGGTCCTCGCGGACGACTTCCTGGGAATCGATCCCAGCCCGCCGCCGGAAAGCGGGCGGGTGGTCCGGCTGGTCTGCTGGGAAAAGTCGCATCACCTGCGTCCGGCGACGCTCACCTACCTGTTCGACCGACCGGAGAGTCCGGAGCACGCCCGGATCAAATTTTCCGTTCCCACCGGGATCTTTCCGGCACCGGTCGCCATTCTGCTGCCGAAGCGAGGCGCTTCGCCCGATGCGCCGACGCTGCTTCGCGTATCGGCGGCCGCTGCGGCGGTGCTGCTGAGCCAACAGCTGCGCGGCGGCCGCTTCCTGGCGCCTTGGATGTTCGACGACTTCTCCCGCACGGTCATGGAACGGCTCGCCACGCTGCCAACCTACGCGCTGAACATCCCGGACGGATGGCAGGGTTATGACCGGGTGCTGGACGCCGTAGAGGCGGTGGCGGCCGATCCCTGGCAGGCGTCTGATACCAACGGCACGAGAACGCTTCCACCGCTTGCATTTGGTTGAGTTTTCAGGCGAACGCCGGCCACCAATGGAAGAGCGTGCGGCCGCGAATGGTGTCCGGATCATCGGTGAGGGCGTTGCACCGGTCACCCAGGACTTGGTCGAGGGCGGCGAGGTCGTCGATATGATCGTTGGCGACGGCCTCTCGGAGCAAGTGAACCGCTCCGGGTTTTCTGGAGGCCCCATTTCCTGAGAGACTGGGGTCATCATGACGAAGCAGACATCACCCAAGTACGCCCCTGAAGTCCGCGAACGCGCGGTGCGGATGGTCTTCGAGCACGCGGGGGAACACGCCTCGCAGTGGGCGGCGATCAGCTCGATCGCGGCGAAGATCGGCTGCAATCCCGAGACGCTGCGCGGCTGGGTCCGGCAGGCCGAGCGCGACCAAGGCAAGCGGCCCGGCCCGACGACCGACGAGCGGGAGCGCATCAAGGCGCTGGAGCGCGAGAACCGCGAGTTGCGCCAGGCAAACGAGATCCTGCGCAAGGCGTCGGCGTATTTCGCCCAGGCGGAGCTCGACCGCCCGTTCAAGAAATGATCGCCTTCATCGACGCGCACCGCGCCGTCCACGGGGTCGAGCCGATCTGCAAGGTGCTGCCGATTGCCCCGTCCACCTACCGCGCCCATGCCGCCCGCCGGGTCGATCCGGCCAAGGCGCCGGCCCGCTCGCGCAGCGACGCGGAGCTGAGGGGGGCTATCCGACGGGTCTGGGAGGAAAACTTCCAGGTCTACGGGGTGCGGAAAGTCTGGCGGCAGCTGCGGCGGAAAGGCCTCGACGTGGCGCGCTGCACGGTGGCTCGCCTGATGCGGCGCATGGGCCTGAAGGGGGTGACGCGGGGCAAGGCGGTGCGGACCACGATCAGCGACAAGGCGGCATCTTGCCCGCTCGACCGGGTGAACCGGCAGTTCCAGGCGCCCCGCCCGAATGCCTTGTGGGTGGCCGATTTCACGTACGTGGCCACGTGGCAGGGCTTCGTCTACGTGGCCTTCGTCATCGACACCTTCGCCCGTCGCATCGTGGGCTGGCGGGTGTCGCGCACCGCTCACGCCGGCTTCGTTCTGGACGCCCTGGAGCAGGCGCTGCACCACCGCCGGCCGGCCAAGGGCAGCGGCCTCGTCCATCATTCCGATCGCGGATCGCAATACGTTGCCATCAAGTACA
>NZ_JBPXMQ020000070.1:0-19255 GCF_053470405.2 Azospirillum mesophilum
ATCTCTTCGGCGCCCCACTCCCCGCCGTCCGCATGGCCTGCGCCGAAGATCGCTGTGCCACCATTGCAACCGTCAAGAACGGCTTTCTTTGAATGGCCCTGCCTCCCGTGTGGCCCGCCCTTCCGCTTTGTGCTATAGGGCGGGCCGTCGGTCCAAGGATACTCCGTCGTCATGAGCAAGCGCCAATACACCCGCGCCGAGGTCAAGGAGCTGCTGTCCGCGCTGGAGCGGCAATGCCGCGAGGCGTCCAAACTCGCGCAGCTTGCCGAGCATGACGCGAGCAAGCACAGCTTCGGCGCCTACCGCGATTTCCGCGATAAGGTGGGCGAGTTCCAGGCGCTCGTCATCCTGATCGAGCAGCGCCTGCGCAACCTCGTCGACACCCGCTCCGACGACCTGCGGGACCAGTTCGAGCGGCTGGACACCGTCATGCTGGCCCTGCTGGTGCGCGCCAGCATGCGCTTCTTCTTCGTGCTGTCGGCCAACCCCATCCTGCCCATGGGTGCGCGCGAGATCTTCGTGGCGGAGCTGCGCAGTCTGCACGACGCGCACGAGAAGCTGAAGCGTCCGAACTACGCCGGCAAGCTGGGCGCCGACCTGGAGCGCGACCTGGAAACCGCCTCCCTGATTCTGGAGGAGATCATCGACAAGGCGCCGAGCCTGCTGAACTTCCGCGGCTGATAACACACAAATCGGTCCGGAGAAAAAGGCGGGCGGCGTCCATCGCAGGCGCCGCCCGTGTCCAGGGTCGAGGACTCGCTTCCTCCGTGGGGCGACCCATGCACAGGTGACCCACGCCCGGATGAACGTCCGACTCCGGATTCTCTTCCCGACGCAAAGGCGGTAGGACGCCACGAAGGCGCCGCACCCCGCCGCATCCCGCTGTTTGGACACACGGGCTTTCCGTGGAACCGGGCGGCCGGCCGGGTGGAAGGGGGGAGGATACATGCGCGCGATCGGGCTGGTGGCCGGGCTGGCGGCCGGGGCGGCACTGCTGGCGTCGGCGCCGGCGGATGCGGTTCCGTTCGACAGGGTGTTCGTGTTCGGCGACAGCCTGTCCGACACCGGCCGCGTTTACGAACTGACGCAGGGCCTGATTCCGAAGAGCCCGCCCTATTTCGATGGCCGCTTCTCCAACGGCCCGATCTGGGTGGAGCGGTTCGCCCCACTGGTCGGCGCCCTGCCCAACCAGCAGACCAACTACGCCTATGGCGGCGCGGAGACGGGGACACTGTCCCAGACCAACGTGCCGGGCGTGCTGGGGCAGGTCAGCCAATTCGCCCTGACCGGTCCCGGTGGACGCGGAGGCGGGATCTTCACCGTCTGGGCCGGCGGCAACGACTACTTCAACCGCGTCGCGGTCGGGTCGGACCCGGCGCCGCTGGTGGCGCAGACCGTTTCCAACATCGTGTCGGCGGTGGAGCGGCTGGCGGCGCTTGGCGGGCGGACCTTCCTGGTGCCCAATCTGCCGGACCTGGGCAGCGTGCCGGATACGGCGGGCTCTCCGCGCTCCGCGCTGCTGAACAGCGTCACCGCCGCCCACAACGCCCAGCTTCTGCAAGCCATGAACGCGCTGGAGCAGCGACTGGGCGTCAAGGTGGTGGTGGCCGACGTGAACACGCTCTACCGGGCGGTGGCGGCCAATCCGACGGCCTACGGCTTCACCAACGTCCTGACGCCCTGCATCACCAACAACCAAGCGACGGGCGCCTGCCCCAACGACGCGCAGGCCGACAAGACCGTCTATTGGGACGAGATTCACCCGACCCGCACCGCGCATCTGCTGATCGCCCAATACATGCAGGGGGCCGTCCTGGCGCTGAACGACGCGGCGGAGACGGTGGCGATGCAGCCGGAGCTGGCCTTCCAGATCACCCGCAGCTGGCACCACGCGATCCTCGGCTCCGTCATGGGCTCGACCCTGGGCTCGGCTTCGCGCTCCGGAGCGGAGCGGGTCGGGAACGGCGACCTGACGGCCTTCCTGATCGGCGACGCCTCCTGGGGGCGGCTGGCCGGAAACGAGCAGCAGGCGGGCTTCCGCTACGACACGCAGGTCGGCGGCGTCGGGGCGGAACTGGCGGTCAGCCCCTATGCCCGCGTCGGGTTGTCGGTGGGCGCGGCCCACGGCCATGCCAAGCTCGACCGCGGGGAGGGCGATGTGGACATGACCAGCAACATCATCGGCCTCCACGCCATCACCGAGGCGCAGGGCTTCAGCCTCGCCGTCGCCGGCAGCGTGTCCTTCGACCATTACGGCGACATCGACCGCAACACGGGCTTCGCGGTGTTCCCGACGGCCTCCGCTGATACGGACGGGCGCACCTACGCCTTCTCCGTCGCGGGCGGCTACACGGCGCATCTCGGCCGGGTGGCGCTGGGGCCGCGCGTCGGGCTGCGTTACCTACACACCGAAATCGACGAATATGCCGAGCGCGGCGCCGGCCCCCTGTCGCTGGGTGTTGAGCGGCAGAATGCCCAATCCTGGGAAAGCAGCCTGGGCATGGAGGCCACCACGAGTGTCGAGGTCGGCAACGCCGTGCTGGAGCCGAGCCTCGCCGTCGCCTGGGAGCACCACTTCGCCGAGGACGCGCGCAACGTGACGGTCATCCTGCCCGGCGGCGCCTCCAACACCGCCTACCCCAGCGGCATCGCCCGCAACACGTTCGTGGTGGGCGCCGGCCTGTCGGCTGCGCTGGGCGAGACCGTGACGGCGGCCATCGGTTACCGCGGCGAACTGTCCGGCGCCGACGGCCACAACCACGCCTTCACCGCGCGGGTGCGGATGCGGTTTTGAGCAGCCCCCGGCTTGACTGCATCGCCGCATTGTCCAATTATATGTACAATCAGCTGCGGCATGAGGCCCCCGATGACCATGATGACCTGCACCTATTCCGCCTTGCGCGAGAACCTGCGCGAGAAGCTGGATGAGGTCCATGAAACCCGCGTTCCGCTGCTGATCACGCGCCAGAACGGACCGGACGCGGTGCTTATGGACAAAGAGGAATATGATGGCCTTATGGAGACGTTGCATCTGCTGCGCTCTCCGGCCAACGCGGCCCGTCTCCTTCGCTCCATCGAGGCGGCCGACCGTGGGGCGTTGATCCAGCGCGACGTCGCGGAATGATCCTGCTGTGGACCGAAGACGCGTGGGACGATTACCTGCACTGGCAGGAGCATGACCCGGACATCGTCCAGCGGGTCAACGCTCTCATCAAGGACACCAAACGCAACCCGTTCAAGGGCATCGGAAAACCAGAGCCCCTGAAAGAAAGCCTCAAGGGCTGGTGGTCGCGCCGGATCACCGGAGAGCACCGGCTTGTGTACAGGGTGACGGGGACCGGGGCGGATCAACGGCTGGAAATCATCCAATGCCGGTTTCATTATTGATCGCCGCCTACGACCCCTTCACCACCCAGAAGGTCGCTGCGACAGCCCCTGCCGTTCCGTCCTTCCCGGCGCAGCCCGGACCGTAGGCGTAAAGCCCGTCCGGATAGCGGGCCTTCAGCCGTTCCAGCGCTTCTTTCGTGACGCGGTCCTGGGTGGTTCCGGACAGGCAGAACCATGTGCCGGCGGTGCCGGTGCCATAGGTCCAGGTCAGGCCCTTCAGCGGGGTCGGCAGCGTGCCGAAGGCGGGGAACAGGGCGGCTTCCCAGCCTTCGGCGGCGGGGATGGGGAGGCCGGCGGCCTGTCGGGCGCGGAAGGCGGATTCCAGCGACTGGAAGCCGGTGTCGGCGGTGTTGGTGGCCTTCACCCGCGCCTCGGTGTCGGCGCCGACATACTGGATGCCGCCGATGGTGACCGTCGCCGCCAGCGCCACCGCAACGACCGCTTGCAGCAGGTTCACAGCACCTCCTCCGTCCGCACGGCCGGGACTCCGACGCCGAAGCCCTGGGCCTCGCTGCCGAAGACGCGGCGGATCTCGGCGCCAGTGGTCAGGCCGGCGTGGAACTTGGCGACGGCGTCCTGAAGCATCGACGGCCAGCCGCGATGGCCCTTGGCGGCGGCCACCACGGCGGACGGGCTGTCGAAGGCCGCGCATTCGCTGACCACCGTGCGCCCGCCGTAGCCGGTCTCCCGGCAGTCCTCGCAGCCCGCACCCCGGCAGGCGGTGCAGGTGGTGCGGATCAGCGACTGCACCATCACGCAGCGGAGCTGGTTCTTGATGTCGTGCGGCGACACGCCCAGATGGCGCAGCCGGTCGATGGCGCCCTGGACGGAGCCGGTGTGCAGCGTGGTCAGCACCATGTGGCCGGTGTCGGCGGCGCGCACGGCGATCTTGGCGGTCTCCTCATCGCGCACCTCGCCCAGCACGATCACGTCTGGATCGGCCCGCATGAAGGTGCGCACGACCTGCGCGAAGTCCAGCGAGACCGCGTTGTTCACGCTGACCTGTCCGGCGTAGGCGACGCGGTATTCGACCGGATCCTCGATGCTGTAGACGGCCTTGCCCAGCCGGTCCATTTCGCGCACCGTGGCGGTCAGCGTGGTGGTCTTGCCCGAGCCGGTCGGCCCGCAGACGAGGCAGAGCCCGTGCCGCTGGTCCACGCTGCGCCGCCAGTCGCCCACCCGCGTGATTCCCAGCTTGTCGAGGATGGGCTGCACCCGCTCCGCGTCCAGGATGCGGACCACCAGGATCTCGCCTTCCACCGACGGCACGGTGGCGACGCGCAGGTCCACCGGGCGGCCGCGCAATTCGATGTCGAAGCGGCCTTCCTGGGGCAGGCGGCGCTCCGCCAGATCCATGGCGGCGCGGTCCTTGATCTGCGCGGCGATGGTTGCGTAGTGGTCCAGCACGCCCTCATACACCAGCGAGCGCACGCCGTGGACGCGGAAGAAGACGCTGTAGGACTTGCGGCGCGGCACGATGTGGATGTCCGACGCGCCGGCCTCCACCGCCTGGGACAGCAGGGCGTCCAGCCCCTCCGGGTCGCCGTCGGCCCGCTCGCCCCGGCGCACGCGGTCCAGGAAATCGTCGAAATGGTCGGGCACCCAGGCGACGAAATGCACCCGCTTGCCGGGGTAGTATCTCGCCACCACGCGGGCGGCGATCATCTCCTCGTGCAGGGTGGCGACGTGGACGCTGTCCTTGGTCTCGCCCGTCACGATGATGGCGTGCTTTTCCAGCAGGCGCAGCGGCACGGGCGTGGCCGCCACCGGCTCCGGCATGTGGTCGGCGGCCTCGTGGCGGGTCTGCGCCTCCTGGATGTCGGCGCGGGCGACGAAGCCGTTGCGCACGAGGATGGAACCCAGCGACTCCCCGGTCACGCGCTGCTCGGCCAGCGCCGCGTCCAGGATCGGCCGCGTCACCAGCCCCCGGTCCAGCAGATAGGCCGCCAGCTCCTCGCGGAGCGCGGTGGGGGGCTCCAGCGGTGCCGCCTGCGGTCTCATTGGCGGCAGGCCCAGTTGGCGCGGTTGGCGAGCGAGACGGCGCCGACCGCCGTGCCAGACCCCGACAGGTCGGCCGCTTGGCGGCGCGCCGGCTGGTTGAAGATCTCGCCGTGGGCGCATTTCGCGCCGGGTGCCACGGTGACCTGCGTGTTGGCGTCCGCCGCCACCCGCGCCCCGCCGAGGTCCAGCACCCCCGCCGCCTTCGGCCGCGCCGCCGCGGTGCCGAGTGCCGCCGCGCTCATCTCCAGGGCGCCATTCTCCAGCACCACGCCGAACTGCGTGTCGCTTTCCGTGGCGACGTCGGTGCGGTCGAGGATGGTCTGCCCGCCGCCGGAGCGGATGGCCGCCAGCGGTACGCCGCCGCGCCCCCGGACGTGCAGGCGCGGGCGCGCCTTCTCCGCCGCGAAGGTGACCGAGGCGCCGAGCGTGGAGGTCACCGCCGCGCGCCCGGTGCCTACGGCGGCGACCACGTCGGCATCGCGGAACAGCGCCTCGCCGCCGGCCACCTGCACCCCGTCGCCGCTGTTCGAGGCGAGGTTCAGGCTGCCGGACACGTCCAGATGCGCGTGCGCAACCTTCAGCGCCGGCCCGCTGGACACGGCGATGGCGTTGCTGCCGGCGAAGGTGACGCGGGTGCCGGGCATGGCCTCCACCGGCGTCTCGAACCCGACATTCTCGACCCGCAGGTCGTTGGGCAGGCGGAAGCTGGCCCCGGCCGGGCTGGAGGCCACGACCACCCCCGGCCCCTCGCCCTGGAGCACCACGCGCGCAGCGCGGCCGGCCCCCATGCCGGCGGCCAGCGAGTCGAGCAGCGCCGCCGGAACCTCGTGCCGGCCGGGGGCGAGGCGCAGGACCATGGTCGCCGGCTGCGTCGCCTGCCACAGTCCCAGCGCCGCCGTCAGCGTCATGGCGTTGGCGGGCGTGACGCCGCTGGCGTCGCCCTGCGAAGACGGAGCCACATGGCGGCGCACCGTCGCGGCCGCCGCGACGGCGGCGAGGTCGGCGGAGGCGCCGCGCGTGACCGCGACCACCGACCCGTTCGGCACGGTGAGCTGCCCGTCCTTGACGGTCAGCGACGCGCAGTCCGGCAGCTTGTCCGACCCGATGGCCGGCGCCAGGATCGCCGCCAGAACGCCGGCCTTGGCAACCTCCGGAGCCGGGGCAGGGGCGGAGACGGCGTAGGCGCGGGCTCCGGCGGCGCCCTCCTGCGGCCAGGGGGCGGTGGTGATGGTCGCCGACACCGCCGTTTCCGACGGTGCGAACACGCAATATCCGTAGGGCGCCCCCCAGGGCGTCTTGACGCCGGGCATCAGCCAGGTGGGGAGCAGGGTGTGCCCGTCGCTGCCCTCCTGCGGGGCGGGAGCGTAGAGCACGCCGTCGTTCTTCAGCGTGCGGAGGTTCGCCTCAACCAGCGCGGCGAGCTTGTGCATCTGCCCGGCGCTGCGCTGCGCCTGGGCCACCCGGTCGGACGACTGCACGAGCGTGAAGGCCGTGTAGCCCGTCGTCGCGACCAGCGAGATCGCCATGATGGTGATGAGGAGAAGTGAGACCATGAACCGCCGCCGCCCGTGCCCGCCGCTGACATGTGCCGTTGGCATCCGCCGTTTGCGGTACCCGAAACGGCTGTAGGCTAGCGCAGTTCGGGCGTCTCCCGCCCGGAAAAAAGATGGGACCGGTGATGATCGGGGCAGTGATAAGGAACGATCGAGGCCGGTCGAGCGTCGGCCGGGTCCGAACGACCCGTCCCGCGCACGCCGGCCGCCTCGGCTGTACCCTCCTTGGGGTGTCGTCGGAGCGGGGCGGCGGTGAAGCCGCCCCATCCAATACGAGCCTTCGGGAGCAAACCTGTTACTGGTGCTTGAAGAAAGCGATGTAGGTGTTGGCGTCGCCGACGCCGCCGGCGGTGAAGGTCGTATTGCCGGAGTTGCCGAAGGACAGGTTCGCGCCGCCCCAGGTGCCCGCCGTCTGCACGCAGAAGAAGCGGTAGTTGTAGGCCAGCGCGTCGAATTCGGCCTTCGTGGTGATGCCGGACAGAGTCACGTTGGTGGGGGCGCCGCCGCCTGGGGTGGGCAAGGGCTGGGCGGCCGCCGGGAACGTGGTCGAACTGGTGGTCAGACCCATAACGCCCGCAGCCTTCGCCATTTCCAGGCAGGCGTTGCCGCCCGTGCTTTTGTTCAGCAGCAAGGCAATGCCGGTGTTGGACGTTTCGGTGGCCGGCGCCGCGCCGCCACCGTTGGTGCTGCCCGAACCCCAGGTGTCGAGAACGTAAGCCGCGGCGCCGCCTTGCGACCACGCGACGGCTGTGGAGGGCGGGGTCGGAACGGCGGACAGGTAGTAAGGGGCCGAGGTCAGGCCGGTCGCGCCGGTGTAGGCCGGAAGGGCACCCGTCGTCGTGTTGCCGTCGTTGGACCAGATCGTCCAGGCCGAATCGATCTGCTCCATGGAGGCGATGATCTGCATCGCCTGAGCCTTGGCCGACGAAGTCGAATATGCGGCGCCGCCGTAATACAGGCCGGCGCTCGTCATGAAGACGCCGATCGCGACGGCGATGATCGATGCCAGAAGGTTGTACATGTCTCACTCCCAAAAGCTCGGTCGTCCGGGCGTACCGGTGGGAAGCCGTCCGGAAATCGACACCCGCCAGTTGACCCGGACTCGTCTTAACATCCAATGAATTAATGCTAAAGATACGCAGTGATGGCCGTCACAGGGTGGTCGCTCCTTGCGTGTGCGAAGAATTCGCCCCGCGCTAGGCAAGAATTTCTCTGTATCCTGAGGTTGCGTAGGCAGATTTTGCCCACCGGGACTGTCCGGGTTGCGCGGCGGTGATGACGCGGCCGGGTCTCATTCGAAAAATGCGCTTGATCCGGGGGTGCCCGCGACCCGGCGGGCTCCGGACCGGCAAATTTTTCCCAGCGCGACCCGGTGTGGTTTTGTGGCGCGGCATAGTGCCGCACTTGCCGTGCGGCCGTTGGAATCCGGTGGGTATTCTCACCGGCGATGCCCGTCGTCCCCGCCGGTTTTCCTGTGGCGTCCGGCCGCGCGCCGTTGGAGAATTGCCGGGGCGGGCACCCAACCGGCCGCCCGACCGAACAAAAAGCCCGACCGAACAAGAAGAATGGGAGGAACCTCATGCCCTACAAGCACATCCTCGTGCATCTCGATTCCGGCCCGCAGGTGGAAGCGCGCCTGGACGCCGCCATCACGTTGGCCAAGCAGCAGGGGGCCTTCGTGCGCGGTCTCTTCGCGCAGGCCGACCGCATCGCCAGCAGCGTCATCGCCCGGCGGTCCAGCGAGCATCTGGAGCAGGCAGCCGCGCGCAGCGAGGCGTTGTTCCGGGACAAGCTCCAGGGTTCCGGCCTGCAAAGCCAGTGGCACTCGTTGGGGCACGGCGAATACAACCACGTGATCCGCGAGACCATCATCTGGTCCCGCTTCGCCGACCTGACGGTTCTGGGCCAGTACGACCGCAACGCCGGCGACGGCGCGGCGCCGGAGGAACTGAACGAGCAGGTGGTGCTGAACTCCGGCCGGCCGGTGCTGGTGCTGCCCTTCGCCGGCCAGTTTCCGGTGATCGGCAAGCGCGTCGCCATCGCCTGGAACGCCGAGCGGGAAGCCGCCCGCGCGTTGGCCGACGCCATGCCGCTGCTCCAGTCCGCCAGCGAGGTGACGGTCATCACCGTGCTGACCCAGGCCTCACCCTCCAACGCGGTGGAACCGCAACGCATCGGGGTGCTGGACCATCTGGCGCTGCACGGCATCAAGGCGCAGCAGACCCATTTCACCGTGTCGGACATCGGCGCGATGGACGCGCTGCTCGCCCGCACCATGGACGCCGGGGCCGACCTGCTGGTGATGGGCGCGCACGGCCATTACGGCTTCCCGTTCCTGCATCGCGGCGGCGGGACGCGCCACGTCCTGCGCACCTGCCCGGTGCCGCTGCTGCTGTCGCACTGACGGGAGCGGGGCCGGAAGCGGAGCCGGAAGTGGGAAATCTGCGGCTGGGCGAGGCTTCGCGCGTCGCCCAGCCGGAACGGGTCACTTCTTCGGATAATGCCCGCTGATCTCGGCGTGCAGCGGCTTGGTGTCCTCGAACATCTTCTGCTGTTCGGGGGTGGCTTCCTTCTGGTGCTTGGCCTTCCACTCCGAATAGGGCATGCCGTAGACGGCGATGCGCGCCTCCTCGTCGGTCAGTGGGACCCCGCGCTCCTTGGCGGCGGCGGCGTACCATTTGGACAGGCAGTTGCGGCAGAAGCCGGCGAGGTTCATCAGGTCGATGTTCTGCACGTCGGTGCGCTTGCGCAGATGCTCGACCAGGCCGCGGAAGGCGGCGGCCTCCAGTTCGATGCGGGTTTTCTCGTCCATCTTGGTTTCCTCTCAAGTCATCGTTCGTTGTCGTGCAGCGTGACGAAGCGGCCGAAGGGGTGGAAGGCCCGCGACGAGCCGCCGTCGAGGATCACCCGCGCCACCGCCTCCCGGTCCTGGACCACGAATCCGGCCAGGGATTCGAGCCCGTAGCGGAACAGCCGCCCGGTCAGCGGCGTGCCCGGCCCGATCATCGCGACCCGCACGCCGGCCGCGGCGGACAGCAGGCGCGGCAGGCTGCGGTTGGCGAGGGTGGAGGAGGTGATCGCCGCCCCCTCCGCCCCCGGCAGCAGCCACTCCGCCGCCGCCGCCGGATACTCGCCGGGGCGTGGGTTCATCTCCACCACCTGGGCGTCGGGCAGGCGATTGGCGATCTGCGGGAAGGCGCCGATCACCACCACGCGGCCGTCCATCCCGGTGAAGAGGTCGAGGCCGTTGGCGGTGCCGCCCTCCAGCCCGGCGCGGTTATAGTGGGCGTTCATCGCGGCGATGCCGATGGCCGCCTCCAGCGGGTCCCAGGAGCGGGCGGCCTGCGCGGCGAGCGCCGTGAGGCTCGTCCCGGCCCAGCGCTCCGGCGGCGGGATCTCCGCCCCGGCGCTGGCCGAGGGGCGGGCGGCGAGGCCGGCGCCCGCGTCGGCTTCCACCATGATCCACTTGGCGCCGATGATGACGCGCCGGACCTCCGCCTCCTCCACGCCCAGCAGCAGGTCGTCGTAGAGCCGGTGCGCCCCCCACCAGCGCCACAGCGCGTCCTCGTCCGGGGAGAGCAGGGCGGTGTAGCCGCCGGTGAAGCTCTGCCATTCGTTCAGGAAGCGGCTGCCCACGCTGGTCAGCACGGGAATGCCCTCGGCGATGCCGGCCAGCAGCTCGTCGGCAAGGCCTTTGCCGTGCGCCTCCAGTCCGGCGAACTTGTTGACCACCAGAAGGTCGGCGCGCTCGTCGATGGCGCGGCGCAGCGCCTGGCTGGCCTCCGCCACGCCCGAGGGGTCGACCCGGCAGGATTGCGATGCCCGCCCCAGGTTCTGGGAGATGCCGAAGGCCCGGCCGGTGGCGACGTCCACCAGCTCCATCCGGTCCGCGCAGTCGTCCAGCGCGCCGTAGTTCCGCTGCACGACGCCGCCCACGCGGAAGCCGCGCCGCTTCAGCTCCGTCACGAAGCGGTCGATCAGGTCGTCCACGGCGGCCGAACCGGGGCCGTGGATCACCGCACCGGGGCGCAGCGGCGGGGCAACCGCGGGACGCAGGGTCGGCATGGGGTCGGCCTCCTTCATGGCGGGCGGGGTGGCTGGCGGGGGCGGACAGGTCACTGGCCGGCCGCACCCCGGCGGATGTGGTAGACGAACACCTCGCCGCGCGTTTCGTGCGCGAGCAGCTCGTTGTCGGTCGTGTTGCAGAAGTGCTTGAAGTCGATGATCGACGCCGGGTCGGTGGAGTAGACGATCACCTCCTCGCCGACGGCCATCTTGTCCAGCAGGGCGCGCGTCCGCAGGATGGGAAGCGGGCAGTGGAGCCCCTTCACGTCGAGTTCCTTTGCCGCCACGGCCGACACCTTTCCTTTGCCTTTCGAACGATGGTCGGCTGGGACTGTAGCGGGTTCGCGGCTCCGCCTCCACAGTTCCGCTCCGGCACCTTTGGCGGAGCACGGTGTTTAGCCAGGGGAGAGCAGGTTCGAACGAGGCGGGAGAGGAACACCCATGGCCCAACAGTTTCGCGAGACGCGGCCTCTCGACAAGGTGGTGGTCATCACCGGCGCCTCCAGCGGGATCGGCCGCGCCACCGCCGTGGCCTTCGCCCGGCGCGGCGCGGCGGTGGTTCTGGCGGCCCGGCGCCACGCGGCGCTGCACGAGGTCGCGGAGGAATGCGTGGAGGCCGGCGGGCGGGCCATGGTCGTGCCGACCGACGTCCGCGACCAGGGGCAGATGACCCGGCTGGCCCGGCGCGCCATCGACGCCTTCGGCGGCATCGACCTGTGGGTGAACAACGCCGGCGTCATCACCTTCGGCCGCTTCGAGGAGACGCCCCAGGACGTCTTCGAGGAGATCATGCGCACCAACTTCTTCGGCACCGCCAACGGCTGCCGGGCGGTGCTGCCGCATTTCCTCGACCGGGGGGAGGGGACGATCGTCAACGTCTCCTCCATGGCCTCGACCGTCGGGCAGCGCTACACCACCGCCTACGTCGCCAGCAAATTCGCCATCCGCGGCTTTTCCGAGACGCTGCGGCAGGAGCTGGTGGAGGAACCGGGCATCCATGTCTGCACGGTGATGCCCGGCCCCATCGACACGCCGCTGTGGCAGCACGCCGCCAATTACACAGGCCGCGCCATCAAGGCCATGACCCCGCTCTACCCGCCGGAGCAGGTGGCCGACACCATCGTATCACTCGCCGAGCAGCCCCGGCGCGACGTGTTCGTCGGCAACGTCGGGCGGGTCGCCGCCTTCCAGCACGCCGTGGCCCCCGGCATGACGGAGCGGGTGTTGGCCCATATGGTCGACCGCAACATGTTCGAGAACCGCCCGGCCCGCGACACCGCGGGCGCGGTGCTGGACCCCATGCCGGAATACCACGAGGCGCGCGGCGGCTGGATGGAGCGCACAGGCTCCGGCGCCGGTCTGCTCGGCGGCTGGCGCGGCGAGGGGGCTGGGCACCGGGGCAGGCGGGGCATCTCCTGGACCAACCTTGCGCTGTTTCTGCTGCCCATCGGCCTGATGAGCGGCCTGCCCAGCGACGTCTGGGACCGCGCCCGCCACGCGCATGACCACGCGCATTGACCCTGCGCGTTGAAGGGGGTGTGAACGGCAAAAGGCCCGGCGGAGCATCCGTTCCGCCGGGCCTTTTCGCGTTTCCGGGCGAGCGTCCCGGTTCAGGCTCCGCCGATTCCCTCGGTGAACGTCTCGCCGGTCTTGGGGTCGATGTCCTCGCCCGTTCCCGGCGTGCCGGGGGCGGCCTCGTCCCGTTTGCCGACCGGCTTCTGGCTGTCCGGATCGTAGCTGCGCGGGGGATGGGTGCCGGTGTCGGCCGGTTTCATCTTGTCGCTCATGCGCCACCTCTCTGGAAGGTTCTGCGTCCCTTCCGCCAACAGGAGCGGCGCGGCAACCTCACGCGGCAACCTCAAACGGGTGGAACGCTTTTGTCCTGCGAGCAGCGTCACTGGGGCCGGATGCCCTCCGCCTCCCGCCATTCCTTCAACAGCGCCTGACGGCGGCGCGGGTAGCGGGACTCCGTCAGGGTCAGCCCCAGGATGCGGTCGGTGCGGAAATGCCGGATGGCGCCACGCATCTCGCACCACGCGACCAGCACGCGCGTCTTGTCGAAGAAGCCCAGCGCGAAGGGCCAGACGACGCGCCGGCTTTCCGCCGATCCCTTGTCCCGGTAACGGAGGTCGAGCTTGCGCTCCGTCCGGATCGCCTGCCGGATGGTGGCCACGTCGGCATCCCCGGCGGCGATCGGCTCCCCCGGCCCGACGAGCAGCGCCGAAGCGTCGAGGTCGTTGCGCAGGTCGGCCGGCAGCACCGCCGCGATCTTGGCGAGCGCGTTGCGCCCGGCGGCGGCCAGCCGCCCGTCCCCGCGCTCCGCCACCCAGCGCGAGCCGAGCACCAGCGCCTCGATCTCCTCCTCGGAGAACATCAGCGGCGGCAGCATGAAGCCCGGCTGGAGGACATAGCCGACCCCCGGCTCCCCATCGATCCGCGCCCCTTGCGCCTGGAGCGTGGCGATGTCCCGGTACAGGGTGCGCAGGCTGACGCCGAGTTCGTCCGCGAGCGAGCGCCCGCTCACCGGCCGCCGGTGGCGTCGCAGAATTTGAAGCAGATCGAGAAGGCGTTCGGCGCGCGACACGGGCGGGGCATCCTGGAGGGAGCGCGCAGTCTATCACCGGCCGGCGGCATTCTTCGAGATTCCGTTGCCCGATCGGGCGCGCGGCGGAGGTCGCCGGCTCGGCGCCCTGGTGTGTCTCAAAACTGCTCCTTGATCCGCCCGGCTTTCCGATGCCCCTGTAGCAGGGAAACCTTGGCAGGGGAGCCGGCGGCCATGGTCACCGCATTGTGATCTTGAAAGAAGGGCAGAGATGAAGGGCGAGAACAGCGAGATTACTATGGTGCGTATGTTGGGAAACATTGCCGTCGCGGCGGTTGCGGCGGCGCTGGCAACTGCGTGCACCGATGTGAAGGAGAGCCTTCCTTCGCGCACCGCTACCGAGCAGCTCTTGATTTCTTCCGCGGCAGACAACGCCGCCGGAAAGCTGAAGCTTGACCTGTCCGCGGAGAAGAAGGCCTTTGTCGACGTCAGCAACTTCGACGGGCCGGACGCGCGCTATGCGGCCAGCGCCATCAAGGAGTCGTTCCTTCGCCAGGGTCTCCGCCTGACGAGCGACAAGGGCGACGCCGACACCATCATCGAAATCAGGCTCGGCGCCCTGTCGGTGGACCAGAGCAAAACCGTTCTCGGAATACCGGCGATCACGCTTCCCGGAGCGGTGACCCTGCCCGAGGCGTCCGTGTACAGTTCGACCGAAAATCAGGCGGTCGCGAAATTTTCTGCCTTTGCGTACGACAACAAGTCCGGCGCGCTGGTGGCGTCCACCGAACCGGCTTACGGGCTTTCCGGAGAGCGGAGCTACCGAGCCATGTCGGTGTTCTCCTGGCGAACGACACCCCAATACGCCTTCCAACATGACCCCCAACATGACCCCCAGTACGCGGAAGACACGAAATAGACGCGCGGCCCGCGGCCTTCAGCCGTGGTCGAGTTGGTCGAGAATGGCCTGCGCCTGGTCCAGCAGCGCGTCGCGCACCAGGGTGTATTGCGCGACCGCCGCGCGGGCCTGTTCGATCATCCGCTCCGCGGCGGCGATCCGTTGCTCAATGGCTTCGACGTCCTTTTCGATGAGCTTCAGCGCGTCGCGGGCCTTTTCCTCGTCCGTCGCGTTCATGGTCATCCCCCCCCTTTGTGAGCGGCTTCGTGAGCGCCTTCCGCGTTCACCGGGCGGTGCTGCCACAAGCATCCGCCGGATGGACGAGATGGAGGCTGCGATCTCGGGACACGGAATCAACGCCGGTTTGCTGATTGCGGTTGCGCGGGCCGCCATCGACCTTTTGGGTCCCGTTTTGTGTCCCATCGGGCGGATACCGACGACGAAGTGTTAGGGTGTTCGCGGCGTGACGCCGATGTTGCCCGAAACAACGAGGATTTGGGGGCCGCAGATGCCGGAAGGTGCCTTGGTTTCGCGTCAGACGAACGCTTGCGCTCTGCTGAGCCCGGCCGAATACGACACGCTCGTCCAGGCGGCGAGAGAATATCTGGCGGCCCAGGGCGCGTTGATGACCCTGATGTCGACCCTCGGAAGCACCATTGAGAAGGGCATCGCGACGCTTCCCGACGGGATCAAGGACGAGATCATGACCAAGGTGCGGGAGGCGCTGGAGTATGCCCAGCGGGTCTCCCTGACCGGCATGGACAAGGACGTCGGCCGCGAAGCGTCGAAAGGGCTGTACGGTTTGGCGGCCGCGGCGGCCGGCGGCGTCAGCGGCTTTTTCGGTCTGCCCGCGATCCTTGTGGAGTTGCCGGCCACGACGGTCACCATTCTGAGAGCCATCGCCGACGTCGCCCGCTCGAAAGGGGCCGATCTGGACGATGCCGGTGTTCAGGCGACGTGCATTGAAACCTTCGCCTATGGCGGTCCCCTCGACGACGACGATGATGCCGATCTCGCCTTCTTCGCGGCGCGCGTCGGGGCGACCGAGCTTGCCGAGGTCGTTGCCAAGGTCGCCGTGCGCTATGCGGGCGTCGTTCTTCCGAAGGTTGCCCTGCAGGCCGTTCCCATCACCGGTGCCGTCCTGGGTGCCGGCCTCAACTGGTCCTACATGCGCTTCTACCAGGCGATGGCGAGCGTCCTGTTCACGCTCCGGCCCATCGAGCTGACGCATGACCGCGATCAGGTGCGCTCGTGCTTCAGCTCGATCGTGCGGGAGCTCAGGCAGCAGGAGGCCAACGTGTCGCGCGCATCCTGAGCGGGCGGGTCAGTGGCTGAACCCGCCCCTGGCCATGGCGAGGTGATGCGCCTGATGATGGCTGCCCTGGGCCATGAGGCCGATGAAACCGAGCGCCCGGATGTGCGCCGTTTCCTTCGGGTCCGCCGCGGTTACGGTCAGCGCCACGCCGTTCGCCGTCGGCTCCGCCTTGGCGGTCCAGCCGTTCACGCCGTCGATCTCGTGGGTGTGGGCCGGGACCATGCGCCGGATCGCCTCCAGGGTGCGCCCGTCGCCGGTGACCTCGTAGCGCGCACCGCCGTCCACGGGGGTCGCCGTGGCCTTCGCGTTCAGGGTCAGCTCGTTCATGTCGACAAGGTGCTGGCGCAACGCCTCGATGTCCACCTTGGACCAGTCCGTGGCCGGGTCCGCCTCCAGGATGCGGACGATTTCCTGGATGGTGCCGAAGGCGTCCTGGCCCGGCATCGTCGGAACCCCGCCGGAGGGCAGCGCCGATGCCCCGGCATGATGGGCGGCATGGTGCCCGGCATGTTGGCTGGCGTGGTCCATTGGCGTGGTGGGGGGCATCGCGGTCTGGGCGTGCGCAACGGCCGCCCCAAGGGTGGCGGCGAAGGCAAGGGCAGTGATGGCGGTGTGGATCGACATCGGGTCCTCCTGGCGAGCGATTTCCATTGACCATAGCCGGGCTCGGTGTGCAGCGATATGATTGCAATCATAAGCGGGGCACAAGCCGGGTTTTCGGAACGAGGGTGGCCTTGGGCATCAAGGGAGCAGGCGCGTGGGTTGGGCTCGTCGCGCCAGACCGTCTTTCCTGTCGGCGACTGGAACCGGGAGAGGCGCTGTTCCGGCAGGGAGACACCACCGTGGCGGTGTACCGTGTCGACAGCGGGCGGGTACGGCTCGTCCGCCACCTCGACGATGGGACGTCGGTGGCCCTGCACGTCGCCCGCGACGGCGAGACCTTCGCCGAGGCCGCTTTGTGGGCTGACGCCTACCACTGCGACGGCGTGGCCGAGGCGCCGTCCAGGGTCACGGTGATCCCGAAGGCGGACCTGCTCCGCGCCCTGGAGGATGATCCCCAGGCGGCGCTCGCCTTGGCCCGTGGGCTCGCCGCGCACGTTCGCGACCTGCGGACTCGGCTGGAACTGCGGAACATCCGGTCGGCGCCCGCGCGGATCATGGCGTGGCTCAGGCTTCAGGCATCCGGCGATCCGCCGACCTTGCGGCTCGACCGCCCCTGGACGGAGGTCGCCGCCGAGATCGGCCTGACGCACGAGGCCATCTACCGGGCGCTGGCCACCCTGGAACGCGCGGGGCGGATTGTCCGGGAGAATGGGACGGTGACGCTTCCCGCCGAGTCCCAGCGGCCCCCGTGACGAGCCGGGTTCATCACCGCACCGGAACCCGTAGGCCTGCCTCCGGTTTGCTTGGCAAGGTGCCGTTCGGCCCCGTGCAGCGCGCCACAGCCTCCGGTGGCCCGAACCAGACGGATTGTTACATATGTGGCCAAGCAGGAATTGCAGGTTTTCAAGCTTTTGCTCACGTGCAAACAGATGCGATCTATCTGGTTCACCCCACTGGAAGTTTAACTACAATGAAAGCTGATCAAAAATATACATGAGAGGCGCGGATCGCGCATATAAAATACCAATCATCCTGATGGAGTAACTGCGTTATCGTGTGACAAATGGAATGGAGCTCCCAGGCAGTGATTTCACGACAACTTCATTCTCTCCGAAAGCTCCGAAAGCTAGAGAATTGTCGTTATAAGCAGCGGTTGTAACTGCCGCGTATATCTTGGCTACATCGGAGCAGCGCGCATGGAACAGTCTGCTCTCTGACTTTGTGGAATGTGAGTTGACAAATCCTGACCCCATTCCCCCTACATCTATGATCTTTCCGGTAGCACCTATCAAATCAAACTTGAATGTTATAGAATTTGCGTCGTAGCTTGATTGATTTTCAATCTCAAAGTTTATTTCACATATTGTTTCAATTCTCTGAAACATCGCCGTAACGCCCAGCCCAACAGAAAATGTTTGCTTCTTTTCTTTTGGTGCCTCTGCCTTTTTCGATGATGTTTCGCTGCTATTCAGGCGCGCTGCTCCAGTACCCGGAGCGGATGTCATATGGCTTTCCACAGAGGCTGGCACCTGCACATCCGATGTCTGCAATCTGAGAACAGACAAAACAAGCGCAGCAAACCCACAGAGTGGAAGCGCGCTGGCGAGAACAACTCGGCGGATTTTTCCCGCTACTTCCTTTCGAGATGCTTTAACGCCAGAACTATCGACAGCGTCGCGGCCCACTGAACCCGCCGCATTTAACGTGATCGCTTCCCGAGCCTCATACGATCCTTCTTTGTCGTTGAATACCTCAACTCCAACCTTCACAGTTCCTGAGCTAACCGCAATTCTGCGAACAACTTCGGCGGCATGCTCCATAGATGGAACGTCAACCACTAGCTGACAGTTGCCGTCTTTAACGCGCAGAACATAGGAAACATTAACAAAATCTAATGGCATAGCTTGTTTCACTGCGCCAGCTCTCCAGCCTCATCGCTTTCATTCGAATACAAGTCGATAAATTTCAGAACTGACAACCGTTTGCCTCCGTGCCCCGCCCTTTGGCTTCCTAATGGGCCGTACCAGTCGGTCCGGTACGTATGCAATCAGGCGCAGCCTACAGGATGCCTCGAGTCTGCCGACGTACAAACGATACCATCCGCCTGGGGCATCCCACCAGTGGATCGCATGACATTGCTCATCGGTGGCTCCTCCGTCCGGCCGTGACCGGGGAGCGACCGAACTTCTTCCGCGCCCCTTCCATCAAGCTGAAAATCAGATCGATATGATCTGAATTATGCGTTGGCTCATGTCGGGAAGCGGGGTGGTGAGTGGCGGCGTGATGACGAGCGGCGGAGGGGATTGAGGTGAGTATCGTTTTCGGTCCTGGTGCTCGCGATGCCGTCGCCCCTTCTGGTGAACCTGACGTCCCTGCTCGATGACGCCAAGTGCTACGCGCTGGTGCGCCGGCATCGCTGGCCCGATGGTGTGCGCTGCCCGCACTGCGCCAGTGCGTTGGTGGCCCGCCATGGCTTCGACGACACCCACCGCGCGCGCCAGCGGTATCGCTGCAAGGCCTGTCAGTCCCGCTTCGACGACCTGACCGGCACGGTGCTGGCCGGCCACCACCAGCCGCTGCGCGTCTGGGTGCTGTGCCTGTATCTGATGGGCTTGAACCTGTCGAACCGGCAGATCGCCCAGGAACTGGACTTGGCGGCGAGCGACATGCAGGCGATGACCGAGCCGTTGCGCGCCGGCTTGGCCGCCAAGGCGCCGCCCCCGCCGCTGAACGGCACGGTCGAGATCGACGAGGTCTACGTCGCCGCCTGGCATAAGGGCCAACCGGTCGCAGTCGCCAAAAGGGGCGCTCGGGACGGCGCCGCCGGCTGAAGGGCGAGCGCGGCCGCGGCACGCTGGCGAAGGACAAGCCGCCCATCCTCGGCCTGATCC